>JAOTWP010000011.1 GCA_029862975.1 Acidobacteriota bacterium
CAGCAGCAGGAAGCGGTCGGAGGCCGGGAGCCGCGCCAGGAGTCGCGCCGCGTCGAGCCGCGCGTCGGCACCGCTCGGCGGCGCCGCGACGTCGCCGGGCAGCTCCGTCTCCGGCGTGAGCCGGCGCAGGCGCATGTAACAGGCGTTGAGGCACACGCGCGTCAGCCAGTGCTCGAAGGGCGCCTCGGAGCGGTAGGTTTCGAGCTTGCGCCAGGCCGCGAGGAACGTCTCCTGGGCGGCCTCCTCGACGTCCTCGGGGCGGCGGAAGAACCTCCCGGCCAGCTTGAAGACCCGTTGCTGGTGGCGCTCGACGAGCGTCCCGAAGGCGTCGCGGTCGCCCTTGCGCGCCGCCTCGACGAGCGGGGCGTCCCGGTCGGGGAGGGCGTCGGCGACCAGGTCGGGCATGGATAGAGTCAGGCCGTCCATCTCTCTGCTGCGGGGGTTCCGGGCGCCTCCACCTGCCCTCCAATTCCATAGATGCGTCGCGTCGCGCGGGGGTTACACCCGGTCGGCGGCCGGCCGGTGCGCCGCCGCCAGCATACCCGAGCCGAGTAACCGATTGGCCGGTCGGCGCATCTTCCCGGATGAGAGCCTGGCGAGACGATCCGCGACGGAACGACGCCCGGGAACGACAATCGACGAAAGGACGAGAGACCATGCGAAGGACGACGGCACTCTGGACGGGGCTGGCACTGGCCCTCGGAATCACGGCGGCGGCGAGCGCCGGCGACGGCCACGGCAGGCACGGGCGAGGCTTCTTCGGCGACCCCGCGAGGATGGAGGAGCACCACGCCGAGCGCTTCGAGCGCGTCGCGGCCTTCCTCGATCTGAGCGAGCAGCAGGTCGACCAGTGGCAGACCCTGCACGCGGGGCGGGTGGAGGCCATGCAGGCCCGCCACGAGGAGCTGGAGGCGCTGCACGAGCGGATCCGGGAGCTGGCGGAGGCGGCCGACCCCGACGCCGCCGCCGTGGGCGAGCTCGTCATCGAGGCGCACCGCAAGATGGCCGCGGCGCGGGCGGAGGGCGAGGCCCTGCACGCGGAGGCCCTGGCGCTCCTCACGCCCGAGCAGCGGGAGCGCTTCGAGGCGATGCAGCACCTGCGCGGAGGGCCGCGCGGCGACGGACCGTGGGGACACGGCCGGCACCTGCGTCATCACGGCGCGCCACGGCCCGAGTGACGGGGGCGCCCTGCCGCGCCAGCCGCGGCGCCGCCAGCCACGAGCCGCGATCGGTGGAGTCGCCGATCGCGGTTTCTCTATGATGGCGCCGTGCTGCGGGTCCGCCCAGACTTCGACGCGACGCCGGACACCGGCCGTGCCGGTGCGCCGCGCTGCCCACCCGGGATCTACTGCCAGGCCTGCCGCCGATGAGCTCGCCGGCGAGCCTGGCCCCCGGCACGCGGGCGCGGGTCGAGGAGTACGTGCGGCCGCTCTACACCGAGCTCGACGGCGTCGACACGTTCGGCCGGGTGGCGCGGGTCGAGCGGCGGCTGGCCCGGCTGGCCGAGGGCGGCGGCCACGACGCGGAGCTGCTCGAGCTCATGGCCCTCTTCCACGGCGTCGTGCCCAGGCTTGGCAGCCTGGCGGGCGGCGGCCGCTGGCAGCTCTTCCTGCGCGGCCTGGGCGTGCCGCCGGTGCGGATCGCGCGGCTGCGCTCGGCGCTCGGCCGCTATGCGGAGGCGCCGCGGAGCCGGGAGGAAGAGCTGCTGCACGACGCCGTGCTGCTCGAGCGCACCGGCGTGCGGGCTGCCGTGGCGCGCCTGCTGGCCGCCGGCCGGCGCAAGGCGGCTCTCGATCGGGCGCTCGCGCAGCTCGACGCCGGTCCCGACCCCGAGCGCTTTCGCACGGCCGTCGGGCGGGAGCTCGCGACCGTCCGCCACGCCGCCGCCGCCGAGTGGATCGCCCGGCTGCGCGAGCTGGCGGCGCAGGAGGAGCCCTGAGAGCCGGGAGCGGTCCCGCCGCGGCCGGCCGGCCGGGGGCGTCGAGACGAGCGTAGGCCGCCCCGCCGCGGGGGCGTTCGAGCGATGGTATCGTCCTCGAGTTCCATGCAACCGGCACCGGCCAGCCCAAGTCTCCGCGCCGTCGAGGAGCGGCAGCTCGTCGCCCAGATGGCCCGCGGCGACGAGGGAGCGCTGGCCCGGCTCTACGAGCGCTACGCCTCGCTGCTGCTGGCGCTCGCGATCCGGGTCGTGGGCGACCCCGCCGAGGGCGAGGAGGTGGTGCAGGAGGCGTTCCTCCAGGCCTGGCGGCAGGCGGAGCGCTACGTGCCGGAGCGCTCCTCGGTGTCCACCTGGCTGGTCATGATGACGCGCAGCCGGGCGATCGACCGCATCCGCAGCCGCAACGTGAAGGAGCGGGCGCTGGCGGCGGCGCAGCGCGAGGAGACGCGGACCCATGAATCCCCCTCCGGGGCGCGCAACGTATTGCAGGGCGAGAGGTCGAAGCGGCTTCGTCGCGAGCTGGCCGAGCTGCCCGCGGAGCAGCGGCAGGTCCTCGAGCTTGCGTTTTTCTCCGGGCTGACCCAGCGCGAGATCGCGGCCGAGACCGGCATCCCCCTCGGCACGGTGAAGACGCGGACGCTCTTGGCGATGAAGAAACTGCGGAGCGCACTCGAGAAAGATCTGGGAGACCTGCTGTGAAGGCCGGCCGGGACGAGCTCGATTGGGCGCCCGACCTCGACGGGCCGGAGCGCGACCAGGTCGACGGCTGGAGCGGGCTCTCGGCCGCCGAGCGCGCCGACGTCGAGCGCCGGAATCTCGAGGTCTGCGGCCTGCTCCCCTGGGCTCTCGACCCGGTCGAGCCTTCGCCGCGCCTGGCCGCGGCGATCCTCGAGCGGGCCGCGGGATCGAAGGCGGCGGCCTTCCCGAGCGCGCCGCGCCGGCCGCGCTCCTGGCTGCTGCCGCTGGCGGCGGCGCTGGCGGTGGTGGCGATCGGGGTCGCCGCCAACCTGGCGCGCACCGCGCGCCAGCAGCGCCTCGAGCTGGCGGCCCTCGCCTCGCGGGTCGAGGAGCTGGCGCGGGACGCGGTCGAGTTCGAGGACGGGCTCGCCCGCGCGCTGCAGAACCTGCGGCTGGTGAGCAGCCGCGGGGTCGAGATCTGCCCGCTGCGTCCGGTGGCGGACGCCGCCGGCACGGACGAGCCCCACGGGCTGCTCTTCGTGGCCGCCGACCACCAGCACTGGTACGTCCGGGTGAGCGGCCTACCGACCGCGCCCGACCGCTTCTACCGCCTCTGGTTCGAGGGGCCGGACGGCACCCTGATCCCGGCCGGGAACCTCGCCGGCGACGAGCTCGAGCTCTCCTCGCCCACCATGCCGGAGGGCACCCGGGCCGCCTACGTCACCCTCGAGACCGAGCCCTCGCCCGCCGCCCCGAGCGGCGAGATCGTGCTCTCCGGGGCCGAAATGATCCGCCTGCTCTAGGTCTTCCTCTAGCCTCGCGGCGGCCGCGAGGGGCGCAGCTCGATGCGGCTCGGGAGCGCGCGCGCCGGGTAGCGCAGGAGGTCGAGGACGGCTCTCGCGACGTCTTCGGGCGCCAGCATCCAGTCCGTGCTGCTGCGCCGCGAGGGCGGCCGGAAGTCGGTGTCCACGCTGCCCGGCAGGATGGCCGTGACCCGGATGCCGTGATGGCGCAGGTCGAGCATGGCGGCCTCCGAGAGGCCGAGCAGGCCGAACTTGCTGGCGTTGTAGGCGGCGCCGCCGGCGATGGCGTTCTTGGCCGCCAGCGAGGCGATGTTGACGATCCAGCCGTCGCCCTGCTCGAGCATGACGCGGGAGACGGCGCGCAGCGCGTAGAAGGCGCCGTTCAAGTTGGTCTCGACGACCTCGCGCCAGGCGTCGCCGGCGAGCGAGTCGACCGGCCCGAAGCGGCCGAGGCCGGCGTTGTTGACGAGGCAGTCGATCCGCCCGGAGCGGGCCGCGACCTGCTCGACGAGGGAATTCACGGCGTCCTGCGAGCGTATGTCCACGGCGTGGCCGTGGACGCGGCCTTCGTGGGCCTCCTCGAGGGCCGCGAGGGTGCGCTCCACCGACTCCGGTGAGAGACTGCAGAAATGGACGACCCACCCCTCCGCGAGGAGTGCCTCGACGACGGCGCGCCCGATTCCCCGGCTACCGCCCGTGACCAGGGCGACGGATCCGCGGTCAGAGCTCATGGCGCGCTACTCTAGCAGCGAGGATGGGTGAATCCGCCGGAGCCGCCGTGCCGAATTCTCTCTAGAATACGTCCTCGGATACGCCGAGATAGGAGAAGAAATGCTGTTCGACCCCATGTACCTCATCTTCGTCGGTCCCGCGATGCTGCTGGCTCTGTGGGCCAGCTTCCGCACCAAGCAAGCCTTCAAGAAGTACTCCCAGGTGCGCACGATGCGCGGGCTGACCGGGGCGCAGGCCGCCGAGCTCCTGCTCGAGACAGCGGGCATCGACGACGTGAAGGTCGTGCCCACGGGCGGAGTGCTCTCCGACCACTACAACCCGGTCACCAAGACCCTGGCGCTGTCCGAGCCGGTCTTCGCCTCCAACTCCGTGGCCGCCGTGGGGGTGGCCTGCCACGAGGCCGGGCACGCGATCCAGCACGCCCAGCACTACGCGCCGCTGTGGGCGCGCTCGGCCCTGGTGCCGACCGCCAACATCGGCTCGAAGCTCGGCTACTGGGTGATGATCGCCGGCCTGTTCCTGCAATCGCCGAACACGATCCTCGTGGGCGCCGCGCTCTTCGCGTTGCTGCTCGTCTTCCAGATCGTCACCCTGCCCGTCGAGTTCGACGCTTCGAACCGGGCGAAGGCGCTGGCGTTCGAGAACGGCCTCGTCACGGCGCAGGAGCGCGAAGGCATGGCGAGCGTGCTCAACGCCGCGGCCCTGACCTACGTGGCGGCGGCGATCTCCACCCTGATGACGCTCCTCTACTTCCTGAGCCGGGCCCGCCGCTGAGCGGCCCCGGGGGTCTTCGGACAGGCTAGGAGCGCGACTGCGCCCAGTCGCGCAGCTCGTGGAAGCGGGCCCGCGGCGCGAGGGCCTCGGCCCAACCGGAGCAGAGGAAGGCGACGGGCCCCTTGAGCGCGGGGAGCGGATCGCTTCCCGGGGTGAGCGCCCGGGCGCTTTCCCGCAGCCATTCGAGCAGGCTCGCGAGGTCGGCGAAGCGCTCGCCGTCCACCGCCTTCTCGAGCTGCGGCACGATCTCGTTCTGGAAGACCAGCTTGCGGTCGAGGTCCACGATGTCGGGGAGCAAGAGCGCGGCCTCGCCGACCGCGAGCCCGATCCGCTCCAGGAGCTCGTTGTACACCCGCCGGGCGGTCCCGTCGGCCCGCTCGCGCACAGCCGCCAGGAGCTCCCGGCCGCGCAGGCCGGCGGCGGCGGCCGTGGGCAGCACCTCGCAGTAGAGCTTGAGCTTCGGCTCCGTGCCGGACGGCCGGACGGTCACGACGAGGGAGTCGGCGATGAACTGCACGACGTTGCGCGGCAGGCGCTCCGTCTCGCTGACGAACCGCCCGAACGGCCCGCTCTCGTCCCAGCAGTCGACGAACCGCGCGACCTCCTGGCCGCCGATCGTCGCCGGCGGCGCGGCGCGCAGGGACGCCATGATCGCGTCCCGCTTGCCCACACCGTCGGCGCCGCTCATCATGATCGAGCGGTTGACGCTGTCGAAGCCGCCGAGCTCCTCCAGGATCCCGACGTAGTAGTCGAGGAGGTTCCTGCCCTCGCTCTGCTGCATCTGGTGAAGGGCCGCCAGGTACATGCAGGCGGGGGTGCTGTCCTTGTCCCGGATCCCCGGCGCGACGAGCACGCCGTGGCTCTCCTCGGCCGCGAGGACGAGGTCGGCGGGCGAGAAGGGCAGGCCGCGGTAGCCGGCCCCCGATTCGAGCCGCTTGAGCACGTCGGCGATGTACTTGAAGCCCACGAGGAGGTCGTCGACGACGGCCGAGCCGCCGGCCTGCTCGACGATGCGGCCGAGGATCTTCGTCGTGACCAGCGTCTCGAGCACCAGGCCGCGGCGCCGGGGGCCGCGCGGGTCGAGCATCAGGAAGTAGCCCAGGACGGCGGCGATCTGATTGCCGTCGAAGTGGTACCAGGTGCCGTCCGCGAGCTTCACCTCGACGCCGACGCGGTCGGCGTCCGGATCGCTCGAGAGCACGATCGTCGAGCTCACCGAGTCCGCGAACGCCCGGGCCGGCTGCGTGGACTGCGGCACCTCGGGATTGGGGGCCTTGAAGGGGATGACCGTGAACCCGCCGTCGGGCCCCTCGTCGGGCGGCGTCAGCATCGGGAACCCCAGCTCGACGAGCACCTCGCCGACGGTGGTCAGCCCGGCGCCGCACAGCGGCGTGTAGACGACGGGGTGGGCGTTCGGGCGGTGCACGTCGGCGTAGAGCTGCCGGTAGGTGTCGAGGTAGCGCCGGTGGAGCTCGGCGGGGATCGGGCGCACGAGGCCGCGGTCGAGCGCCTCGGCGAACGAGGTCCGGCGGACCTCCGTCACCCGGCTCATCGCGTCGACGAGCACTTGGTCCGCCGGCGCGACGGGCTGGCTTCCCTGCTCGTCGTAGACCTTGACCCCGTTGTCGTCCGGCGGGTTGTGGGACGCGGAGAGGTTGATGCCGCCCTGCGCGTCGAGCTGGCGGATGAGGAAGGAGAGCTCCGGGGTGGTCAGGACGGCGTCCGCGCGCTCCGGCTGCTGGAAGAACGCCGTGATGCCGTTGCCGGCGTAGATCTCGCACGCCAGCCTGCCGAAGCTGCGCGACGAGGCGCCGAGCAGCGGATGCGGTCGCGGCCGCCCGGCGAGAAACCCGTACACGCCGGCGACGTCGTTGAAGACCCGCACGTCGTTGGCCACGATCACCGCGAGGCCCTCGGGGCGCTCGAAGTTGGCCAGCAGGTAGTCGCAATGCCCCTGGGCCGTCATCGCCACCGTCGTGGCGTTGATCCGGTTGGGGCCATAGCCCACCGGGCCGCGCCGGCCTCCCGTGCCGAACGGCAGGACCTGCCAGAAGGCGTCGAAGAGGAGTCCCAGAAGGTCTTCCCGGAAGTGCAGGGAGAGGACGTCGACGTCGACGAGCGGCACCTCGCCGCCGGCCCAGCGCCGCAGGTTGTGCGCGGCCTGGGCCCCCTGCGGGCCGTAGGTTGCCGCGAGGCGGCTCGCGACCGTCTCGAGATCGAGGGATTCTGGCATGGCGTCTCCTGTCAGGGTTGCGTTCGGGTCTCCGGCCGGCATGCCGGGATTCGGCGCCGGGTCATCCGGGGTGTCGCGCGAGCTCGCGGACGAGGGTGGCGAGGGTCTCGGAGGCGGCCGGCGACAGGAAGTCGGCCACTGCCGCCAGGGACCGCAGGGTGGGACCGTCGGGCAGCAGCCGCGGTCGCGCCGCCACCGGGCCGCCCGCTCCCACCCAGGCGAGGAGCGCGCCTTGCACCGCCGCCAGGTCGGCGAAATGGCCCGCGGGGAGGGGCCGGCCGCCGGCGACGATCTCGGACAGCGGATGCTCGTCCGCGTAGCGCCCCTGCACCACCCGGAACGCGGCCACGCCGCGCGGGCAGGCCGCGAGCAGGGGCTCCAGGTCCTTGTGGTAGCGATCGCCGACCGCCGCGAGCCGCGGTCTGGGCGCCGCGCTCCACTGGCCGGGAGTCAGGAAGAGAGGCCCTTCGACGGCGGCGGCGAGGCCGTGCGGGCCGGCCGCCACGAGGGCGTGGACGAGCCTGGCGTAGAACCACGGCGTCTTGACGAGGTAGCGGCTGAGCAGGTCGTAGGCCGCGGGCACGGGCTCCGCGACGGTCGTCTGGAGCCGCGAGTGCCGGAACAGCTCCGCGGCGAGAGAGCGCACGCCGAGGGTTCGATCCGTCACGACGACCGCGGTCGCGAGATCCTCGAGGCCCAGGTGCTCGATCTTGGCGCGCTGGATCCGGGTGCTGCCCTCCGTCACGATCACCGCGGCGACGCCCTCGCCGGCGAGGGTCTCGAGGAGCCGGCGGGCGCCGGCGACGAGCGTGGCGTTGGCCGCGAGGTGGACGTCGAAGGCGGCGAGCTGCTCCGCGAAGGGAGCGCCCGCGGCGCTCGCGAGCCGCAAGGCCTCGCTCGCCATCTCGCCGCCGTCCGGGCTCGCGGCCAGCGATCGGGCGAGGGCGTCGAAGCCGCGCCGCGCCTCGAACGGAGAGGCGGTCGGCACGCGAGCCGCCCGGGCTCGCAGGTCCTCCAGGACGCGAACGGCGCGCGCTCGCGACTCCGGAGCGTCGAGCATCCGTGCCCAGGCCCAGATCGCGGGCGCGTTCCACTCCCGCCGCAGGTCCGGGAAGCCGAGCTCCTGCAGGACGAGCGTCGCCGGAGGCGCGAGGTGCTCGAGGAGGAGGCCGCAGGTCGTCTCCGGCTCGCGGCAGCACGTCTCGAGGGCGGCGATCGTCGCCCCTCGGCGCAGCGCTCCGTAGTCGAAGAGCGTGTGATCGAGGTCGACGAAGACGACCGGATATCCGGGGGCCGCGGCGGGCCGGGCCGCGGGCGGGCCGGCGGGCAGGAGCGAGCGCACCCGGCGCGTCGCACGCTCGGCCACCGCCCCGAAGTCGAGGAGCGCGCCTTCCGAGAGCACCTGCCCCCCGGCGCGGCGGAAGCACCCGACGTCCCCGCGGGGAACCGCGAGGGCGCCGTCGCCGGCGAAGTGCACGGCGTGGGTGAGAAACCGCAGCCCCTCCTCCCCGGCACGGCCGGCATGGTCCGCGACCGTGCGGATCACGTCGGCCAGCGTCATGCCCTCGGTCTCGCGATCGGCCGTCGGATTGCAGAGGAGGACCCGGGGGACGGGGCGCCGGGCGACGGCGGCCGCCACTCCCGAGACCAGCAGGTGGGGGAGCACGCTCGAGTAGAAGCTGCCGAAGCCGAAGACCACCGCGTCGGCGTCGGCGATCGCCTCGAGGACCGGCGGGCAGGCCCCGACGTCGACCGCCGGCCGCGACGAATCCTCGGCCTCGAGCAGCGCGAGCTTCGAGATCCGGCGCCCGTGGCCCAGGCCTTCGGTCGTGAGCGCCGCCTGGCCGAGCAGCCACCGCCCGTCGTCCAGCTCGGCCCCGAGATGCACGGAGCGCAGCGTCACGGGCAGGACCCGCGGCCCGACGCCGAGGACCGCCCGCGCCCAGTCGATCGCCTGGACGAACGACCCGGTCCGCAGGGAGGAGCCGAGAAGCAGGAGGTTGCCGAGCGCGGTGTCCGCCAATCCGAAGCCCGCCGGCAGCGCGTGGCGGGCGCTCTCGAGGGCGGCGAGCACCGCGTCGCGGTGGTCGGGATGAAGGGCCTTCGTGTCCCGATGGCCTCCCGCCACGAGCGCGTCGAGCTCCTGCCACAGCTGCCTCTCGCTGCGGCGCCGCGAGAGCCGGCTCTCGAACAGGCGGAGCACGCGGCGGGCTTCGGGCGCCGACGAGCTCGCGAGGGCGCAGAGGCGCTTGCGGACGTCGCCCATCGCCGGCAGGTCGGCGACCCGGCGCAGCGCGCCGGTGCTGCCGCCATTGTCGAAGACGGACACGACGTGCGTCGCGGCGATGCCGGCGGCCTCGAGGGACCGCGCCAGCAGGTTCGACGCGCTGCCGCCGGTGAAGAGCGCTACCCGGGGCATCGGGCTCTCGAGGGCGGGGGGTGACGGCGAGCCGGCGCGGCGCGGAGCGGGCAGGCAGGGCTCGATGCCGCGTGCGCCGCGCAGATCCGATCCACGCGCGGTCCCTACTCGGAGGAGAGTGCCGGCTCGGCCCGGCGCTCGAGATAGCGCTGCAGGCGATTCGCGAAGGCGCGGGGCTCCTCGAGGTGGGGGAGGTTGCCGCTCTCCTCGAAGACGTCGAGCTCGGCCAGGGGCATGCGCTGCAGCCACAGATCGGCGGTCTCGACCGAGGGGTTCCTGGCCCCCCGCCCCCAGGCCAGCCACACCGGCAGCCCACAGCGGGAGAGGACCTCCACGACCCGGTGGTTCGAGTAGCCGCTCACGTAGGCCGCGAGCGCCGCGTGCGCCCCCGGTTGGTGGCTCGAGCGGTACAGGTGCTCGATCTTCGCGGCGTCGGCACGCTCGGGTGTGGCCAGGACCTCGCGCCTGAGGTACTGCCCGAGAGCGGTCTGGCTCGTGTAGAGGTTGAGGGCGGCCGTGCCGAAGACCGGAGTCCGCAGCAGCCAGTGGACCAGCGCGTCCTTCAGGTCCGGCTCGTCGCCTTCCGCGTCGATGCCGGCCGGCACCACGAGGCCGACGGCAGCGAGGAGCTCGGGCCGGTCGACGGCGACCTGGATGGCGTAGGCCCCGCTCAGGCCGGCCGCGACGAGGACGCAGCGCCGGGTCACGACGTCCTCGAGGAAATCGCCGAGCAGCTGGATGTAGACCTCGCCGTCGTAGACCGAATCGGGCTTCTCCGAGCGACCCCAGCCGATGAGATCGACCGCCAGGACGCGATACTCCCGGGAGAGCGCTTCGGCCACCTGGCGCCACTCCTCGCTGTCGTGGCCGGGGCCGAAGGAGTGCACGAGCACCACGGGCTCGCCGGCGCCGAGGTCCTGATAGGAGATCTCCCCCAGCTTCCAGGAGTAGCGCTGCGTCCTGCCCCAGCCCGGCGGCGGGAGGCGGCGGTTGCGGCGCGCGATGAGCGCGTTGGCGAGAGCCGGCAGGCCGACGGCGGCACCGCCGAGCAACAGTCCCTTCAGCAACCGGCTGCGCCGGCGGTGCTTCTGGTCTTCCTGGGACGTGCGCGCCATGGAGGGGAACTCTAGCAGGCCGAGCGGGCGAGGGCCTCCAGCGCCCTGCCGGCGGCCTGCGGCCTGCGGGCCCCTGGGCGGGCCGCTCCGAGCGGTGTAGGGTCCGGCGATGGGTCGCGGGCTCCTGGTTCTCTGGGCGGGGCGGCATCGGCGCGCCGGTTGGGACGCGATCTGCGGCCGCTACCGCGAGCGCATCGAGCGCTTCGTGCCGCTCACCGAACGGGCCGTGAGGGCGGGCTCGGGAGACGGCCGGGAGCGGCTGGCCGCGGAGGCGGCCGCGCTGCGGCGGGTGCTTCCGGACCCCTGCTGGACCGTGGCGCTCGACCGCCGCGGCCGCGCCCGCAGCTCGCGGCAGCTGGCTTCGTGGCTGGCGCGCCTGCAGGAGCGCTGGCCGCATCCGGTCGCCTTTCTTCTGGGCTCCGACCTGGGGCTCGACGAGGGGCTGCGGGCGCAGTGCCGCGACAGCCTGTCGCTCGGCCCGCTCACGCTGCCGCACGAGCTGGCCCGTCTGGTTCTCTACGAGCAGCTCTACAGGGCTCTATCCATCAACGCCGGAATCAAGTACCATCGCGAACCCCCCATGGAGTGAGGAAATACGGACCCGGGAGGTGGACTCCGTGCCCAGCGCCAAGTCGAAAGCCAAGAAGCCCAGCAAGACGACCCTCCAGCGAACCCGCAAGCAGCTCGAGCGCCAGCGCCAGGAGATCCTCGATCTCTACCAGCACGATCTCGCGGAGGGGCAACGCGCGCACGACGAGGGCGGCGCCGACGATCTCGTCGACCGTGCCAACAACGCCTACAACCGCGAGTTCATGCTCGCCCTCTCCGGCAGCGAGCGCGACCTGCTGCGGGACATCGACGCGGCTCTCGAGCGGGTGGATGCGGCGACCTACGGCGAATGCCAGCATTGCGCGACGCGCATTCCCGCCGCGCGCTTGAAGGCCGTGCCCTGGGCACGATATTGTGTCGTCTGCCAGGAGCAGGTCGAGCAAGGCATTTTCTTGGAAACGGACTAGATGCGATTTCGGACCTTCGCGAGCATTCTCTTCGCGTTGGCCGTCGTCGTCACCGTCTCCTATCTGAGCAGCCAGAACGAAGAGCTTCTGAGCCGGCGGTTCGCCCTGACGGCGGCCACCTCGGTGCCCCTCTACGGGGTGCTGATCGCCGTCTTCCTCTTCGGCTTCCTGCCCGCCGTCTCCGTGCTGCTCAAGGAGTCTCTGCAGCGCGACCTGCAGGACCGGCGCGAGCGCCGGCTCGATCGCCAGGCCAAGAGCCTGCGCGGCAGCTTCCGGCGGGCCCTCGACTTCCGGACGGACGGCCAGTGGGCCAAGGCCCTGGCGGAGCTCGAGGCGCTCCAGAAGGAGCGGCCCGAGAACTTCGGCACGCTGCTCTACTACGGCGAGGCGCTGCGCAAGCTGGGCCGGGCCGACGACGCCATCGAAGTCCACCGGCGCCTCACCGTTCTCTATCCGCAGGGCGTCTCGGCGCTCTATCAGCTGGCCAAGGACTACGAGGCGCGGGGAGACGGCGAGGTCGCCGAACAGATCTACGAGCGCGTCCTGCGGGACTTCCCGGGCCAGGGCCTGAGCATCCTCAGGCGCCGTCGGGACGGGGCGCTCCGCGAGCGCGACTGGGAGCGGGCCGGGCGCCTCCAGGAGCAGGTGGACGCGCTCCTCCAGGAGGGCGGCGGGACCTCGGACGCGCGCGAGGAGAGGATCCGACGGGGGCTCGAATACGAGGCGGCCGTGGCGTGTCTGGCGGCCGAGCGCCTGCCGGAAGCGGCCCGGAAGATCGAGGCGCTGCTCGCCGCGGCGCCGGACTTCCTGCCGGCTCGGATTCTCCAGGGCGAGGTGCTGCTGGCCGGAGGCGACGAGGCGGCGGCCGTGGCGGGCTGGCGCCGCTCGTTTTTCGAGAGCGGCCGGCCGGTCTTCCTGCAGCGCATCGAGGATCACTTCATCGAGCGCGAGAACCCCATGCAGGCGATCGAGACCCTGCACGAGCTCATGGCCGCGGCGCCGAACGATCTGCTCCCCCGGTTCTTCCTCGGCCGCCTCTACTACCGGCTCGAGATGCACGACGAAGCGCACCGGATCCTGACGGGGCTGGCGGAGCGGCTGCGCAGCTCGCCCACCTATCACTACCTCATGGGTCGCATCCACGAGCGCCGGGGCGCGCCCACCCTGGCCGTGGAGTCGTACCGCACGAGCCTGCGGCAGTCGGGCATCCGGGTCGCCGAGTACGTCTGCGGCGACTGCGGCGAGCGCCGCGCGGACTGGGCCGACCGCTGCGACGCCTGCGGGTGCTGGAACGTCATGGACCTCGACTTCGAGGAAGAGCAGATCTCGCCCGAGCAGCTCGGAATCCACGAGCGTCCCGTCTGGTCCCCGGCGGAGCCGGCGACCGGCAGGTGAAGGCCGGCGCGAGCGGCGCGGCTCCCGAGGCCGTCCTCGAGAGAATCGCTTCCGGGCAGATCGAGCCTCTCTACCTCGTGAGCGGCGACCGGGTCGTCGCGGAGCCCGCCGGCGAGCGGATCGCCCATGCCGCGGCGGAGACGATCGGCTGCGAGGTCACGACGCGGCGCCGGCCGGCGCGGCTGCAGGAGGTGCTCAGCGACCTGCGGACGCTGTCGCTCTTCTCGTCCGGCAAGGTGACCCTCGTCGTCGAGAGCCGGGTTCTCGCCGATTCCCGGGCCGCCGCGGACCTCGTGGACGAGGCCGGCGAGGTGCTGCCGCTCGGCGGCGGCGACCTGGCGCCGGACGAGCGCGCGGCGGCCGGTCGCCTGCTCCAGGCCCTGCGCCTGTTCCAGGTGGATCCCCATCGAGGAAGCGCGGAGGAGGCTCTGCAAGGGCTGCCGTCCTGGGCGCTGCAGGGCGGCGCAGGCTACCGGCGGAGGAGCCGCAACCGTCCGCGGGGCAAGCCTCAGGTCGAGGAGCTCAAGAACGGACTGGCCGATCTCCTGCGGGCGGCGCGCGCCGCGGAGCTCGAGGGCTGGGCCGAGACCGAGCTCGCGGAGCTCTCCCAGCTCGTCGCCGGCGGCATGCCGCCGGGGCACGCGCTCGTCCTCGTCGAGAGCTCGGTGGCCCCCGACCATCCCCTCGTCGCGGCCCTCGAAGCCCGCGGCGCCTTTCTCGGCTCCGGCCGGGTGGAGCTGAAGCGGCAGGAATGGAGGGGGCTCGACGGCGTCGCGGGGGAGCTCGGGCGCCAGACCCGCGTGCCGATCGAGCCCGACGCCCTCGAGGAGCTGGCCCGCAGGACGCTGCGCCCGGAGGAGACCCGCGGCGGCCCGGCCAAGGCCGACTCGACGGAGCGTCTCGCGGGGGAGTACAGGAAGCTCGCGAGCCTGGCCGGCGAGTCGGGGACCATCGACCGCGCGCTCGTCGAGCAGTCCGTGGACGACCGTGGCGAGGAGGACGTCTGGAAGATCCTCGACGACATCGGCGCGGGCCGCGTCGCGGGGGCGCTCTATCGCGTGGATCGGCTGATGGCCGGGGCGGACGATCCGCTGGCGGCGCGCTTTGCCCTCTTCGGACTGCTGGCGAACTACGCGCGGCAGCTGACCGCGGTGGCCGGGATGGCGCGCAGTCTGGGAGTCTCGCGCGGCGAGCGCAGCTACGAGCGCTTCAAGCGAGAGATCGCTCCCCGCCTCAAGGCGGACCGGCCGGGCCTCGGCAAGAGCCCGTTGGCCACGCTCCACGAGTTCCGGCTGTACCGCGTCTACCAGGCGGCGTCACGGCTGCCGGCGGAGCTGCTGGCGACGCTTCCGGCCCGGGTCCTGGAGGTCGAGCTGGCGCTCAAGGGCGGCAGCCGCCGGCCCCACGCCGTGCTCGCGGCCTGGGTGGCCGAGCTCGCGGGCTCGGCCGCCGGCGCCGGAGGGCGCCCCGCGGGGCGCTCGCGCGGCGAAGGTTAGAATCGCTCGGTGCCCGAGCTTCCCGAGGTCGAAGTGCTGCGCCGCAGCCTGATCCCCCGGCTCCTGGGGAGGAGGATCGTCGAGGTGGAGGTCTCGAACCCGGCACTGCGCGAGAAGGTCGACGGCGCCCGCCTGGCCGCGGCGGCGGCCGGCCGCCGCATCGTCGGCCTCGGGCGCCGAGCCAAGTACCTGCTCGTCGACCTCGAGGGCGACCATTCCCTCGTGGTCCATCTCGGAATGAGCGGCCGGCTCACGGTGGTGGCTGGCGGCGCGCCGCGGGAGAAGCACGAGCACGTCGCCTTCCACCTCGACGACGGCGCCCGGCTGCGGTTCCGCGATCCGCGGCGCTTCGGCCTCGTCCTCGCGCTGCCGACCGCCGGCCTGCTCGCCGACCGGCGCTTCGCCGGCCTCGGACCGGAGCCGCTGGCGGGCGGGCTGACCGGCGAGACGCTCAGCCGCGCGGCCGGCCGGCGTCGCGGGGCCGTGAAGAGCTTCCTTCTGGACGGGCGCGTCGTCGCGGGGGTGGGCAACATCTACGCCTGCGAGGCTCTCCACCGCGCCGGCATCCATCCCCGCCGGTCGGTCGCGAGAATCGCGGCGCGGCGCTGGACGCGGCTGGCGGACGCCGTGCGCGCGACGCTCGAGGCCGCCATCGCGCAGGGCGGCACGACCCTCAACGACTTCACGGACGGCGCCGGCGCGAGCGGCTATTTCCAGGTGTCCCTCGCGGTCTACGATCGCGCCGGCGAGCCCTGCCCGCGGTGCGGCAAGCCGGTCCGGCGCATCGTGCAGACGGGGCGCAGCACGTTCTACTGCGGCGGGTGCCAGCGGTGATCGCCGCCGTTCTGCTCGACATGGGCGGGGTCCTGATCGGACTCGAGAACGCGCGTGGGCTGCCGGACTCGCGGTTCGACTGGCGCGGCCGCCAGGCGCTTCTGGCGCTGATCCGTGCCCGCGGCGGCAAGGTGCGGGCCGCGCAGCTCGACCGGCTGTTGTTCGAGCCCTGGCAGGCGGAGTACGAGCGGCGCTACGAGCTGGGCCGCGAGGCGAACTGGAAGCCGCATCTCACGCGGCTGCGGCGGCGGGCCGGGGTGCGGCTCCACGACGTCACCCTGCTCGGCGCCTGGTTCCGGCCCTACGGCGAGGCGCTCGGCGCGCTCGACGGCGCCCTGGAGACGCTCTCCTGGCTGCGCCGCCGCGGGCTGGCGCTGGCCGTCGTCTCGAACGTGCCGATGCCGGGAGCGCTCTACCGCAAGATCCTCGACCGCCATGGTCTCGCGGCCTCGATCGACAGCTTCCACTTCAGCTACGACGAGGGCAGCCGCAAGCCCTCGCCGGTGATGGTCCGCCACGCCCTCGCGGCCCTCGGGGTCGACGCCTCGCAGGCGCTCATGGTGGGCGACCGGCGCGACAGCGACGTGGCGGCGGCGCGGGCGGCGGGGGTCGCCGCGGTGTGGCTGCGGCGCCCCGACGGCGGCGGGCCGGCGCCCGACCACACGATCGACGAGCTCGCCGAGCTGCCGGCCCTCGTGCGGCGGCTCGGCGGTGGCGGGAGGAAGCGGCGGTGAAGGCGATCGGGGACTTCTTGCGGCACTTCAGGCATCAGCGACAGTGGACCCGCACCGTCGTGGCGGCGGTGCCCGAAGACCGCTTCGACTGGGCTCCCGCGGCCGACGCATTCTCATGCGGCGAGCTCGTGCGCCACCTGATGCAGTCGGAGATCTTCTGGTCCCGGCTGCTCGTCAAGGCGGCCGCCGGCGAGGCCTTCGATCCCTTCGGCCTCGACGGCTCGGCCGAGGAGCGGATGCGGCGCTTTCGCGCCTCGAACCTGGGCTCGAGCCGCGACGCCAGGTACGGGGACTCCTTCGCGGCCTGCCTCGAGCGCTGGTCCGAGATCCAGGAGCGCACCGAGGCGGAGCTCGCGAAGCTCCCCGACGCGGCGCTCTACGAGGTGGAGCCCGAGCACCCGCTGACGACCCTGAGAGCTCCGCTGTGGCAGATGCTCCTCGTCATGATCGAGCACGAGGCGCATCACCGCGGGCAGCTGACGGCCTACCTCAAGATGCTGGGCGTCGAGCAGCGGGCGGCGGCCATCGCGACCTAGCGGGACGTGGCCGGCTCGCTCCCGGGAGGGCCCGGGCGCGGCGGGCGAACGGGCCGGCGACCCACCATGGCAGAGGACCCGAGAGACGGCGATCCGGCGGCGGCCGGCGGCCGGGGACCGCTGCGCCGCCGCGCCGCGCTGTCGTTCTTCGCCCTCGAGCGCAGCATCGTCGCCGTCCTCGTCATGGTGGTGCTCGTCGGCATGGGCGAGAAGCTCGCGGAGCGGTTCCTGCCGCTCTATCTCGTGGCCCTCGGCGGCGGGGCGCTGTCGGTCGGCCTGCTCAACGGGCTCGACAACCTGCTTTCCGCCCTCTACTCGCTGCTCGGCGGCCACGTGGCGAGCCGGCTGGGCGTCAAGCGGGCGCTGCTCCTCTTCAACCTCGCGGCCGTCGCCGGCTTCGCGATGGTCGTGGCCGTCCCGAGCTGGCCCGCGGTACTCGCCGGCTCGGTGCTCTTTCTCTCGTGGACCGCGATCTCGCTGCCGGCGACGATGGAGCTGGTGGCCCGGGTCCTGCCGCCGGGCAAGCGGGTCATGGGAGTGTCGATGCACTCCATGGTGCGGCGGATCCCGATGGCGCTCGGCCCCTTGGTGGGCGGCGTGCTCATCGATCGCCTGGGCGTCGAGGCCGGGGTGCGCACCGCCTTCGCCGTGGCGATCGTCTTCGCCGTGGCGGCGGCGGCCTTGCAGCAGCGCTGGATGGCGGTCGACCCGCCGCGAGCGCCCGACCTGGCGGGCACCGCGCCGCGGCCGGGCCTGCTGCGCTCGATGCCGCCGGCGCTGCGCCGCCTGCTCGCCGCCGACATCCTCGTGCGCTTCTGCGAGCAGATTCCCTACGCCTTCGTCGTGCTCTGGTGCCTGAACGAGATCGACGGCCCCGTGACGGCGACGCAGTTCGGGATCCTGACGACGGTCGAGATGGCGACGGCCCTGGCGATCTACGTGCCGGTCGCCTGGCTCGCCGACCGCGGCGGCAAGAAGCCGTTCGTGGTCGCCACCTTCGGCTTCTTCACGCTGTTTCCGCTGGCGCTCTACTTCAGCCGCTCGTTCTGGCCGCTCGTCGCCGTCTTCGTCCTGCGCGGGCTCAAGGAGTTCGGCGAGCCCACCCGCAAGGCCCTCATCCTCGAGCTCGCCCCCGACGAGCGCAAGGCGGCCACGTTCGGCCTCTACTACCTGCTGCGCGACGTCGTCGTCTCGGTGGCGGCCTTCGGCGGCGCCCTCTTGTGGCGCATCGACCCGGCGGTGAACCTGTTCACCGCTTGCGGCTGCGGCCTCGTGGGAACGCTCTGGTTCGCCTGGCGGGGGCAGGACGAGAGCGGGAGGCGCTGAGGAGGGGACGGCGGCCGGTCGCCGGCTACATCCGCTCGGGCAGGGGCACGCCGAGCAGGTCCGCCAGCGCCTCCTGGCCGCGGGCGAAGACCCGCGTCGCGGCGAGGCGCGCGTCCCGCAGGTCGGCGTCCTCCTCCTGGAGGATCGGATGCTTGTGGTAGGCGGCGTTGAACTTCTGGGCGAGGTCGAGGGCGTGGCGGGCGACGAGGGACAGCTCGAGCGTCGCGCCCGCGGCGGCGACCCGCTCCGGCGTCTGCGCCACCGCCAGGACGAGGTCCCAGAGGTCGTCGGTCCAGGCCGCGGCCGGGAGGGCCGCGGCGCGCTCGGGAGTCACCGTGTTCGCGAGTCCGGCGGCGGCGAGCTTGCGCCAGATGTTGCGGGCGCGGACCATCGAGTACTGGAGGTACGGCCCGGACTCGCCCTCGAAGGAAAGCGCTTCGTCGACGTCGAAGGCGATGATCCGCGTCGTCGTCGCCTTCACCATGAAGAAGCGGATGGCCGCGGTGGCGATCTCGCCTGCCAGGGCGTCGAGCTCCGGGCCCGCGAGCTCGCGGTTGCGGGCCGAGATCTCCTCCCGGCTCTTGTCCCGCAGGCGATCGAGGAGGTCGTCGGCCTTGACGCCGATGCCCCGGCGGCCCGACATCTCGAGGCCGCCGGCGCCGGCCTTGCCGTCCTCCCCGTCCGCCCCGTCCGCCGGGTCGAGGAAGCCGAACTCCCGGGCCGTGGCTGCGGACAACGACACGAACTCGTAGGCGAAATGGACCGACCGCGCCGCCTGCTCGTGGTAGCCGAGCGCCTCGAGCCCGGCGCGGACGATCTTCTGCAGGTAGCTCTGCCGGGAATCGATGACGTTGATGACGCGGTGGCCGTGCCCGAACGGCGGGTGGTCCGGGGTGCCCTCGACGGCGGTCTGCCACAGGCCGGCCTCGTCCCAGAACCGGTAGTTGAAGTCGCGCGCCAGCAGGCCGAACTTCCAGAGCTGGTAGGCGATGTCCTTGCCCACGTAGGTGATCGTGCCGTCGGAGCGCACGATCACCTTGTCGGCGTCCTCGAGGCCCTGGAACTCCGCGCTGTCGGCCAGCGGCATCACCCAGCAGCCGGCGTTCTTGCCCTCCTCCTCGAGCCGGATGGCGCCGCGCTTCTCGAGGAGCTCGAACGCCTCGGCGAAGAAATCGAGCCCGAGGATCGCGCTCTCGTGGGTCAGCAGGTCGTAGCGGACGCCGAGCCGGGCCATGGTGGCGAGGTGGCGAGCGACGACCCGCGCCGCGATCAAACGGCCGATCCGCGCCCGCTCGCCTTGGCCGGCCTCGAGCTCGTGCAGGGTGGCGGTCCGCAGGCCCCTGGCCGCGGGCTCGTCCTCGTACCAGCGCCCGACCTCCGCGTAGAGATCCCAGCAGACGTAGTCGAAAGGCTCCGGGACCGCGGCGACCTCGGGGAGCGTCATGCCGCGGAGATCGTGGAAGCCGACGACCACGTCGGCCACCTGGACGCCGGTGTCGTCGATGTAGTTCTGCACCTCCACCGGGTGCCCGAGGCGGCGCAGCACGCGGGCAAGCACGTCGCCGAGCACCGCGTTGCGCAGATGGCCGATGTGGGCCGCCTTGTTGGGGTTGATGTTGGTGTGCTCGACGACCACCTTGGGGCCCGCGGCGAGGGGCGGCAGGAGGTCCTCCTCCAGGAGCCGGCGGACCGCCTGGCCGCGGTCGAGGAACAGGTTCAGGTAGCCCGCCCCTTCGACCCGCGCCTCGCGCACGCTGGCGGGGAGCTCGAGGCTCGCCGCCAGCTCCTCGGCGATCGCCCGCGGGCTCCTCTTGAGCACCCGCGCCAGGTGGAGGCCGGCGGGAAACGCGAAGTCGCCGAGCTCGCGCCGTGGCGGGATCTCCACGACCGGATCGTGGTCGAGCCCGAAGCGCTCGCGGATGCCCTTGGCGACCGCCGAGCGCAGCTCCTGTCGGATCCGATCGAGCACGGCGAGCGGAGTCTATCCGCCCGCCGCGGCGAGACGAAGCCCCCGGGGGACGGCGGCCGAGCCTCCGGTTTCTCGAAACCGCCCCCGATTGATAGAATGTCAGCCCTGCCTTGATTCCGTCGCGATCGCGAGCGGCCAGCACCCCGGGGGGAGCAGGTACTTCATGACCCAGACGAAGACTCGCCATATCACCATCCAGATGGACTCGGCCACGCTCGAGCTGCTCGAAGGGGACATCACGGAGCTGAGCGTGGATGCGCTGGTGAACGCGGCCAACGAGGAGCTCAAGCTCGGCTCCGGCGTGGCCGGCGCCATCCTCAAGAAGGCGGGGTCGTCGATCCAGAAGGAGTGCGACCGCATCGGCGGCACGCCGGTGGGCACGGCCGTCCTGACCGGGGCGGGCGACCTCGACGTCAAGCACGTGATCCATGCGGTGGGGCCGCGCCGCGGCGAGGGCGACGAGGACCGCAAGCTCGCCTCGGCCGTTCGCGCTTCGCTCGCCCTGGCCGACCGTCACGGACTCAAATCGATCGCCCTGCCGGCCATCTCCACCGGCACGTTCGGCTTCCCCATGGATCGCTGTGCGCGGGTCACGCTGACCGAGATCCACCGCTACCTGCAGGGCGGCACCAAGCTCGAGCGCGTCGTCGTCTGCCTCTACGGCGAAGAGGCCTTCAGCACGTTTCGCCGCGAGCTGCGGCGCGGCTTCCGGTAGCAGCGCGGGCGGGCCGAGGTGAGACCCGTCGTCCTCGTGGTCCGCGACGGCTGGGGCATCAACGTCGGCCCCCCTCGGGACCCGCGAGAGCGCGGCGACGCGACCCTGCTCGCCGACACCCCCGTCGCCCGACGGCTGCAGCGCACGGCTCCGACCTGCCTTCTGACCACCCACGGTACGGCCGTCGGACTGCCGGAGGGGCAGATGGGCAACTCCGAGGTGGGGCACCTGAACCTCGGGGCCGGCAGGGTGGTCTACCAGCAGCTCAGCCGCATCGATCGGGCCATCGCCGACGGCAGCTTCGCCGCCAACGAAGTGCTCGCCGCGAGCATGCGGCGCCTCGACGCGGGAGGCCGCCTCCACCTGATGGGGCTGTGCTCGCGCGGCGGCGTCCACAGCAGCCTGGATCATCTCTTCGCGCTGCTCGATCTGGCTCGCCGCGCGGGGGTGCGCGAGGTTCTCGTCCACTGCTTTCTGGACGGCCGGGACACGCCGCCCGACAGCGGCGTGACCTTCCTGCGCGAGCTGACGGCCGAGATCGAGCGCCTGGGAACCGGCCGGATCGCCACGGTCGTCGGCCGCTACTACGCGATGGACCGCGACAAGAACTGGGAGCGCATCGCCCTGGCCTACGAGGCCCTGGTGCGCGGCGGCGGGGAGGTGGTCGCCGACCCGCTGGCGGCGGTGGCGGCGAGCTACGCGGCGGGAGTGAGCGACGAGTTCGTCCGGCCGCTGGTCGTCCGCGCGGCGGGCGAGCCGGCCCGGCAGGGAGCCCTGCGGGACGGCGACTCCGTGATCTTCTTCAACTTCCGGGCCGATCGCGCCCGCCAGCTGACGCGGGCGCTGACGACCGATCTGGCGCAGGCGGCGGGGTGGGCGGCGGCGCCGCGCCTGCACTTCGCCTGCTTCTCCGAGTACGAGGACGACTTCGGCCTCCCCGTGGCCTTTCCGACCCGGGAGGTCTCCGCGACCCTGGCCGAGGTGCTCGCGGGGAGCGGGCTGCGCCAGTTCCACACCGCCGAGACGGAGAAGTACGCCCACGTGACCTACTTCTTCAACGGCGGGCGGGAAGAGCCGTTTCCGGGCGAGGAGCGGCTCCTCGTGCCCTCGCCGGACGTCGCCACCTACGACCTCGAGCCCGCCATGCGCGCGGCGGCGGTGACGGCGGCCGCCTGCGAGCGGATCCGCTCCGGCGCCTTCGACTTCGTGCTCGTCAACTACGCCAACCCGGACATGGTCGGCCACACCGGGAGCCTGCCGGCCGCGATCGAGGCCGTCGAGGCGACGGATCGGGGAGTGGGCGAGCTCATCGCGGCGACGCGCGAGGCCGGCGGCATCCTGCTCGTGACGGCCGACCACGGCAACGCCGAGATCATGATCACCGACGAGGGCAAGCCGCACACCGCCCACACCTGCAACCCGGTCGAGCTCTTTCTCGTCGCGACCGCGGAGCCGGGGCCCGGGATCCGGGCCACGGGCGTGCTCGCCGACGTCGCCCCGACGGTGCTCGAGCTGCTCGCGATCCCGCCCCCCGACGCGATGACCGGCGAGAGTCTCCTGGTCGCCGGCCGGCAGCCGAGCCGCAAGCCTCAGGCGACGAAATAGGCGCTGGCGCGGATCTGGACGCGGGCCCGCGCCTCGAAGCCGTGGCCGGCGATCCCGAAGGTGCTGCGGGTCGAGAAGATGGGAAGCACGATCCAGCCGTCGAAGGACTGGCCGGCGTTGTAGGCCGGCACGACGGGCTCGATCTCGGCCAGCTTGCACCAGTGGTCGCTGCCGGGGTCGATCAGGCCGCGCAGCTCGACGTAGGCGCTGTCGAGGTCGATCGTGCGCTTGCTCGACGGGTACCACAGGGAGATCATCAACCGGACCTCGTCGAACGCGTGGGTCTCGACGGCGGGGTGGCCGCCGACGAGCAGGGGGAACCAGAACGCCCCGGCGGCGTCCGTGGCGAAGATCTCCGGCGTGGGGTCGAAGACCGCGTGGCGCGGCGGGCTGCTCGGCGTCACGGCTCGCCTCGCGCCAGCTTCAAGGCGTGCCGCGCGCTTTCGTGAATCGAGCGGCCGGTGCCCAGGACGAGCGGCGCGGCCATGCCGAAGGCGCACGCGCCGGCGGTGCGGTAGGCGGGGATCTCGTCGACCGTGAAGCCTCCCGCGGCGAGCATCGGAACGTCCGCAAGCGGCCCGCGGACGACGGCGAGGTAGGAGGGGCCGCCGACCGCCGGTAAGGGGTAGACCTTGACGAGATCGGCTCCCAGCTCGCGGGCGCGGACGATCTCGGTCGGGGTCAGGGCGCCCAGGACGAGGAAGAGGCCGGCCGCCTTCGCCACCGTCGCGACCGCCGCGGCCGCGTTGGGCGAGACGATGAGCTCGGCGCCCGCGTCCACGGCCTCGAGCGCCCGCTCGCGGGTGGTGACGCTGCCCATGCCGATCCAGGGCGGTCCCCCGGCGGTGCGGGCCCCCAGGAGCTCGCGCACGAGCGAGCTCGCGTCCGGCACGGTGAAGGTGATCTCGACGATCTCGATCCCGCACTCCATGAGCTGCATCGCCTGGCGGCGGGCCGCCGCCGTCGAGTCCGTGCGCACGACGCCGACGATCGGCGAGCGAGCGAGGGCGGCGGCGACGTCGCGGGTGGTCTTCTCGGCAAGCATCGGGGGCGTGAGTCTATCGTGGCGGAGCCGCAACATCGAGTTCGCGCGCCACGCCGAGGCTCCCTCCTCGCGGCTCGGGAGCCGGTCGAGGAGGGCCTCCGAGCGGCGGCAGATCCCGCGGAAGATCGCCACCTCGCGCTCCGTGAGGCGGGCCCGCGAGGCGAGGCGCCGCAGGTCCCGCATCACCGTCTCGAAGGACCCGTCGCGGGCGAACCCGACCCGCCGCAGCACCGGCGGCAGATGCGCGAAGAGGCCGTCGATCGATGCTTGCGCGGCCAGCGGATCGGCGACGGCGCGGACCCGCGGCTCGCGGGGGCGGGCCACGAAGAGCTCGTAGGCGACGACCAGCACGGCCTGGGCGAGGTTCAGGGTCGGCAGCTCCCGCGAGCAGGGGACGTGGACCCAGGGGGCGCAGCGCGCGAGCTGTTCCGTCGTGAGGCCCGAAGCCTCGGGCCCGAAGACGAGGGCGGTGCGGGTGCCGGGGGGATCGGCGGCGAGCGCCGCGGGCAGCTCCCGCGCCGCGATCGGCACCCGCTCGAGGCCGCGGCCACGGGCCGAGGTCGTGCCGACGACGCGCTGGAAGGGAGCCAGCGCGCGCGCCAGGTCCGGCGCGACGACGGCCTCGTCCAGGATCCGCCCGGCGCGAACGGCAAGGGCCCTGGCCTGGACACCGATGGGCTGGCGCGGCGCCACGAGGATCAGCTCGTGGAGCCCCATGTTGGCCATCGCCCGGGCCGTGGCTCCGATGTTGCCCTCTTCCTGGGTGCCGACGAGGACGATCGCCGGGGGGCGGGGCGCGGCGGGCCGGGAGTCGATCATCGGCGGGCGGCGCCCGCGGCGTGGCTCATCCTTGACAGCATACCGTCACCCGGTAAGCTTGAGCGCGGCCTCGGCCGTGCCCCGGCCGGGGCGCGGGATCCGCCGATGAGCGTCACCCCACAGTCGTACCTGATCTTCACCGGCACCGGCCCCATCCTCGTGCTGTCGACCTACCCGAGCGTCACCGACGAGCGGCTCGTGGCCAAGCTGCGCTACAAGGGCATCGACAAGTTCATCGCCTACGAGGTCGACGCGGAGGCGGTCAGCGACCGCTATCCGGACTCGTATCCGAGCGTCAGCCGGGACCTGCGGGGCGTCGAGGACCTCCGGGTGCTCGACTTCAACGGCCACCAGATCATGGCCAACTTCGTCCTGGGCGAGCTCGGCGAGCCGATCAAGTACGGCGACTGAGTCCGTCGCCGGCCGCGGGGGGCGCCGGGGAGAGGGTCCCGGCCGACCCCGTCCGGCCGCCGGGGCGCGGGATCCCGCGGCCGGAGAGCAGCCGGTACACGGCGGGCACGGGGAGGCCGACGACGTTCGAGTAGTTGCCCGCGATGGCCTCGACGAAGAGGCTGCCGCGGCCCTGGATGGCGTAGGCGCCAGCCTTGTCCATGGGCTCTCCGCTCGCCACGTACCAGTCGATCTCGTCCCGCGACAGCGGCGCGAAGCGGACCGTCGTGCGCTCGATCGCAGTGGCCGGCTCGCCGCCGGCGTCGAGGACGGCGACTCCCGAGACGACGTCGTGGCTGCGGCCCGCCAGCTCGCGGAGCATCGCCGCGGCGTCGGCGGCGTCGCGCGGCTTGCCGAGCAGCCGGCCCTCGAGGACCACGATGGTGTCGGCGGCGAGCACGACCTCTCCGGCGCGGACGTCGGCGGCCGCCTTTTCTCGAGCCAGCCGGCGAGCGTAGTCCTCCGCGCCCTCCCCGGGCCGCTGCGATTCGTCGAGGTCGACGGGGCGCACCGTGAACTCGTAGCCCAGCCCGGCGAGGATCTCCCGCCGGCGGGGCGATCCGGAGGCGAGAACGAGCCGGCTCACGGGTAGTAGCCGCGCAGCGTCTTGGCCTCGAGGTCGCGCTGGGCGATCTCGACCTCGATTGTCCGGAACTCCTCGCTCGGGGCCGTGTTCGTCGACTGGTAGGCGAGGTAGTAGCGCGAGCGCAGCTCGTTCTGGATGGTGTCGTAGATCGCCGGCAGCTCCGCCGAGCCGTCGACGAAGAAGGCGCGGCCGCCGGTCTGGTCGGCGAACTTCGCGAGCTTGCGCTTGGCGTCGCGCAGCTTGGCCGGCAGGTCGAGACCGATCGCGTAGATGGCGACGCCGGCGCGCTGGGCGAACTCGAGGGTGTCCTCGAAGGAGAAGCGGCTGTGCTCGTCCTGGCCGTCCGACAGCACGATCAGGGCGCGCTGCCCCTTGATGCCGTTGAAGTACTGGAGGGCGAAGACGAGGCTGTCGTAGAGGGAGGTGCCGCGCTCGGCCTTGAGGCCGGCGAGGCCGCGGCCGACGTCGGCGAGCCGGTTGGTGAACTTCGCCGCCAGGAAGGGCGTGTCGTTGAAGGTGATGAGCGTCGCCCGGTCCCGCGGCTGGATGATCGCCTCGAAGAAGCCCAGCGCGGCGCTCCTCGCGTCCTCCAGGCTGGCCTCCATCGACGCCGAGGTGTCGAGCAGGATGCCGGCGTGGATGGGCAGGTTGGTGACCCGGTCGAAGCGCGTGGGCTGCTGCGCGACGCCGTCCTCGCGCACCGTGAAGTCGTCCCTTTCGAGGGTCGTGACGGGGCGGCCGTTGCCGTCGACCGCGGCGATGTAGAGCTCGACGAACTGGATGTCGACCTCCTCGAGGTAGGCCGGAGCGTTGACGAACACCAGGTCCTCGGTGCTGTTGCCGTCCGGCTGGAAGGCCACCGCCCGCACGTAGGCCAGGCCTCCGCCCGGCGGGATCAGGATCGTCTGGACCCAGGGCGGCTGGTAGAGCGTCGCGATCTCGGCCTCGTTGAGGTAGAACTCGACTCGCTCCACGACCTTGTCGGCCGGAACCTCGACGCGCGCCTCGGCGCGCAAGCTACGCTCGTACTTCACCCCGCGGCGGGGCTCGATCAGCTTCACGTCGAAGCGATGGGAGCTCGCGTTGAGCACCATCTGGTCGCGCACGAGCTCGTTGCCCGCCGCGTCGTAGGCGATCGCCGTCAGCGTCCGCAGGCGCGGCATCCGTCCGAGGTCGAGCTCGACGCTGAACGGCGGCTGGCGCTTGGTGAGGATCGGCTTGCCTTCCATGAGGAAGGTCACGTGGTCGATCTCGTCGCCGGTGGTCAGGGTGTCGATGCGCAGCAGCCCGGCCTGGAGGTCGCCGTAGGGCTCGACCATGGCGAGCGTCGTGTCCGTGGTCAGGATCGCCCGGTTGGCCTCTTCGAAGAGCAGGCGGGTGGCCTCGTCCACGATCCGCGGCCGAAGATCGCCGACGTCGGGCACCTCCAGCTCCTGGCTCAAGCGCTGAACCTTCTTCGTGTTGAGGTCCTCGAGCTTGACGACGAGCCGGTACGGGCCCGGCCGCAGATTGCGCTCGAGCAGCAGGGGCAGCGTGTCGCCGGCAATCTCGTCCTCGCTGAAATTGAAGCGGTATCGGAAGTTCTCGAACAGCCGGTCGCCGCGCAGGATCTCGCCGGTGGCGAGCAGGTTGTAGGAAGTGTGGCCGGCCAGCTCGGCCCGTCCCACCTCCGCCTTCGGCACCGCGACGAGCGCCTGCACCACGGTGCGGCTCTGGCGCCGGCCGGGGTAGTCGACCGTCAGGGTGGCGGAGAACCGGTCGGCGCCCTCCTCGAGCTGGGTCGAGTAGGCGTGGAAGGTCGCCACCCACTCGCCGCTCGGAGGCTCCTTGTTGGTCTGGGCCTCCGCCAGCGCCATGTCGTAGCCCAGCTGGCCGAGCCGCTGGCGCTGGCCGAGGACGGCGAAGAGCGCCTCCTGCTCGCTGAAGCGGCAGGTGTTGCGGATGGCCTCGAGCGCCTCGGCGCCGGTGGTCAGGACGCTGCCGAAGCGCAGCAGCTCGCCGAGGTCGTCGCCGCGCCACAGGCTCCAGCGCCTGCCGCCGCGATCGAGGAACAGCATCGCGAACTCCGAGCCCAGCGTCTCCGCCCGGCCGTAGTACCAGACCTGGCCGGGCCACAGGTCGGCGCAGTTGATCGGCACGAGCGCGTCGGGCGCTCCGTTGAGCAGGTAGACCTTGCCGCGGTCGTCGTCGAGCCGGCCGAAGGCCGCCATGGCCTCCTCGACCTTGCGCTCCCAGCGCTCGCGGAACTCGTTGAGCGCGGTGTCGGGGTAGGGGTCCCGGATGCGCCAGAACCGCTCGATGAACGCGTCGCGCTGGTACTCCTCCTCGATGGCGAGAAACGTCTCGCGCTCCTCGTCGCTGATGATGAGCTCGACGGACGCGAGCCAGCGCTTGTGCGCCTCGGAGAGGTGCTCCGTCGACTTCTTGTCCCTGCCCGCGGCCGGGAGCGCGGCGGCGAGCGAGATCAGCAGGACGAGGGCGGGCAGGCGGGGAGATCGGAGCATCCGGAGGATCCTAGCAAGGGACGGCAGGCGGCCCGGCGGCGGCGCCCGTTGCAACCCCGCGCGGGCGGCGGTTATTTCGCCCCCGCGAAGGCGCGTAGAATCGGCCGGCGATGGACCCCGTCTACCTCGATCACAACGCCACGACGCCGCTCGAGCCGCGGGTGCTGGCGGCGATGATGCCGGCCCTCGAGGCGACCGGCAACGCGTCCTCCGTCCATGGCTTCGGGCGGCGGGCCGCCGAGGCCGTGGAGACGGCCCGCGACCAGGTGGCCGCCCTCCTGGGGGTGCGGCCGCGCGAGCTCGTGTTCACGGCCTCCGGCAGCGAGGCCAACAACGCCGTGCTGGGCACGATGTCGGAGCTGCACGGCGGCGGCCACGTGGTCGTCTCCGCCTTCGAGCACCCGTCGATTCTCGCCGCCGCCGCGCGCCTCGAGGAGCGCGGCTTCGCCGTGAGCCGCGTGCGGCCGGAGCCGACGGGCCGGGTCTCGCCGGCGGCGATCGCCGGCGAGCTGCGAGACGACACCCGCCTGGTCTGCCTGATGCTCGCCAACAACGAGATCGGCGCCCTGCAGCCGGTGGCCGAGGTGGCCG
Organism: Acidobacteriota bacterium; assembly: GCA_029862975.1. Lineage (GTDB taxonomy): Bacteria > Acidobacteriota > Thermoanaerobaculia > Multivoradales > JAHEKO01 > CALZKB01. The sequence continues at coordinate 28,315 of JAOTWP010000011.1, forward strand.
AGCTCGCGCGGGCCCGCGGCGTGCCGGTGCTGTGCGACGCGGTGCAGGCGGTCGGCAAGGTCCCCGTGGCGGTGCCCGACCTCGGGGTCGACTACCTCACCGTCGGCGCCCACAAGTTCTACGGCCCGCTGGGCGCCGCGGCGCTGTGGATCCGCGGCGGGGCGGGCTTCTCGCCGCTCCTGGTCGGTGGCTCCCAAGAGAGGCGGCGGCGCGCGGGCACGCTCAACGTGCCGGCGCTCGTCGGTCTGGGGGCGGCGGCGGCGCTGGTGGCCGCCGAGCTCGAGGGCTGGGCGCGCCACATGGCCCGGCTGCGCGACGCCTTCGAGGCCGGCCTCGGCGCGATCGGCGGCACCGCCGTTCACGCCGCGGCCGTGCCGCGGCTGCCCAACACCAGCAACGTGGCGTTTCACGGGGTCGACGCCGAGGCGCTGATGGTGCGGCTCGACCTGCGGGGCTTCGCGGTCTCCACGGGCTCGGCCTGCGCCTCGGGCGTCGTCGAGGTGAGCGAGACGATGCGCGCCCTCGGGGTGGACGAGGAGGTGGCGGCGGCTTCGCTGCGCGTCAGCTTCGGCAAGGACAGCCCGGAGCGCGCCGCCGAGTGGCTCCTCGCGGCGCTGCGCGAAGAGGTGGAGGCGCTGCGCGAGCTCGCCGCTGCCGGAGCGCGGCGATGAGCGGCCGGGTCGCCGTGGCGATGAGCGGCGGGGTGGACTCGTCCGTCGTGGCGTGGCTCCTGTCGCGCCAGGAAGCGCCGGTCGTCGGGCTCTCGATGGTCCTCGCGGACCGTTCCGGCGAGAGCGCCGATGGCAGGTGCTGCGGAGCGCTCGATCTCGGCGACGCGCGCCGGGCCGCCGCGCGGTGCGGCATTCCGCACTACACGCTGCGGATGGACGGCGAGTTCCGCCGCCACGTCGTGGAGCCGTTCGTCGACGAGTACCTGGCGGGCCGCACGCCGGTGCCCTGCACCCGCTGCAACACCGTCATCAAGTTCGACCTGTTCCTCGAGCGCGCCCGGGCCTTGGGGGCGGACACCATGGCCACCGGCCACTACGCCCGGATCGTGGACGGCCCCGACGGGCCGCAGCTGCATCGGGCGCGGGCGCTGGAGAAGGACCAGAGCTACTACCTCTTCGAGCTGACCCGGGAGCAGCTCGCGGCCGCCCGCTTTCCGCTCGGCGACCTGGACAAGGAGCGGGTCCGCGAGCTGGCGCGGGAGGCGGGCCTCCAGGTGGCGGACAAGCGCGAGAGCATGGAGCTGTGCTTCGTGGCGGGCTCAGTGAAGGACTTCGTCGAGAGCGAGGCGCGGGCGGCGCCGGAGCGCTTCCCGGTGCCGGTGGCGGCGGCGAGCACCCTCGTCGACGGCGCCGGCAACGAGCTCGGGCGGGGCGAGCCCTACTACCGCTACACCGTCGGCCAGCGCCGCGGCCTGGGACTGAGCGCCCCGAGCCCGCTCTACGTGCTGGCCGTGGATCCGGAGCGCAACGAGGTGCGGGTGGGCGGCGTCGAGGAGCTCGACGCGCCGGGGCTCGTCGGCGAGCGCTGCCACTGGATCGGGCCGCCGCCCGCCGGCGCCTTCGAGGCGACGGTCAAGATCCGCTCGCGCCATGCCGGGGCGCGGGCCACGGTGACGCCGGGCGGCGCCGCCGGCGCGGTCGACGTGCGCTTCGCGCGGCCGCAGCGCGGCGTTGCGCCCGGCCAGGCGGCCGTCTTCTACGACGGCAGCCGGGTTCTCGGCGGCTGCTGGATCCGGCGCGCCACCGTCGCCTGACGACGGCGCGCCGTCACCTCCGGCGGCGCGCCCTCACGGCGGCCCGATCACCAGCACGATCTCGCCCTTGAGGGCCGGGCGCGCGCCGAGGACCGCGGTCAGCTCGGCGGCGGTGCCGCGCAGGACCTCCTCGTGCAGCTTCGTCAGCTCCCGGCAGACGGCGACGGGGCGCTCGCCCAGCGTCTCGGCGGCGCTCTCGAGGGTGGCGAGCAGGCGGCGCGGCGACTCGAAGACGACGCAGCTGTGGCCGAGCTCGCCCAGCCACTCGAAGAACTTGCGGCGCTTGCCGGCCTTGCGGGGAGCGAATCCGGCGAACGTGAAGGGATAGGGCGGCAGGCCGCTGGCGACGAGCGCCGCGAGCGCCGCGGACGGCCCGGGAACCGGCCGCACGTCGATGCCGCGCGCCACGGCCTCGCGCACCAGGAGGAAGCCGGGGTCGGAGAGCAGCGGCGTGCCGGCGTCGCTGACGAGAGCCACGTTCTCGCCGGCGGTCAAGCGGGCCACCAGGCCGGGCACCCGGCGGGCCTCGTTGTGCTCGTGCAGCGAGATGAGGCGGCTCGCGAGGCCGCAGCGGGCCAGCAGCCGGCCGGTGTGGCGCGTGTCCTCGCAGGCGACGACGGCGGCCTCGGCGAGGATCCGGCGGGCCCGCGGCGAGAGGTCCTCGACGTTGCCGATCGGAGTCGAGACGACGTGAAGAGTGCCGGCCATTCGGGAGGCCATTTGGGGAGGGCGAGCGCGCCTCCAGGAATGCTAGCATGCGATGCCGATGGCCCTCTCGAGACCCCGCGCCGCCCTCGCCGCCGGCCTCGCGGCGGCACTTTGCTGCTCCGTCCCGGCGCTCTCCCAGGATGCCGCCCCCGAGCTGATCGACCGGGTCGTCGCCGTCGTCGACGAGGATCCGATCCTCGCCTCCGAGGTCGGCCAGGTCGCGGCGCTGGGCATGGTCCAGCCGCTGGCGGGCGAGAGCGACCGCTCCCTGCGGCGGCGGATCCTCGACCAGCTCATCGAGCAGCGCCTGCGCTTCCACGAGATCGACAGCTTCGGCTTCGTCGAGCTGCCGACGGCCGAGGTGGAAAAGGCCTTCGCCGAGATCCGCGACCGCTTCGCGAGCGACTCCGCCTTCGAGCAGCGCCTGAACGAGCTCGGCCTCGAGGCCGACAGCCTGCGGCGGCTCGTGGCCCGCCAGCTGATGGTGCTCACCTACGTGGACGAGCGCCTCGGGCCGCGGGTCTTCGTCGATCTCGAGGACATCCGGGCCTACTACGACGGCACCTTCGCGCCCGAGATGCGGCAGCGCGGCGCCGCGGTGCCGGCGCTGCCCGCCGTGCGCGAGGCGATCCGGGCGCTCCTCAAGGAAGAGCGCCTCAACGAGGAGATCGAGCGCTGGACCGAGGAGCTGCGCCGGGCGGCCGACGTCGAGGACTACTTCGACGACGTGGAGGGTCCGCTGCCCGGCGTCGTCGCGGCGGCCGGGGAGGGCGCGACGGGCTCGTAGGAGCCGCCGCCATAGAGCTCCCGGTAGCGGGCGTAGCTCACGAGCACCTTGCGCAGGTAGTCGCGGGTCTCGCGGAACCCGACCTTGCTCAGGTACTCGGCCCGCTCGTCACTCGCGCAGTAGCTCCGCCACAGCTCGGCCTGGGCCTCTCCGGCGTTGTAGGCCGCGAGCATCAGGTGGGTCCGGCCTCCGAAGCGGGCGCCGAGCTCGGCGAGGTAGGCGGCGCCCAGCCGGATGGCGATCTCGGGCCGGTGGAGCGCCGCCGCGTCGAGGGTGCCGAGGCCGAGGATCTCGCCCAGGCGGCGCGCGGTCGGCAGCACGAACTGGGTCAGCCCGCGCGCCGCGGCCGCCGAGGTGGCGCGGGGGTCGAAGCGGCTCTCCTCGCGGATGAGGGCGGCCAGCAGGCGCGGGTCGAGCCCGGCGTCCGCGGCCTCCGTCTCGAGAAGCGCGCCGTAGGCCAGCGGGTAGAGCAGCCGCGTCAGCTCCGCAGGCCACAGGCTCGGCGGCAGCGCGTCGGGGGCGCCGTCGGCGAGGACCTCGGCGGCGAGGATCGACTGGCGCGTGAGGCCGTTCTCGGCGAAGGCGCGAGCCCGCGTCAGCGCCAGCGGCGGCGTGGAGTCGGGGAAGCGAGCGGCCGCGGCCGGCGCGCCCAGCTCCCAATCGCCCAGCGCCAGGAGGCGCTCCTCGGCTCCCGCGAGCGAGCCCCGCCACAGGGGCCAGTCCGCGGCCGGCACGGCGGCGAGCTCCAGAAAGGACCGCTCCGCGGCGCCCGCCGAGAGCCGCGAGCGCAGCCGCCCGAGCGCCGCCTCGCCCTCGGCGCTGCCCGGTGCCAGGAGCCAGGCGGAGAGCAGGTCGGTCTCGCGGCCCGAGGCCGCGAGGCTGGCCGCGGCGCGCGCGGCCGGGGCCGCCAGCTCGGGGGACGCGAGCCGGCCTCGCGCCTCCTCGCTCCAAGGGTCGAACGGATCCGCGGCCAGGGCGGCGCGGTAGCGCTGTACGGCGCCGGCGGGGTCGCCCTTCTCTTCCGCCAGCCGCCCTTGCCAGTAGGCGAGCTCCGGGAGGTGGAGCTCAGGCGCCGCCGCGGCCGCGTCGAGCCAGGCGCCGGCCCGGTCCGCGCGGCCGCGGACCAGATCGCCGGCCGCCAGGAAGAAGGCCGCCCGGGCGCTCGCGCCCCGCCAGCTGCGCCGTCCGGCGAGAAGGGCGAAGAGCTCGAGCGCCCGGCCCTCCTCGCCGTCCAGCCAGGCGAGCCGCAGCCGGGAGGTGAGGGCAGCGGCTGCCCAGGGGCCCTCCGGCTGGGCGTCCAAGGAGGCGGCAAAGGCCGCGCGGGCGCCCTCGGCGTCGCCGCCGAGCTCGAGGGCGCGGCCGCGCTGGTAGAGGGCCTGGGACTTCTGCGCGGCCCGGTCGGTGAGCGTCGCGAGGGCGCTGAAGCTCTCGGCCGCCCGCCGGTGATCGCCGAGCCAGAAGTAGCTGCGGGCAAGAGCGTACTGCGTTTCGAAATCGGTGCGCCGCGCCGCGGGCAGCGCTCCCGGCCGCAGCGCGACGGCGAAGTGCTCGATGGCCCGGTCGAAGCGGCGCTGGCCGAAGAAGGCCATGGCGACGTCCAGCGCCAGCTCGCCGTCCGGCGCGTCGGGCGCGGCGGCGAGCCGCTCGGCGGCCTCGAGCGCCGTGCCGTCGGCGGTGTCCTCGGCCAGGAGAGCGCGCAGCTCGCCATCGGCGGCGGCGGGATCGCGCTCGCGGGTGCAGTCGGCGCGCCGCAGGCGCAGCGGTCGCAGGCTCGCGGGCGGCAGGCTCCAGCTCTCGACGGCGGCGAGCAGCCGGCAGTCGCCGCCGCGGCCCAGGGTGAGCGCAAGCAGGTCGGCGGCGCGCGCCCCGAGCCCGGGGCTCGGCCGGGTCGAGAGCAGCGTGGCCAGCAAGCCGGCCGCCACCTCGGGATGCCCGCGCTCGACCTCGATCTCGGCCAGCCGGTAGCGGCTGAAGGGCGCGAGCTGGGGGTCGGCGGCGAGGGCGGCGGCGAACGCGGCCGCGGCGTCGTCGAGGCGGCCGCGGCGGGCGAGCAGCCGGCCGCGCAGGTAGTGCGCGCCCAGCGCCGCGCCCGTGGGCCGCGCCGCGAGGAACCGCTCGACCCCGGCGAGCGCCTCGTCGAGCCGGCCCGCCCCCTGCAGCGCCACCCACTCGATCCGTGGCTCGGCGCCCGGGGCCGCGGCGGCGCTCGGCAGGGCCGCCGACAGCAGGGCCGCCGACAGCAGGGCCGCCCGGCCGGTCATTCCGAGGCGCGCTCGACCCGCGCGCCGAGGCCGCGCAGCTTTTCTTCCATCCCCTCGTAGCCGCGGTCCAGATGGTAGATCCGGTGGACGACGGTCCGGCCTTCGGCCACGAGGCCGGCGAGCACGAGGCAGGCGGAGGCCCGCAGATCGGTCGCCATGACGTGGGCCCCGGACAGCGGCGCTGGCCCCTCGACCCAGGCGTAGCCGCCATCGACCTGGATGGCCGCCCCCATGCGCACGAGCTCGGGTGCGTGCTGGAAGCGGTTCTCGAAGACGGTCTCGTGGATCGAGGAGCGGCCCTGCGCCTGGGTCATCAATGCCATGTACTGGGCCTGGAGGTCGGTTGGGAAGCCGGGATGCGGCGCCGTCTCGATCGAGTGCGCGGCGAGGGGCCCGGCGGCGCTGACGCGGACCGCCGTCGGCCGGACGTCGACGGCGCACCCGGCGCGCTCGAGGACCTCGAGCAGCGCCGCGAGGTCCCCGGGGGCGCAGTCCTCGAGCACGACGTCACCGCCGGTGATCGCCGCGGCAAGGAGGTAGGTGCCGCCTTCGATGCGGTCGGCGATGACGCGGTGGCTCGCGCCGCCCAGGCTGTCGACCCCCTGGATCTCGATCCGGTCCTCGCCCGCTCCCCGGATCCGCGCCCCCATCGCCGTCAGCAGCCGCGCCAGGTCGACCACTTCGGGCTCGCGGGCGCAGTTGTCGAGCACCGTCGTGCCGCGCGCCAGGGTCGCGGCCATGAGGAGGTTCTCGGTTCCGGTCACGGTGCGGCCGGCGAACTTGAAGCGGTTGCCGACCAGGCGGTCGGCGCGCGCCGTCACGTAGCCGTGCTCGAGGGTGACCTCCGCCCCCAGGGCCTCGAGCCCGGCGAGATGCTGGTCGATCGGACGCACGCCGATGGCGCAGCCGCCCGGCAGCGACACCCGCGCGTGTCCGAGGCGGGCCACGAGGGGCCCGAGGACGAGCACCGAGGCCCGCATCGTCTTGACGAGGGCGTAGTCGGCGTCGTCGGCGACGGGCTTGCCGCTCGAGGTCACGGCGAGGGTGTGGCCGCTGGACTCGACCTCGGCGCCGAGATGCTCGAGCAGGCGCACCATCGTCCGGATGTCCTGCACCGCGGGCAGACCGGAGAGCTCGACCGTGCCCTCGGCCAGGAGCGCCGCCGTCAACGCCGGCAGGGCCGCGTTCTTCGCTCCGGCGGCGCGGATCGTTCCCTGGAGGCGGTTGGGTCCGATGATCTCGAAGCGGTCCATGGCGTCCTTGCGGCGGCGATCCGCCTATGCCCGGTTTACTACCACAATCCGGGGAATGCCGGCGTAGTCGTCGATCGTGAGCCGGTGGACGAAGCCCGCGGCCGCGGCCAGCCCGACGACGTCCGGCGCCTGGCCGGCGCCGATCTCGCACGCGACCGGCGTTCCGGGCAGGAGCCCGCCGAGCTCCGGGAAGAGCGCCCGGTAGGCGGCCAGCCCGTTGGCGCCAGCAAAGAGCGCGCCCGCCGGCTCGAAGCCGGTGATCTCGGGCGACAGCGAGCGCCGCTCGTGAGCCGGCACGTAAGGCGGATTGCTGACGACGAGATCGATGCGCTCGAGCCGCACCCCGCGCGCCCAGCCCGCACGGACCGGCAGCACCCGCCGGCCGGCGCCCAGCAGCCGGGCGTTGAGGGCGGCGACGGCGAGCGCCCCCGGGGAGACGTCGGTCGCCACGGCCAGGGCCGCGGGCAGCTCCAGCGCGAGCGTCACCGCGAGGCAGCCCGAGCCGGTGCCGACGTCGAGAATCCGCGGCGCCGCCGGCAGCTCGAGCTCGAGGGCCGCCGCGACGAGATGCTCGGTCTCGGGGCGCGGGATGAGCACCCGCCGGTCGACCCGGAACTCCCGGCCGAAGAACTCCTTACGGCCGAGAAGGTAGGCGACCGGCTCGCCCGCCAGCCGCCGTTCGAGAAGCGCCCCGAACCGCGTTTCGGCGGTCGCGTCCACCGTCGCGTCGTCCCGCGCCAGCACCTGCGTTTCGGACCAGCCGAGAACGTGCCCCAGGAGCAGGCCGGCCTCACGCGCCTGCGGCCCGTGCGGCGCCAGGACGAGCCGCTCCCGCGCAGCCGTGAGAAGCCCGCGGACCTTGGGCGCCATCCTCGCAGTCTAGCTGCCGGGCTAGCGCTACAGCCATGCGAAGGTCGCTTTCCGGGCAAGGTGAACGGCTTCCCCGCGCTGACGGTCTCCGTCCGGTGGGCCGTCAAGAGACTCTGAGCGAGGGCGATCTCGGGCGCTCGAGCCCAAGACGTTCACCGCCTTACCTGAGAATGCGACCGTCGGCCTTCTCGGACGTGCGCGAACGCTCTCGCGATCGGGCTAGTCGAAGACCACCGGGTCGTTGGCGCCGGCTGCGAGGAGGACGCTGCGCTGCCAGGTGCGGCCGTCCGGGGCGGCGATCGCGAGGAACCAGCGGCCGGCGGGGAGGGCTTCGACCGCCGCCTGGCCGGCGTAGAGCGACCAGCGGTCCTCGAGGCCGCCGGTCCAGCCGAGGTTGGCGAAGGGCACGCCGTCGTCGCCGGTGATGCGCAGCGTGGCGGCGCCGGTGGCCTCCGCGGCCAGCTCTTCGACCCGGACCTCGAGCCGCGCCTCGCGCTCGAGCTCGACCTCGAGGTCTTCCTGCGGGGCAAGCGCCGAGAGCGTCCGGAGGGCGGCGCCCGCGGCCTGGAGGAGGATCCGCCAGTGACCGTCGGGGACCGTGGCGAGCCGCACCGTGCCCTCGCTCGTGACGGGCGCGCTGCCGCTCGCGAGCACCCGGCCCGCGAGGTCGAGCACGGCGTAGGAGATCGTGGCGGGCGTCCCGGCGGGCGAGCGCAGGGCCAGCGTGAGGCCGGAGGCCCGGGAGAGCGCCAGCTCGACGCCGTCGATGCGGGCGCCGTCGGCGATCTCGAGGGCGCGGCTCTGGGCCGCGTAGCCGGGCTTCGTGGCGCGCAGGTCGTAGTCGCCCGCCGCGACGCCCTCGAGGCGGAAGTCGCCGGCGTCGTCGCTCGTCGTGCCCCGGGCGCGCATCCAGGCCTCGGCGCCGGATCGCGGCTCGAGACGGGGCTCGAGGACGACCGCCACGCCGGCCAGCGGCGCGCCGCCGCGCGCCGCCGTCACCCGCCCGCTGACGGCCCCGCCCGCGATGTCCACCAGGACGTCCTCGTCCCGCGCGAGCTCGATCTCTTCCGTGTGCGCGACGCCGCTTTCGAAGTGCGACACCCGCAGGGTGTAGCGGCCCTTGGCGAGGCCCTCGAGGCGGAAGGAGCCGGCGTAGTCGGTCTCGCCCCAGGCGCCGTCCGCGCCGTCGGCGCCGGAGACCCCGACCCAGGCGCCGCTCAACGGCGCGCCGTGCGCGAGGACGCGCCCGGTGAGTACCAGCCCGCCTCCGAAGTCCAGGTCGAGGGTGACCGCGCGCTCGCCCGGCCCGATGGCGATCGCCGCGCGGGCCTGGAGGCCGGTGGCCGACGTCGCCAGGACCGTCCACGACCCGGCCGCCAGGCGGGCGATCGCGTAGGTGCCGTCGCTCTCGACCCGGCCCTCCCGGGAGACCCCCCGCTCCCCGACGGCCAGGACGTGCATGCTGACGAGGTCCCGCGGCGCGGCGCCCAAGAGGGCTCCCGAGAGCTCGACGCCGTCCGGCAGCCGCAGCAGGAGCCCGGCGACGGGCTGGTCGCCCACCTCGAGCGGCTCCTCGAGAGCGGCCGCGGCGTGCTCCGGGTGCTCGGCGCCGACCCGGTAGGCTCCGGGGCGCACGTTCTCGATCGCGAAGGAGCCCGCGGCGTCGGACTGCGCGAGCCGCGGCGGGCTGACGCCGCCCGCCCCGGACGGGGAGAGCGTCACCGCGGCGCCCGCGACCGGCGCCGAGTCGGAGTCGACCACGGTGCCAGCCACCGCGACCCCGGCCTCCAGGTAGAGATCGAGGGTGTTGGCCCCGGCCTGGACGTCGAGCTCGCGGCTCGTCCGCAGGCCGTCCTCGGTGCCGGCCACGAAGACCTGGTGGCCGGGCTCGACGCCGCTCAGCCGGTAGCGGCCGTCGCCGTCGGTCGACGCCATGGCGAAGCGCCAGATGGCGACGCCGCCTTCCAACCGCACCGTCGCGCCGGACTGCGGCGCCCCGTCGGGGCCGAGGACGCGGCCCTCGACGACGGCGCCGGGCGCGAGCTCGATCTCGAGCTCGTCGGGCTCCTCGCCCGCCACGAGCTCGATCCCGCCGAGCTCCTTGGGCAGCCGGTCGTCGGCCGACGCGATGACGCGTACCGCCCCGGGCTCGACGTCCGCGATCTCGAAGCGGCCGCTTTCGTCGGAAAGAGCGGCGCCGGCGGTGCGGCTGAACACCTGTCCCCCGAAGCTGCCGCCGCCGCCCTCCCGGACGACCTCGACCCGCGCCCGCGGGATGGCCTCGCCCCGGGGGTCGACGACGCGGCCCCTCAGGGTGACGGCCGGCGCGAGGACGATCGTGAAGTCCTCGGCCGCCGGCACCTCGACGCGCTCGAGACCCCTGGCCGCGTAGCCCGGGAGGCTCACCGTCAGGTCGAGGAACTCGCCCTCCCGGCGGTCCGGAACCGCGAAGGCGCCGTCCGGCCCCGTTGCGACCTCGAGCGGCGCGCCGGGCAGGACCGCCGGCGCCTGCCGCGGCTCCTGGACCTCGACCTCGGCGCCGGCCAGCGGCGTGCCCTCGGGGTCGACGACGCGGCCGCGCAGCTCGACGCCCTCCGCGAGGGTGACGACGCCCACGTCGTGGGCCGTCGCCCCGGCGGCGATCTCGAAGCCGGGGAGGGTCTCGAGGGCGAAGCCCGGGGCCGCGATCGCGAGCCGGAAGCGGCCCGCCGGGACGTGGGGGAGGGCGAACTCGCCTTCGGCGTCGGAGCGGGCCCGGAAGACGAAGGCGTCGTCGGCGGCGCGCGCCGAGCGCAGGAACCGTATGGCCGGGCTCTCCTCCCGGCGCTCGAGGGTGACGGCGGCCGCGGCCACGGGCGCGCCCGAAGGGGCGACGACCTTGCCCGTCACGGCGGCGCCGCCAACGAGGCGCAGGACGAGGCCCGCGGCCGCGGCTTCCGGCGCCCGGACGATCCGCTCGGCGGGGGCGAAGCCGGCGCCGCGGGCGGTGACCGCGTAGGAGCTCGCCGTGGGGAGGCGGGGGAGGACGAACGCGCCGTCGGAGTCGCTGGCGGCGCGGCGGATCGGAAGGCTCGCGAGCCGGTTGACCCGCCACGGGTCGGCGCCGTGCGGGGTCGCGACGATCTCCGCGTCCGGCACCGGATCGCCGGCCGCGTCGAGCACGACGCCGGCCAGGTCGAGGGCCGGTTCGAGGACCACCGTGACCTCGCCGGCAGCGCTCTCGAGGCGGATGGTCGTCTCGAGGTGGCCGGGCGCCGCCGCCGTGATCCAATCCAGCTGCCGGGCGGACCCCGTGAGGGTGAAGTCGCCGCGCGGGCCGGTGCGGACATGGCGGGCTCGCGCCCGCAGGAGCGCCACGAAGGCGCCTCCCACGCCGCGCCGGCTCTCGGCGTCGACCACCCGCCCGGCGAGGGCGACGGCGTCGGGAACGACCACCTCGAGCGGGGCGGCGAGGCCCTCGTCCGCGGCCAGGCTCACGGCCGCGGTGCGGCCGTCCGCGAGCACGAGCAGCGCCCGGCGGTCGTGGATCGTGACGGTGCCGTCCGCCTCCGTGCGCGCCGCCGGCCACTCCTCCTCGCCCACCCGGACGACGGCGCCGGCGACCGGCTGACCGGCGGCGTCGCGCACGGCGAGGCGGCGGGCCGGCGCCGCGGCGAGCCGGAGACGGAGCGCCGCGCGCGCCACGGTCTTCGTGCCGGACGGCCCGTGGTCGGCGCGCCAGGCCAGCGCCTCGACCCGCCGTCCGGTGGGCACGGCGAGCGTCGCCGCGCCCTGCTCCGACGCGCGAACCGGGGAGAGAAGGGGCTGCCAGGTCTGCTCTCGCAGCCGGCGGGGGACGGTCTCGGCGAGCCGGGTCTCGACCCGGGCGCCGGCCGCCGGCGCGCCGCCGGCGCTCACGACCGTGACCGCGACGGTCGCGGCCGGCTCGAGCTCGAGCAGGGGCAGCAGCGCGGAATCGAGAAGCGGGGCGCTACCGAGCTCGAGCTCCATCGGCATGCTGCCGGGCGCTCGGGCGATCAGCCGCCAGTAGCCGGGCTCCGGGGCGGTGACCGCGAAGCGGCCGCGCGCGTCGGTCTCCGTGGCCGCGACGGCGGGCGCCAGCGGAGTGCCCGCGAGGTCGAGGAGTCCCCGCTCAAAGGGCGTGGGCAGGGCGGAGAGCCGGATCTCCACCCCCGCCGCGGCCCGGCCGGCGGCGTCGACGACCCGGCCGGCCAGCGTCGGCCCCTGCGCCCGCGCCGCCCCGGGACCCCCGCACAGCGCCAGCGCCGGGAGGACGAGGGCGGCGGCTCGCATGGCGCGCTCAGGTGGCGAGCGAGTGCTCGGTGGCGGCCTGCATCTGCTGGGTGCGGAAATGGGTCGCCAGCGGGTCGATGAGCGCGTCGAGGTCGCCCTCGAGGATGGCCGGGAGGCGGTGGATCGTCAGCCCGATGCGGTGGTCCGTCACCCGGTTCTGCTGGAAGTTGTAGGTGCGGATCTTCTCCGAGCGGTCGCCGGAGCCGACCATCTTGCGGCGCTCGGCCGAGAGCTCGGAGTCGGCCCTTTCGCGCTCGATCTCGAGCAGGCGGGCGCGCAGCACGCGCATGGCCTTGGCGCGGTTCTTGATCTGCGAGCGCTCGTCCTGGCAGCTGACGACGAGGCCGGTCGGCAGGTGGGTGATGCGGACGGCGGAGTACGTGGTGTTGACCCCCTGGCCGCCGGGGCCGGACGAGCAGAAGCGGTCGATGCGCAGGTCCTTCTCGGCGATCTCGACCTCGACGTCCTCGGCCTCGGGGAGCACGGCCACGGTGACGGCCGAGGTGTGGATGCGGCCGGAGGCCTCGGTCTCGGGAACCCGCTGTACGCGGTGCACTCCCGCCTCGTACTTGAGCCGGCTGTAGGCCCCGCGGCCCTCGACGATCGCCGACACCAGCTTGACGCCGCTGGTCCCGGACTCCGAGAGGTCGATGATCTCGACCTTCCACCGCCGCTCCTCGGAGTAGCGGCTGTACATGCGGAAGAGCTCGGCGGCGAAGAGGGCCGCTTCGTCGCCCCCGGTACCGGCCCGGATCTCGAGCACGACGTTGCGGTCGTCGTTCCTGTCCTTGGGGCTGAGCTCGATCTTGAGGCGCTCCTCGAGGTCCTCGAGGCGGGCGTCGAGGGTCACGAGCTCGTCCTCGGTCAGCGCCGCCATCTCGTCGTCGCCCGCGAGCGCCGCCAGCATCTCCGCCGCGTCCGCGCGCTGCCGGGCCGTCTCCCGGTACTCCCGGTAGAGCTCCACCACGCGGCCGATCTCCGCCAGCCGCTTGGTCGTCTTCTTGTAGACCTCCGGATCCGACAGCACGGCCGGATCGGCCAGCGAGGCCGTCAGCTCGGCGTGGTTTCTCTCGAGGTCGGACAGTTGCTCGAACATGACGGCGCAAGGATACCGCAGGTGTCCAGTGAGGCTCGCGCCCCGGGCCGGCTCCCGGCCGGGGCTAGCTGACGACCTGGTCGACCGTGACTTCCAGGCGCTTCATCATCTCGTGGAGGGTGGTCGGCTTGACGTTGAGCAGGTCGGCGGCCTTCTTCTGGACGCCGCCGGAGGCCTGGAGGGCGCGGACGATCAGCTTGCGCTCGTAGTTGGCGACCGCGTCCTTGAGCGGCAGGCCCTCCGGCGGCAGGGGCTCGTCGAAGCCGAAGGGCGACCGCTTCTCGCGCACGGCGGGGGAGAGCAGGTCGATGTCGAGCGTGTCGCCGGTCGAGAGCACCACGGCGCGCTCGATCACGTTCTCGAGCTCGCGGACGTTGCCCGGCCAGTGGTAGTCGAGCAGCAGCTCCATCGCGTCGGGCGCGATCGTGGCCAGGCGCTTCTCGTTCTCCTCGCAGTACTTGGCGAGGAACGCGCGGGCCAGCAGCGGCACGTCCTCCGGCCGCCGCCGCAGGGGCGGCAGGTTGATGGTGATGACGTTGAGCCGGTAGAAGAGATCCTCGCGGAAGCCGCCGCGCTCCACGGTCTCCTCGAGGTCGACGTTGGTCGCGGCGATGATGCGCACGTCCGAGGTGAGCGTCTCGACCCCGCCGAGGCGCATGAACTCCTTCTCCTGGATGACCCGCAGGAGCTTCGACTGGGTGTCGATGGGGATGTTGCCGATCTCGTCGAAGAAGATCGACCCGCCGTCCGCGACCTCGAAGAGCCCCTTCTTGGTCGTCACCGCGCCGGTGAACGCTCCGCGCTCGTGGCCGAAGAGGTTGCTCTCGAGCAGGTCGGCCGGCATCGAGCCCGAGTTGACGGTGACGAACGGGCCGTCGGCGCGCCGCGAATTGAGGTGGATCGACTTGGCCACGAGCTCCTTGCCGGTGCCGCTCTCGCCCAGGATCAGGATGTTGCTCTTCGCCGGCGCCGCGAGGCGGATGAGATCGAAGACCTTGGCCATCGCCTTGCTCTTGCCGATGATGTTGTCGAAGGCGAACTTCTGCTGCAGCTGGTCGCGCAGCGAGCGGTTCTCCTTGCGCAGCCGGCGCTGCTCGAGGCCCTGCTGGACGGTCAGCAGGACCTCCTCGTTCTTGAACGGCTTGGGGATGTAGTGGAAGGCGCCCTCCTTCATCGCCGCGATGGCGCCCTCGACCGACGAGTAGGCCGTGATCATCACGACGACCTGGCTCGGGTCCTCTTTGCGGATCTGGCGCAGCACCTCCTGCCCCGACATCCCCGGCAGCATGAGGTCGAGGAGCACGAGATCGATGTCGCCCTGGCGCAGGATCGTCAGGCCCTGCTCGCCCGAGCGGGCGCTCACCGTCTCGTAGCCTTCGGCCCGCAGCAGGGACGTCAGAACGTCCTGCAGCACCTCCTCGTCATCGACGATGAGTATTCTCATCGGCTCTGCCGGCTAACCCTGGTGGCGTGGAAGCTCGACGAAGAAGGTGCAGCCCTCCCCCGGCCGGCTGGCGACGCGCAAGTGGCCGCCATGGCGCTGCACGATGTTGTAGCTGATGGACAATCCGAGTCCCGTGCCGCCCTCCGGGAGCTTGGTCGAGAAGAACGGCCGGAAGATCCGTTCGAGCTGGTCGACGGGGATGCCCGGGCCGGTGTCCTCGACGCCGACCTTGATCCAGTCTTCGGAGGCGTCGAAAGAGACCGTCAGGCGCCCGCCCGCGGCCATCGCGTCGGCGGCGTTGACGACGAGGTTGGTGAAGACCTGGAGCAGCTCGCCGTCGTTGCCCCAGACCCTGAGCTCCTCCGCCGGCGGCCGCCAGTCGAGCTCGACGTGGCTCTCCCTCAACCGCTCCTTGAGCAGGTCGAGGCACTCGCCGACGACGAAGGCGAGCGACACCGGGCGCGACTCCCGCGGGCGGTCGCGGGAGAACTCGAGCAGGTTGTTGACGATGCGCGAGGCGCGGAACGTCTGGCGCTCCACCTTGCGCAGCAGCTCGTGCCGGGGGTCGTCTTCGGGCGTGCTCTGGAGCAGCATCTGGGCGTAGCTCGAGATGCCGGTGATCGGGGTGTTGACCTCGTGGGCGACGCCCGCGGCGAGCATGCCCAGGGAGGCGAGGCGCTCGCGCTCCTTCATGGCGTTCTCGATGGCGATGCGCTCCGTCACGTCGTGGACGAGCACGACGCAGGAGCCGCCGTGGCCGCTGGCCAGCGGCGCGACGCTCACCTGCAGGTAGTGCTCGCGGCCCGCCGGGCTCGCGAAGCGGATCTCCCGCAGCCGGTCGTTGGGCCGCGGCAGCGAGCCCTGGCCGAGAAGCTCGGCCAGCGAGCGGCCGACGAGCGCCTCCGGCGCCGTCTCGAGAATCCGCCCGAGGGCCGCGTTCGCCCGGTCGATGGTGCCGTCGCCGGCGATCACCGCGATGCCGGCCGGCGAGGACTCGAGGATCTCCGCGGTCGTCTCCTGGAGCTTCGAGACGCGGTCCAGCTGCTCGTTGACCTGGCCGAGCAGATACGCGTTGTCGATCGCCAGGGATACCTGGCCGAGCAGGTTGCGCACGAGGTCGATGTCGGCGCTCGACAGCGCCACGTCGCCGCGCTTGTAGCCGATGACGAGGACGCCGATCCGGCGCCGGCGCGCGGTGAGCGGGAAGGCATAGCGGTAGCCGGCGGTGTAGAGGCGGTAGCTGGCGTCGACCTCGCTGGGCAGGGCCGGGCCTGTGAGGCTGCGGACGTCGCTGGCCCAGAAGTCCTCGTCGAGCTCGGACACCCGCAGGCGCGCCGGCACTCCGGCCTCCGCGCGCTGCACGAGGAGCCGCTCGCTCTCGCCGAGGTAGAGGTTGGCCCGCCCGAGGTCGAAGGTCGCCGCCAGCTCGCCCAGGAGAGCGTTCGAGAGCTTGTCGAGATCGCGCTCCTCGAGCATCTCGCGCCCGAACTCGACGAGCCCGCGGCGGCGCCGGAACGCCCCGCCGTACTGCAGCCGCTCGAGCGACGCGCCGATGCGCTGGCGGGTGGGGATCATGAGGCCGGCGATGAGCAGGCCGGAGGTGAACGAGATGATCGTGCGGCCGAAGGCCAGGCCCTCCGGCACCGCGCGCTGGATGACGAGGTTGACGAGCGAGAAGCCGAGCACGCCGATGAGCACCGTCGTGGCGAGGCTCAGGGTGTCGCGGATGACGATGCCGATGTCCCACAGCTTGTAGCGCAGGATGGCGTAGGCGAACGTCAGCGGCACGCAGGCGAGCGGCAGCACGGCGGCCGTCGTCAGCAGCTTCGGCCAGGCGAGGTCGAGCGTCCGCGGCAGCAGATAGAAGAGGAGGAACGGCACGTAGCCGCCCAGCATGCCGAAGGCGATCCATGCCGCCTGCCGCAGCGGCTCCGAGTCGCGGCGCCGGCGCAGCCGCCAGATGAGCACGACGGCCGCCGCCAGCCCGAAGCCGACGAGCTGGAAGAGCACCAGCTGGTCGAGGGCGCGGGTCGCCGCGGCCATCTGCCCCTGGAGCAGGAACCGGCCGCCGGCGAAGATCAGGTCCGCCTCGAGCAGGGCGAGAAACGCCGCCGGCACGTACAGGAAGGGCAGCCAGCCGAGGCGGTCGCGCAGCCGCGCGAGGGGGCGCGGGAAGACGAGGAAGAGGTGCAGCGTGAGCGGCGCCAGCAGCACGCGCGCCAGCTCCTCGAACGTGTAGACGAGCCGGCCGGCGAGATCGAACGGCGGCTGCGCCGAGGCCACGTAGACGAGGCCCGAGGTCAGGCACCACAGGTAGAAGAGCCGCGCCGCCCGGCGCTGGTCGCGCAGCAGCGTGTAGAAGCCGATGAACAGATACCCGATGCCGATCAGCGCCAGGATCAGGTAGTGCCAGTCGATCGCCAGCGCCGGCCGCCGGTAGGAGACTTCGAGCGGCACCCCGGCGCGCTCGACGAGCAGCGCGCTCGTCGGGTTCTGGCGCAGGACGCTGCGCAGATCGCGAGCGCTGCGCGCCTCGGTGCCGTTGACGAGCACGAGGCGGTCGCCGGGCTCGAGGCCGGTCGCGGGCGAGCTGACGTCGTCGACGAGCCAGGTCGCGCCCTCGGCGTGAGCGGCGAAGCCCGCCGGCTGGAACGAGTCCACCTTGCGCAGCAGGCTGACCGCCCCCAGCACGACGACCCACAGGGCCGCCAGCACGGCCAGTGTCAGGAATCCGTTGCGATGCTTGGGGCGCGGCATCCGTCACGCGGCTCTCACGAGCCGCTCCAGTGCTCCAGCGTGTTGAATAGCACGTTGCGTGCCACGAATCCGCTCGCCGAAGGGCCGAAAAAGCCCTGCTACGGCGCCAATTTACCACAAGAATCCAAATGTTTGGATGCACTCCATCGGCTTGAATGGAGGGTGGCGGTTTTGTGGCCGAAATGCCTCACCGCAGGAGCCGAAAAACGTCGCCCCCCGGAGGTCGAGGAGCGATCTGAAAGGGCTCGGCAGGAGCGAGGTCGGGAAGAGAAGCCGGGCGGCCAGGCGGTCGCTTGCGAGATCCCGGCGGGAATGCCGCCCGGGTCTCTGTGGCGACTCCGACGGCCGTATTCGCGCCCCCGAGGTGCGTTTCCTTACCCGGCTTCTTTTCGCGACCTCCCGCTCACGATCCTTGCGGGCCGTAGGAACGGAACGTCTCCGCGAGGGGGCGCGACGCCGGACTCGAAGGGGGCCCGATGGGAGGCCCGCCGGCGGCGGAGGGCCGGGGGCTAGAAGCGGACGGCCAGGCCGCCGGTGATCCGGCTGCGGATCTCGTCGGCGAGGGTGGCGTCGCCGCCGGTCGGCACGAAGCCGCGGGACAGCTCCATGTTGAGCTGGACGGCCCAGTCCGCCGCCAGGTCGCCGAGCACGGCCAGGTCCTGCGTGAGCATCAGCTGCAGGCGCTCGAGCTCGAGGATCTGCTCGGCCGGCCGCGGCTGGTCGTCCAGCGGGCTCAGACGCTGCTCGAGCTGGTGGAAGGCCACGAAGACGCCCGTCGCCGAGCGCTCGAACTGGGTGTCGAGCGAGGTCACGAAGTAGCGGACCTCGTTCTCGTAGCCATGCTCGCGATCGGCCAGCGTCAGGATGCCGCCGCCGCCGGCGCCGAGGTTGGACTCCAGCCGGGCGAGGATCGTGGGGCTCAGGCGCTGGGTCAGCGCGATCTGCAGCTCGGGCACGGCGTCGCCGTGGACGAGCTGGAGGTTCTCGCGGTAGTTGAAGAAGTTCTGGTCGAACTGCAGCCGCAGGGTCTCGTCGAAGCGGCGGTGCAGGGCGCCGATCGACAGCTTCTCCTGGTCGTCCACGAAGCGGGCCAGGACCACCTGGTAGCACTCGGCGGTCGCCCGCTCGCAGGAGGCGTAGTCGCGGAAGTAGGCGGTGTGGAAGTCGTTGACCCGGCGCGCTTCGAGAGGATCGTCGTGCATCTTGACGCCGGCCGAGGTCGAAGCGCGCCAGCTGTCGCCGAGCCGCATGACGAGCCCGCCCTGGGGCATGAACGACAGCGTGCCGTCCCGCATGGTGGAGTAGACCCCGTACTCGACGAGCACCGCCGGGACGAGCGACGTGCCGCCGCGGCCGAAGACCTCGACCCGCTCCTGCGGCAGCACGCCGTTGAGCAGCAGGTCGTTGTGGACCAGCTCGAAGACCCGGTCCCGGTAGCGGAAGCCGGCCTCCATCGTGGAGCGCTCGCTGATGTCCGTGCTGTAGCTGCCCTCGAGGTTCCAGGCGCGGCTGCCCGGCGGCAACGCGAGCCGGCTGCCGCCGCCGCGGGCGTAGAAGTTGTCTTCCTCGGTGTACTGGGCCGCGACCTGGGAGCGGTGGCGCTCGCCGTCCCGCGACCAGGACAGCCGCTGGCTCTGGAGCCCCATCCTCTCCTTGCCGCTCGCCGTGCTCAAGCTGTTGTCGACCGTCGTCATGCGAATCCGGTTGGCGCCGACGCCCGAGACGTCCACGGAGAGCGTCTGGCTGTAGCCGTCGGTCGCCGGCAGGTGGAGGTCGCGCGCCGCCTCGAGGGCCAGGTAGCTGCCGCTCACGTCGACGTTGACGTTGTCGATCTCGCTCGCCAGCTCGACCTCGCCGCCGGACAGCTGCGCGGTCTGCGCGGTGGCCATGGAGTCGACGCCGGTGACGGCGCGCACGCCGGCCCGCAGGTTGTCGATTCGCGGCGACGAGCCCGCGGACTCGTCGGCGGCCAGCGCGAAGTCGATGTCGCGCAGGACGTCGGTCGGAATCTGCTGGCGTACCGTCCAGAAGTCGGCGGCCGAGTCGGCCGCCGCGGCGCCCTGGTCCCGCAGCTCGACGTCGAGGATCTGGACGGCCTTGGCGCTGGCGCGGGTCAGGAGCGCCACGCCGGGGACGAACCCCGGCTTGAAGGCGACGATCTTGTAGAGGCCGGCGGGGAGGCTCTTGAAAGCGAAGCGCCCCGCCTCGTCCGTCGTGGCCTTGCGCAGCGTCAGGTCGGCGAGCTGGTAGGCGTAGACCTGGCTGGCGGGCAGGGGGTGCGAGGCGGTCCGGACCTGCCCGCTGACGACGCCTTCGTCGGCCGCCGCGGGGAGGGCGCACATCACGAGCGCCGCGATCAGCGCGGCGACGCTCTGCGATGTCGGAAATCGCCTCATGACACCCCTCTAGCTCGACAGTATACGGCTCCTTTTTCCATGGTGTCAAAGACAGTCGCGTCGAAGACCGCGGAACGGACGATCGTCGAGGACCGTCGCCCCGGCGCACCGCCCATGCGACTGCCCGGGCGACTGCCCAGGCGACTACTCCCGGCAACGGCGCCGCGCCGGCCGCTATTCCCGCCGCGGCGTCCGCCACCAGGGGAGCGCGGGTGGCGGCCGCCTCGCCCCGCGCTCTTCCGGATGGGGCGTGATCGCGACGACGAGGGCCGTCACGCGGCCGACCCCGGCCCGCTTGAGGGTGCGCGCGGCGCTCTCGAGGGTGGCGCCCGTCGTCAGCACGTCGTCGACGAGCAGCCAGTGGGGGGCGCCGCCGGCGAGCGGCCGGCCGCGCCAGCGGAAGGCGCCGGCCAGGTTGGCGCGGCGCCGCGGCCGGGAGAGCCCGGTCTGCGGCCGCGTCGCGGCGCGCCGGCGCAGGGCGCGCACGAGCGGCCGCGCGGCCGGGTCGGCCAGCTCGCGGGCGACGAGCTCCGCCTGGTTGTAGCCGCGGGCGAGCGCCCGCGCCCAGTGGAGGGGGACCGGCACGACCGCGCCGCAGTCGTCGAGAACGGGCGCGAAGCGCCGCGCCAGGTCGCCGCCGAGCGCCGCCGCCAGGTAGTCGAGCCGGTGGAACTTGAGCCCGTGCACCACCTCGCGCAGCGGCGGCGCGTAGAGCCAGCCGGCGAAGAGGCGGTCGCAGGCCGGCGGCCGCCGCCGGCAGGCCGCGCAGGGCCGGCCGTCGAGCGCCGCCGGGTCGGCGAGCGGCGCCAGGCAGCCCGGGCAGCGCGGCCCGGTGAGCGCCCGCAGCCCGCCGCGGCAGGCGGGGCAGAGGTTGAAGCGGTCGATGCCCCGGTGCGACGTGCGCCGGCAGCCGAGGCACAGGGGGGGCTGGATCCAGTCGATCGAGCGGCCGATCGAGCGGCCGATCGAGCGGCCGATCAAGCGGCCGATCCGGGGGGCAAGGCGGTCCATGTCGTCGTCTCCGAGGTCGGGCTTGCGGCACCAGGCGGCTGTCCTGTGATGTCCGGGCGCCTCGCCCGTACAAGCACGGCGACGGCGTCCGGCGCGCCGAGAGGCCGGCGCGCACCCGGGATGGACGGCAGGAACCCCGCTATACTTGCAGCCGCGAGAGGAGGACGATTGAAGCCACACTTCCCACCACCGCCCATTCGTCGGGCCCTGCGTCCGGCGCTCGCCGCCGCGCTCCTCGCGGCGGCCGCCCTGGCACCGGCGCCGGCGCGGGCGCAGGACTACACCTGGACGCTCAGCGTCCTGGGCGGCCTGGGGGGCCCGCTGAGCGACGGCGGCGGCACGGACACGGGCTACCAGGTCGGCTTCGGGCTCCAGTTCGAGCCCGGCGCCAACGTCTGGGCGCACGCCGGCCAGCTCGATTTCGACACCGGCGGCAACGTCGGCGACCTCGCCGCCGGGACGATCCGCTACGTCAACCTCGGCGGCGAGTATCTGTTCAACGAGGGCTACTACGACTCGGGCATCTTCCTCGGGCTGGGGCTCTACGACCTCGCGGCGCGCCGCATCCTCGCCCCCGACGTGCTCGCCCCGCGGTCCTCGGACAGCGTCCTCGGCATCGTCCTGGGGGCCACCGGCGAGTTCAAGATCACCCCGTCCTTCGTCGTGCTGGCGGAGATCTCGGGTCACGTGCTCGACTCCCCCGACATCCGGGTGCTGGGGACGGGCTTCGCGGGCTTTGGCTTCCACTTCTGATCTCGCGCCGGACGCGCCGCGCCGCGCGCTCCTGGTCGGCCTGAGCCTCCCGGGCCAGCCGCCGGGCGTCGTCGAGGACCATCTCGACGAGCTGGCGGAGCTGACGACCAGCGCCGGGGTCGAGGTCGCCGGCCGCGCCGTGCAGGCCCGCAGGGCGCCCCACGCGCGCACCTTCATCGGCTCCGGCAAGGCGGAGGAGCTGGGAACGGCCGCCGGCTCGCTGGCGGCCGACGTCGTCATCTTCGACGACGATCTGACGGCCAGCCAGGTCCGCCAGCTCGAGGACATCATGGACCGCCAGGTGCTCGACCGCAGCGGCCTCATCCTCGAGATCTTCCAGCAGCGCGCCGCCAGCCGCGAGGCCCGCACCCAGGTCGAGCTGGCCCGCCTGCGCTACCTGCTGCCGCGCCTGACCCGGCGCTGGGGCCACCTCTCGCGGCAGGTCGGCGGCATCGGGGTGCGCGGCGGCGAGGGCGAGACCCAGCTCGAGGCCGACCGCCGGATGCTGCGCCAGCGGATCGGCCGCCTCGAGAAGGACCTCGCGAAGATCGAGCGCACCCGCGACCTCCACCGCCGCGGCCGCCGCCACGCCAACCTCGTGGCTCTCGCCGGCTACACCAACGCCGGCAAGTCGACCCTCTTCAACCGCCTCACCCACGCCGGAGTCCGCACCGAGAACCGCCTCTTCGCCACCCTCGACGCCAAGCTCAAGCGCACCGTCCTCGCCGACGGCCGCGCGGTCGTCTTCGCCGACACCGTCGGCTTCATCAGGAAGCTCCCGCACCACCTCGTCGCCTCCTTCCGCAGCACCCTGGCCGGCATCCGCGACGCGGACGTCGTCCTCCATGTCGTCGACCGCAGCCACCCGCAATGGCGCGAGCACCTCGCGGTGGGCAAGGAGGTCCTCGCCGACCTCGGGGTCGACGAGGCGAGCACGCTCGTCGTCTACAACAAGATCGACCGCCTCCCCAACGGCCTGCTCGCCCCCGAAGCCGTCGCCCTCTCCGCCGCGACCGGCGAAGGCCTCGACTCCCTCGACGAAGCCCTCCGCGCCCGCTTCGACGCCCGCCACGGCCCGCTCCTGGCCGCCAGTTGACGGCCCGCCGGATCCGAAAGGGACAGGCGAGGTGGGGCGGGTGTTGATCATCGAGGACGATGGCAACATCGCCCGCCTCCTGCGCGAGCAGCTAGACTTCGAGGGCCACGAGAGCGAGCTGGCCGCCTCGGAGCGGGAAGCGCTCGCGAGGCTCGACCGCGGCTTCGATCTCGTGATCCTGGACCTCGGGCTTCCCGACGGCAACGGCTTCCGGGTCTGCCGCGAGATCCGCGAGCGCGGGCTCGCAGTGCCCATCCTCGTGCTGACGGCGCGCCA
This sequence comes from Acidobacteriota bacterium, assembly GCA_029862975.1. Taxonomy (GTDB): domain Bacteria; phylum Acidobacteriota; class Thermoanaerobaculia; order Multivoradales; family JAHEKO01; genus CALZKB01. The sequence continues at coordinate 51,081 of JAOTWP010000011.1, forward strand.
GCAGACGGTCGACAAGGTCCGCGCCCTCGACCTGGGGGCGGACGACTACCTCACGAAGCCGTTCGATCTCCAGGAGCTGCTGGCGCGGGTGCGCGCGCGGCTGCGGCGCGGCGCCGGGCAGGCCCCCGCCGGGCCGCTGCGGGCGGGCGATCTGGAGGTCGATTCCGCGGGCCGGCGAGCTTCGGTGGCCGGCGTCGAGGTCCACCTCACGGGCCGCGAGCTCGCCCTGCTCGAGCTCCTCATGTCCCGGCCGGGCCGGGTCGTGTCGCGCGACGAGTTCCTCGATCGGGTATGGCCCGGGGTCTACGTGACGCCGCGCTCGGTCGACGTCCACGTCGGCGCCCTGCGCCGCAAGCTCGAGCGCCAGCCAGGGGCGAC
>JAOTWP010000102.1 GCA_029862975.1 Acidobacteriota bacterium
GCTCCTCCACTTCCGGGCAGACCGCCAGGGAGCCCGACGAGAGGCTGATGTCACGGCCCGAGATCAACTGGCCGTTGACCCTTCCCGGCCTGAGAGCTCAGAAACGAATGCCCCCGCTAGCCCTCCCCCGGCGCGCCTGCGCCGCTCTCCATCGCCGGTCTCCCTCGCGCGAGCCAGGCGCGGATCGTGTTGGTCACGCCCTGGTGCGATCGACCGACCTGCGGGAGGCGGACCCACTCGCCGTCCCTGAGCCTGATGGAGACCCCGACGCCCTTGGCCCACGTCACGGAGTGGACGTCCTCGCGGCGCAGCTCGCGGCGCCGGAACGTCTTCACGAACGAGAGCGACCGCTCATCGATCGTCAGCCGCGTCGACGCCAGCTCCGCCAGGCCGAGGACCGAGACGCCGCAGAACGCGACGGACGCGGCCCGATACCACCAGCCGAGCCCGTCCGTGAACGCTCCGACCATGAGCGCGACGAACACCGCGAAGGCGGCGAGCACCATCCACCACGCCCAGCGCGGGGCGCGAAGGACGATCGGACCCCTCCCGTCGCCGCGCCCGGGAGCGGTCGAGTTTCCGTGGCCGCGCGGGGGTGGGGAGCTCACGCTAGCCGCTGCGGTACCTGTCGTTCAGGCCGACGCCCGACGCGATCATCGGCAGGATCTTGTCGATCCGCCGCGCCCGGGTGTCGTGGCGCTTGGCCGAGGCGACGTACTCGACGTACTCGCGCTGCCTGCCCGGCGTCAACGCCTCGAAGCTCGCCCGGGCCTCGCGGTGCTCGCGCAGCGCCGCCCGCAGCTCGGCGGGCATCGTCCAGGGCTTCTTGCGGCCGGGCTTGATCTCCACACCGCGCTCGACGAGATCGATCGCCTCCGCGACGTAGGCGCGGATCAGCTCGCGGTCGATCTCGTCCATGGACCGCAGGCGCAGCTGGCGGAGCGCCTTCGTCCTTCCCTCCTGGGCGTTGATCAGCACCTTCCTCTCGTCCGCGAGCAGCGCGCCCTGGAAGAACCAGAGCCCGAAGTACGACTTGAACGCGCCCAGGCCCACGACGTTCTTGCCCTCGAACGTGTAGACCGGAGCTCCCCACTTGACGGTCTCCTCGAGCCCGGTGGAGCGCAGGATCGACCGCAGCGCCACGAGCTCCTCCTTCCATTCCGTCCTCGTCGCGAGGAACTCATCGACCGACTCGTGCCTCTCCATGGCAGGAAAGCCTACATGACGACGTTCGCCGCGGTACCGCTCGCCGCAAGGGTCGACCCGCCTCAGCGAAATACGGGCGAAATACGGTGACAGGCTACTCATTTCCAGCGGCACCGAGTCCGCGACTGACGGGCGATCAGCCAGCCGCAGAGCTTGGCCATGGCGGCGCTTCGGCTGGGCACCACGATCTGTCGTGGGCCGGGTCTACTGCGTCACCTCTCGGGCGTACTGCTCAACGCTCCTGAGATCCGAGGCGACCAGATAGTCCGTCGGGTCCATAGCCCATCCGGGTGCGATGGCGTAGCCCAGCTGCAACATCGCTACCGCCTCCTGCACCTCGTCCGTTGCCGCGGACTTCTGTTCCTGGAGCGCTGCCACGGATACGTGGCTCAAGGTCCAGGTCTTTGCGCTGGCCTTTTCGAAGATCGTGACGACTTCGAGCGGCGTGTGGATCGAAGGCCCGCCGACGGGCAGAACGGCGTTCTTTGCCTTGGGGTTCGAAACCGCCTCGGCGGCGGTGCGGGCTACGTCTTTGTAGCTGACCCAGCTCATGCGATTGGTGCCGTCCCCGTAGACGGTCGCCGAGTGGTTCGGGTAGTCGAACCCGAGTGCCGGACTGAGCCACACTTCCATGAAGAAGTTGGCCGCCAGAATCGCGTACTCGATGCCGCTGGACCTGAGATGATCCTCCGCCGCGGCTTTTGCGTCGCCCAATGCGAAGCCGGGCTCTGGAGAGTGCGGGAACGACGTGTAGACGAACCTCCTGGCGCCAGCCGCTGCCGCGGCGTCAATCAGGCGGATCGTACCGTCCCGGTCGACCTCTCCGAAGGTGTTGCCCTCTTGCCAGCTGAACGGCATGGCCGAGACCGTGGTGATGACTGCGTCGACTCCCTCGCACGCTGCGTCGAGAGAGGGGCGATCCCGGAGATCTCCCTCGACCACCTCGATCCCTGCGCTCTTCAGCGGCGCTACTTTCTCGCCGCCGGAGGTGGACCGAACCAGGGCACGCACGGCGTTGCCCCCGCTCGACAAGATCCGTGCAGCCTCCCCGCCGACCATTCCCGTTGCTCCTGCGACCAGTATCTTCATGCTTCCTCCTCTCGGCGGGTCGCACCCCCGCGGCTACTCCTCACAAAAGGACCCGACAACACTACCCGATGGTAGACGCCCGCGACTGGCGGGAAGCACGCCTCGGCGCGACCCCCGCGAGAGCGTGATCTGCGGGCTTGCCGGTTTCGTCGCCTCCTCTCGTAGCAGAGGGTAGGAGGACCAAACCATGCGCCAACCTACTGCTCTGAGCTTTGCTGTCCGCTGCCTCGTTCTGCTTGTCGGCTTGACGGTTGGGGCCGCGCCTGCGACGACGGCACAGCCGATCTCCTTCGACCCGGAGGACGCGGCACCGACGCTGGTTCCCTTCCGCACCGAGCCCAAGCTCGGCCAGGTCGGACGGGTGGAGGGCGTGGTCGACGAGGCGGGCAAGCGGTTCTACCTCGACGGCCTCGACGTGATGAGCCCGCTAGTGATCCGGCTGTTTGCGGAGGACGGGAGCAGGCCGGTCGACGTCACGCTGCACAGGTTCTTCTGGAACGACTCCGATCTCAGTGCCCGAACCAACGAGACAGGAGACTGGGCCTTCCTGGGGCGGATTCACGACGAGGTCGGGATCGAATTGCGAGCGCCGGAGCCGACCAGGTTCTATCTGCTCGCCTGGATGGGACGACCGGCGGAGGTTTCGTTCGGCTCCAGCGCTTTCGCCGGCGTCGGCGACGAGGGCGCTCCGATCGCCGGCGGCCGGGATCCTGCGCGGGGCGGCGGTCTGCGCAGGATCGGGTGGATCTTCGCGCTCGTCGCGCTGTCGATCGGCGCCTGGGCGGCCTTGGGCAGACTTCGGCGCTACCGTTCGGCGGGCGCCGCAATCTCGTTGCTCGCGATCGGCCTCGCTGCGACACCTGCGGCCGGGCAGGGCATCGAGAACCGGCTCGAGGCGGTCGAGAACGGCCTGGCGCGCCTTCAGGAGCTCACGGAAGGCGACGCCGAGCACGAGGACTATGTGAGTCCCGAGGAGTTGGCGGACTACATGACCTGGGACCAGTTCGACGAGGAGCTCGGTCCCGTCTTCGCGACCATTGATCGCGTTCTCGGCCAGGCCCGTGCAGCGTTTCAGGGCCTTTTCGACGCGATGGCCGAACAGGCGCTCGACTCCGCCTCCGAGATCGCCAGCCTGAGGGCCGCGGTGGAGGCTCTTCAGCTGCTGCACGAGGCGGACCGCGAGGCGGTTCCCGACCCGACGCATGGCGGCGTCCCGCCCATGGCATCCTCCTGCTACGCCAACCCGGAGTGCGCAGTCTGCTTCGAGCGAGCCCACGCCGCGCTGAACGAGCAGCTCGGGTACTACTCCCAGCTGGGCGTGATCTACCGGACCGCGGACGCCTATCTCGTCGCGATGACGGGCTACGGCGACGCGCGCAGCGGCTGGAATCAGCTCGAGCAGGCGGCATGGTATTCCGAGAAGCAGAAGATCGTGGCTTCCCACGAGCGCCTCAAGACCGCCTACCGCAACAAGCTCGAAGAGTACAACCGTCGCCTGAAGGCCATTCTTGACGACTACGGCGACTGCGAGGACGAGTACGGCCTGGACGACTGGTACAGCCGCTATGGCTGGCCCTTCTACCAGTCCCTGACCGCGAGCTACCGTCTCCCATGAGCGCGCTCGGCGAACAGGCGAGGCTGTGCGCCGCGGTCCTGCTGGTGGCCGTGCTCGCGGCCTGCGGCGGCGGGGAGCCGGCGCTCGAGACGGCGGATCGGCAGGATCCGGCCGGCGCGGATTCCGGCGACCCGAGACGCCCCGCGGCGGACGTCTCTCCGCAGCCGCAGCCGCGCTTCGACCCGAGCGACCTCCCCTTGGACGCCGCTCTCGACGCGGGCCGTCACGGCGCGCCGTTCGGCTCCGACCGCGAGGCCGTCGCGGCCTTCGAGGACGCCTACCGCGACGTCGACCTCAACCGGATGCAGGAGATCTGGTGGCGGATGACCCCCGTCCAGCGCTTCGCCGCCCATCAGGCGGGCAAGGCGCTGTCGGAGGCCGCCTCGATGGGCGACTACCAGCGCATGCTGCCGGCCGAGTACCTGCTCGACGCCGAGAATGCCCCGGCGCTCGAGCTGGCCGCCGAGCGCGAGGCGCGCGGCGAGGAGGCCGTTGCGGCCGCACCCGCGCCCCCCAGGCCCGGGACCGTCCCCGACGCCGAGCGCGGCGTCCTGCGCGGCGTGATGGTCGTGGAAGGCAGCGGTGAGCCTGTCGGCGGCGTCGAGCTGATCGCGTCACCTACGGGAACTGCCGCGCTGCAGATGATGCTGGGCCAGGGCGAGAACCTTACCGCCGTGAGCGCCGCCGACGGCTCTTTCGAGATCGCCGGCATCCCGGCCGGCGAGGTGAGCGTCGTGGGGCAGAAGCTGCCCGACTATCCCCTGATCAGCCATCGCGCCGAGGTCGTCGCGCAGCGGGTGGTCGAGGTGCGCATCGAGCTGCCCGCGCCGCGAGACCGCCGCCTCGAGCTCCCGGTCGTCATCGCCGGCGTCGTGCGCGACGAGCTCTCGGGCGAGCCGGTGGCCGGGGTGCACGTCTCCGCCGGGCGCCACGGCGGCGCGACGAGCGACGAGCGGGGGCGCTACCTGATCGCCGAGGCCGACCTCGGCGAGATCGAGCTGGCGACCGAGCACGCCGACTACCATCCCTCCGCCTCGACGCTGGTGGCGGAGCGCCGGGGACGGATCGACCACGACCTGTCCGTCCGCCCGATCACGACCGGTGTCCTGGAGGGGATCGTCGTGGACCGAGCGTCGGGCCTGCCCCTGGCGGGGGCCGCCGTGGCGCTCCTGGGCACCGAGATCACCGCGGACGCCGAGGGCCGCTTCCGGCTCGAGGAGGTGGAGGCCGGGGAGATCACCCTGACCGGCCGCCACGAGCGATATCGTCCGACCGTCGGTCGCGTGCTGCTCGCCAGGCGCGCGACCGCCGAGGCCCGGCTCGAGCTCGAGCCGATCACCGAGGGCACGGTCCTCGGCGTCGTCACCGACGCCTCGACCGGCCAGCCTCTCGCTGGAGCCCGGGTCGAGATCGGCGCACGGACGGTCGAGACGGGCGTCGACGGCCGTTTCGAGCTCGTCGACGTGCCGGCGGGCGCGGCGAGCGTCACCGCGGGCAAAGCGGTCTTCGAGCCCGCCCGCAGGGCGATCGACGTGATCGCGGCCGAGTCGGTGGAGGTGGATCTGGCGCTGGAGCCGGTGACCGTCGGCGCCGTCGAGGGCCGGGTGGTTGACGCCGACACCGGCAATCCGCTGGCCGGAGCCGAGGTCAGCGTCGGTGCCCGGCGCCTCACGACCGGCGAGGACGGTCGCTTCGCGGCCGACGCCATCGACGCCGGCTTGCTGACCCTCTCCGCGCGCAAGACCGCCTACCAGGCGGGCGGCGCCTCGGTGACGATCGAGCCGGCGGGCAGGGCGTCGGCCCTGATCGAGCTCGAGCCGGTCAGGATTGGCACGGTCGGCGGCGTGGTCCGCGACGCGCGCACCGGCGCGCCGATCGGCGGCGCCCGGGTGGCGGTCGGAGGAGTGGAGGTCGAGACCGACGCCGAGGGGCGTTTCCGGATCCGGGACGTCGACGCCGGCAGCTTTGCCGTCAGCGCCCGCCACGCCGACTACGGCGACGGCGCGGTGCGCGGCGAGCTGTCCGGCGGCGCCGCGCTCGACCTCGACATCCGGATGGACCTGCGCCGCGAGGACGTGACCCAGCTCGAATCGGCGCTCGCCTCCAAGGGGATGGTCGACCTCTACGGGATCCACTTCGACTCCGGCGACGACCAGTTCAAGCCGTCGTCGCTGGGCACGCTCAACGCGGTGCTGCAGGTGATCCAGCGCGCCCCCGAGGCGACCTTCCGCGTCGCCGGCCACACCGACTCGGACGGCACGGAAGCCTACAACCAGGACCTCTCCGAGCGCCGGGCCCGCGCGGTCATCCGCTGGCTCGCCGAGCGTGGCGTCGACGCCGGGCGCCTGCGGCCGGCCGGCTACGGCGAATCGCGGCCGGCGGCGCCGAACGACACGCCTTCCGGCAAGGCGCTCAACCGGCGGGTGGAGCTGGGCTTTGCGCGCTGAGCTCGGCGCGTCGAGCCCAGTCCCGCGCGGCATCGGGCTTGCCCCAGGCGCGGTAGAGCTCGGCGACGCGCTCCTGGGAGCGGACCTTGCTCGTCTCGTCCCGGAACCAGATCCGGCCACGCAAGCCCTCGGCCGCCTCCAGCAGGAGACTCTCGGCCTCGGCGAAGCGTCCCAGCAGGGTCAGCACCTCTCCCAGCTCGCTTTGGGCGCGCAGCAGTTGGAAGTCGTCGGGCGGCAGCGTCCTGGCGAACTGCTCGACGGCCCGCGCGAGCTCGGCGCGGGCCGGCTCGAGGAGGCCTCGCTTCTGGAGATTGAGGCCGAGGCGCCGGTAGCTGGTGCCCAGGATCGCATCGTCCGCCGGGCGCGCGGCGCGCCGGCGCTCCAGGTGGCGGCGGAGCTCGACCTCCACCTGCTCGAGATCCCCCTTCTGCTCGAGAAACTCGATCAGGTAGCGCTCGGAGTCCATCATCGCCACCACGCGCGGGAACTCGAGGACCTCGCGCTGCAGCTCGATCGCCCGGTCGAGATCGCCCAGCGCGGCGTGGGCGCGCGCCAGGTTCTGGAGAGCGGGGTCCCATTCGCGGTGGGTGAGCTCGACGGCGCGCCCGGCCAGCCGGAGCGCTGCCGGCGGATCGCGCAGATCCTCGGGCTCGCACGTCAGCAGGGTGTTGGCGAAGTCGCTGAGAAACGTCGGATCCTCGTCTCCAGCCGCCAGCCGCTCGCGGCCGGCCGCGATCACCTTGCGCATCGCTTCGCGCGCCTCGTCGACCTTGCCTTGCCTGAACAGCGAGCCGCTCAAGTTGCCGTAGCTGCGCACCGTCGAGGGGTGGACGCTGCCGAGGAGCGCCTCGTGGCGGCGCGCGGCTTCGCGGTAGATCGGCTCCGCGAGGTCCGGCCGCCCCTGGCGACTGTGGAGGACGCCGAGGTTCTCGTCGGCGCGGACGGTCCAGGGATGGGTCTCGCCGTAGACCTCGTGCGCCGCCGCCGCCGCCCGCTCACCGTAGGCCAGCGCCGGGGGATAGAGCTCGCGCTGGGCGAAGTGGATCATCAGGGCCCGCAGCGACTCGAGGGTGTCCGGATGCTCTTCTCCGAGCACCCGCCGGCGCAGGGCGAGCGCCTCCTCGAGGCTGATCTGGGCTTCGGCGTAGCGCTTGTTGCGGCCCTCGGCGTTCCCCAGTGTCGTCAAGGTCCGGGCCAGCTCCGGGTGGTTGGGACCGAGGCTCCGGCGCTGGTAGGCGAGCACCCGCTCCGCCGCGGCCTCGACCTCGGGCCAGCGGCGCTGCCGCGCGTAGGCCTCGGCCAGCACGCCCTCGAGCTCGATCCGCTCCGGCGACGGCGGGTCGGCGCCGGCGCTCGCGGCGAGCAGCCCCTCGACCCTCGCTTCCGCGGCGCCGTAGTTGCCCCGCTCGATGTCGGCCCGCGCCAGCAGCGCCTCGCTCGTCCACACTTCCGGGGCGTCGGCGCCGAGCGCGGCGCGCTGCACGGCGACGATCCTCGAAGCCTGCTCCCAGGCCTCGTCGTACCGACCCTGGGCGAGAGCGAGCTGTGCCAGAAGCCTCTTCGCCACGAGGGTCTCCGGGTCCTCTTCGCCGAGCCGCTCCGCGAAGAGCTCCCGCGCCCGGATCAGGTGCGGCTCGGCCTTGTCGGCCTTGCCGAGGCTCAGGTAGAGCTCGCCGAGGGTCCGGCGCACGGAGGCTTCGAGCTGCGGCTGGCCGGCGAACGCGCCCTCGAGGCGGCGCTCGGCCGCGGCGAGCACGCCGACGTCCCTGCCCTGCGCCACCTCGGGCGCGGCGGCCCCGAGCATCTCGTCGACCAGGAAGCGGTTGATCGCCGCGGCCTGCTCTTCGGCCGCGCGCGCGCGGTCGCGCTCGCGGCGGGTCACTCCCTGCTGCCAGGTCATGGCGACGGCGAAGACGGTCAGGGCGGCGAGGGCCGCGGCGCCCGCGGCCACGCTCCAGCGATGGCGCGCCACGAACTTGCGCATCCGGTAGCCGGCGGTGGCCGGGCGCGCCGCGATCGGCAGCCCGTTGCGGACGCGGCGGACGTCGTCGGCCAGCGACCGCGCCGAGTCGTAGCGCTCCGACGGCTCCTTGCGCAGCGCCGCGAGCACGATGGTGTCGAGGTCGCCGGCCAGCCGGCGGCGCCAGCGCGCGGCGCCGCCGGGGAAGGTCCCCAGCGCCACCGCGGAGGGTCTCCTGGGCTCCTCCCCGCATACCGCGCGCTCGATCTGCACCGCGCTTCTTCCCGCCAGATCGAACGGCCGACGGCCCGCCAGCATCTCGTAGAGGAGAACGCCGAGTCCGTAGACGTCGGTCGCGGTCGTGACCTCCTCGCCGCGGACCAGCTCGGGCGCCGCGTACTCCGGCGTCATCAGGCGCACGCCGGTGCGGGTGACGGGCGCCGCGCCGCCGAGGCCCAGCCGGTCGGGAGCGAGGAGCTTGGCGATCCCGAAATCGAGCAGCTTGAGCTGTCCGGAACGGGTGACGAGGATGTTCGAGGGCTTGAGGTCGCGGTGGACGATCAGCCGCTGATGGGCGTAGTGCACCGCCTCGCAGATCCCCAGGAAGAGGTCGAGCCGCTCGTCGAGCTCGAGGCCGGCGCAGTGCTCGGTGATCGGCACGCCGGCGATGAGCTCCATCACCAGGTACGGGGCTCCGGCGCCGGTGGTGCCGCCGTCGAAGACCCGAGCGATCGACGGGTGATCGAGCGACGCGAGGATCTGGCGCTCGGCGCGGAAGCGGAGCGATCCCTCGTCGAGGTCGAGGCCGACGGCCCGCAGCACTTTCACCGCCACCTGCTGCTCGAACTCGCCTCCCTCGCGCTCGGCCAGGAAGACGCGGCTCATCCCGCCGGCGCCGATCTCGCGCACGAGGCGGTACCGGCCCAGGGTCTCCCCTGCGAGACCCCCTCCGAGGCCCGGGACCTCCGGCGCCTCGCCGTCCTCGCCGTCGCGCTCGAACGCCGGTGCGGCGAAGACGGCTGCGTCGGAGTCGAGGAAGGCGGGCGCTCTCGCGTCCGCAGCCAGCAGCGTCTCGACCTCCCGGCGCAGCTCCGCGTCGTCGCCGCACGCCTCGGCGGCCAGCGCCGCGCGCTCGCCGGCGGGGGCGTCGAGCACTCGATCCAGCACCCTCTCGACCTCGCGCCAGCGCTCGGGCTTCATCGCTCGCCCCCGGACTCCTCGGACAGGGCGCGGGACAGCCAGGCCTTCGCCTTGCGCCAGTCGCCGCGCACGGTCCGCTCGCTGACCTCGAGCGCCAGCCCGATCTGGCTCTCCGTCATGCCGCCGAAGAACTTCAGCTCGACGACCCGGGCCAGGCGCGGGTCCAAGGTGGCGAGGCGCTGGAGGGCCTCGTCGAGGTCGAGCAGCACCGCGCCGCGCTCCGCGACCGGCACGCGCCCCTCGTCGAGGGTCAGCGCGCGCTCGCTGCCGCCGCGCTTCTCGGCGTTGCGGCTGCGGAAGTGGTCGATGAGCACCTGCCGCATCGCCCGCGCGGAGACGGCGTAGAAATGCGCCCGATCCTTCACCCCGAGCTCGACCTGCTTGCAGAGGCGCAAGTAGGCCTCGTTCACCACCTCGGTCGTCTGCAGCGGACCGCCGCGCAGCCGCCGGAGCTGACGCCGGGCCAGCGTGCGCAGCTCGTCGTAGACCTGCCCATAGAGCGCTTCGAGCGCCGCCTCGTCCCCGGCCCGCGCGGCCCGGAGATTCTGTGTGATGTCGCTCGCCATCGGTATGGACGGGGCGCATCGTAGCAGCGGCCGATCTTCTTCTCACAACCCGGAAAGGAGCCTCCATGCTCTCGACATCCCGAACTCGTTCTCTCACGCTGTGCTGGTCCTTCCTCATCCTCGCCGGCGGCGCGGCCGCGGCGCAGCCGCCCACTCCCGAGCCCTGCGTGATCGACGATCCGAGCCCCGGGGTGGGCGGGCGCTTCACGGCGGTGGTCGGTGCCGCGGACGAGCCGGCGACGGAGCTCGCGGGCTTCGCCACGTCTTCCGGCCGAGCGGGCGCGGGCTGGAGCGTCCAGGTCCTGACGCCGGGCGGGGCGAACAGCATCCTCCTCATGACCCAGGGCGCCGGCCGGCCCGATCCGGGCACCTATCCGGTGATCGACTACGTCGGCGCCGACGCTTCGCCGCAGCCGGGACAGTACGTCGCCGCCGTGGCGTTGGAGCAGCAGCTGCTGGGCGCCAGCGGCTTTTTCTCGGTCAAAGGCACCTTCACGGTGGCGTCGTCCACGCCGGACGCGGTGGCCGGCTGCTTCACCTTCTCGGCCGCGGACATGCAGCGAACGGCCTCGGTCTCGGTCGAGGGGACGTTCGTAGCCGGCAACGAGGACCTCTAGCCCGGTCCTCACCGCTGATAGTTTCAGTCCTTGAGCGGGAGGTTGCAGGCGATGATCGACGCGGAACGGATGCTGGGATCGCTCGTGCGCGGCGCGCTGAGCGGGGGAAGCAGTCGCGGCCGGCGCCGGCGGCGGCGGGCGGGGCTGCTCGGGTCGGTGGGCAAGGGCACGCTGGCGCTCGGCGCCCTCGGGGTGGCCATCGGCGCCTTCGAGCACTGGACGCAGAAGCAGGCGGGGGGCGATGCAGGCATGGCGGGCGCCGGAGCCGCCGGGGGCGCGGCGGGACCGCCGCCGCCACCGCCGCCGGCGGCGGTCGAGCTGCCGCCCCTGCCTCCCCTGCCGGCGGTGGATCCGCCGGCGCGGCAGCCGTCCCCTCCTGCGGCCCCAGGGCCGGCGAGCCACGCCCTCCTCCTGGTGCGGGCGATGATCGCGGCGGCCAACGCCGACCATCAGCTCGACGAGCGCGAGCGGGAGAGGATCCTCGAGGCGCTGGAGGAGGCCGACGCCGGCGAGGAGGAGAAGGAGTTCGTGCGCCGCGAGATGGAGGAGCCGATCGGCCCGGGCGCACTGGCTGCCGCAGCGGACGCGCCCGAGCTGGCGGAGCAGGTCTACGTCGCTTCGCTGCTGGCGATCGAGGTGGACACGAGCGCCGAGCGCAGCTACCTCGAGCGGCTGGCGCAGCGTCTGCGGCTGGCGCCGGAGCGGGCGCGCGCGCTCGAGGCGATGCTCGAGTCGCCGGCGAGCGGTCCGCCCGAAGGCTGACGCCGCGGCCGGACCAGCGACGGCCAAGGTACCGTCAGTGGACGTCTCGTGTCGCTCGTCCCAGCGTCACGCGCGTTTGATAGGATCCAGGCGCAGCCGCGTCACGGAGACTTCATGCGCTCGCTTTCCACCCTGCTGGCCTTGATTCCCGCGGTGGCCGTCGCGCAGATGCCGCTCGGCGACGAGTTCCAGGTCAACACCTACACGACGAACGACCAGAGCGTCGCGGCTCTCGGCCCCGACGGTGCCGGCGGCTTCGTCGCCGCCTGGGCGAGCTGGGGCTCGAGCGGCACCGACACCGCCAGTGCGAGCATCCAGGCGCAGCGCTTCGCCATCGACGGCTCCACGGCCGGCGCCGAGTTCCAGGTCAACACCTTCACCACCGGCCTCCAGTACGACCCGGCGATTGGTCCCGACGGCGCCGGCGGCTTCGTCGTCACCTGGTGGAGCGAGGGCTCGCCCGGCGACGACGACGACTGGTACAGCGTCCAAGCGCAGCGCTACGCGGCCGACGGCGCGCCGCAAGGCGACCAGTTCCAGGTCAACTCCTACACCGCCGACAGCCAGTACTTCCCCGCCGTCGGCCCCGACGGCAGCGGCGGCTTCGTCGTCGCCTGGACGAGCTACGGCTCGGACGGCGGCGACACCGACGACTTCGGCATCCGCGCGCAGCGCTTCGCCGCCGACGGCACGCCGCAAGGAGGCGAGTTCCAGGTCAACTCCTACACCAGCTCCCGCCAGATCTACCCCGCGATCGGCCCCGACGGCGACGGCGGCTTCGTCGTCGTCTGGCAGAGCGAGGGCTCGGGCGGTGACGACACGGAAGGCTGGAGCGTCCAGGGTCGACGCTTCGCCGCCGACGGCACGCCGCTCGGCGACGACTTCCAGGTCAACACCTACACCCCCGGCGCCCAGGAGCGGCCGGACGTCGCCGCCGACGGCGCCGGCGGCTTCGTCGTCGTCTGGCAGAGCGAGGGCTCGGGCGGTGACGACACGGAAGGCTGGAGCGTCCAGGCGCAGCGCTTCGGCGCCGACGGCCAGCCCACGGGCGGCGAGCTCCAGGTCAACGCCTATACGACCTCCGACCAGCGGCTTCCGGCGGTCCACCCCGACGGCCTCGGCGGCTTCGTCGTCGCCTGGCAGAGCGACGGCTCGAACGGCAACGACACCAGCCAGGAGAGCATCCAGGCCCGGCGCTACGCCACCGACGGCTCGCCCCCCGGCCCCGAGCTCCAGGTGAACGCCTTCACCAGCCTCGGTCAGCTGCTCCCCACGATCGGCCCCTGGGGCGAGGATCGCTTCGTCATCGCCTGGACGAGCGAGGCCAACGTCGGCGACAACGACCCGGAAGACGTTCGTTCCCAGCGTTTCTTCTCGGGTCTCTTCACCGACGGATTCGAGTCTGGCGACACCTCCGCCTGGTCGCTGTCCCACCCGCCGCCCGGCATCCCAGCGCCGGTGCCCCGGCGGGTGACGCCCGGCAACTCCGGCTAGCCCGGGAATCCGGCAAGCCGCCGCTGCTACCTGCCGCGCCCGCGGGGTCCGCTGTCCGCTCTCTCGCCGGTGCGCCCGGGCGCCGCGACGTCAAGCCGCCCACGGCGGGTTTCCGGCGGCGGGTCCGTGGCGCTCGAGTCCGGGCCGTGGACGATCGCCGCGGCGCCGTCGGCGCTGTCGGTCTGCGTCACCGTGCCGGTCATGATCTCGACGAACCGGGTGTCATCCGGAGCCAGGGTGCCCACCGGCCGGCTGTAGGCCAGCAGAAACGCCTGCCGGTCGAAGTCCGTCCAGCTGCCGGCGGGTGGGTATGAGTAGGTGCCGCACTCACCGCTCATGAGCGAGCCCGGGTCTCGATCGTGCCCCCAGCAAGGATGCTCCGCGCTTGCCGCGTGGCCCAGCCCGTGGCGGATCGACTGCGGCGTGTTCCGGACGCGAACCCTGGCCCAGGCGGTCTCCAACTCGGGGCCCGGGTGCATTCCGGGCTCGCCACCCACGGTGCAGGTGAACGCCTCGTCGTTCATTCCCTGGCCGACGAACACCTTCCCGACGGCAGCGCCTCCGGTGTACTCACAGCCTGCTTGCAGTGCCTCCTGTTCGTCGGCCGCCGGCGGCCTGACCTCGACACTGGCCGAAAAGCCGCCTCGGGTCATGCTCGTCAGCTCCAGCATGGCGGTGATGACCTCGCCGGGACTGATGTTCGGCGAGATCACGATGACCCGCGCCGGGACGAGCCACCGGCTGAGCGCGAATCCCTCGTGGAACATCGCGAAGAACGCCCGGCGGGGGAAGTCCAGGTCGTTCACGAGGTCGATCGCGTCGAACGCGTTCGCCCCCTCGCGAATCTCCCAGGTCATCCTGCGGTATACGTGGTTCGGCCCGTAGACGCCGACTCTCGCCTCTCCGACCGGAACATCCTCGAGGCGAAAGGTGTTGGTGGCGCTGACGCCTGTCTTGAGTCCGAGGTGGCCGAGTCCGACGACGCTCTCCACCTCTACCTTGCTGCCCGAGAAGTCCTGGGGAAGATGCGGGAAGCCGTTGCTGGCGTCGAACAGGCCTACCAGCGAGCCCTCGACCACGGCGGTCGCGCGCGGGGGCGGAGGCGGGGGCGGGGGCGGCGGTGGCGGAGCCGTTGGCGGCCCGCTGCCGCCCTTGCCGTCACAGCCTCCAGCCACGAGGACCGTCACGCAGGTCAAGACCAGAGCCGCCAGGCGCATGGTTCCCCTCCTCGAGTCCGAGAGGAGGATACCCGATCTCCCCCGCTCGGGCGTAAGGTCGGCGTTCCCAGACCGCAACGGTGGGATCCGGCGAGTCGATCAGGCGTCGCCGGGCTTCCTCAACCCGGATTCGGGCGTTGCCCCCGGCAAAAGAGGGGCAAAAG
>JAOTWP010000250.1 GCA_029862975.1 Acidobacteriota bacterium
GTGGCGCTGCTGTCGGCACACGTGGCCACGAGCGGCTGGCCCGCCTGGCCGCCCATCGACAGCACGCAGAGGCTCTTCTTCGTCGTCGCCCTCGCCGCGGCGTTGGGCGCGCTGCGGGGCTGGCTGCGCGAGGAGGGATCGCCGTGGTGGGTCCGCGGCGGCCTCGTGCTCCTGCTGCTCCTGGGGATGCTGAAGACCCCGCTCGAGCACACCTGGAAGGGGGGCGAGGCCGTACTGTGGATGGCGCTGCTGTTCACCGCGGTCCTCGCCGCCGGCCGCTCGCTGGAAGCCGATCTCACCGCGCCGTACGGTCTCGCCGCCGCCCTGGCGCGGCTCGCGCTGCCGGGCGGCGTGGCCGTGCTCCTGGGTCTCTCGGGGACCGTGCGGCTGGCCCAGCTGGCCGGGGCGCTGGCCTGCGGCGCGCTCGTCGTCGAGGTGGCGGCTCTCCGCTGGCGAAGGCGGCCGTGGCTCCCGGCGGACGCCTGGGTGCTCGCCGCCGCCCTGTGCGGGCTGCTTCTGGGGGGGTATTTCTACGCCTCGCTCGCCGCGTTGCCCGCCGCGCTCGGCCTGCTGGCGCTGCTCCTGCCCGGCCTCGTCGCCCGGCGCCGCGGCGCGTGGCGGCTCGTGCCGCTCGTGCCGCTCGCGATCGCCCTCGCCCTCGCCACCGCCGCTGCGCTCGGCCGCGAGGACGATCCCTACGGCGCCTACGGCCGGCTCGAGGCGCCGGCCGTGGAGGTGGCAGGCGGGAACATCGGGCGGCGCCTCGCGTAGGAGAGGCAGGAGGCTCTCATGGCGACGTTCATCCTCTGGCTGCTCCTGTTCCTCGTCAGCTGGCCGCTGGCCTTGCTGGTGCTCGTCCTGTACCCTCTCGTCTGGCTGCTCCTGCTGCCGTTTCGCCTCGTCGGCATCGCTTGCGAGGGGGTCTTCTCGCTGCTGGGCGGGCTGCTGAGGCTGCCCGGCCGCCTGCTGAAGGGCCCGCAGCGCGCTTGAGCCCGCGGACTCTCAGGCCCACCCCGATTGGTGGGCCGGGGGGTCGCGCGGACGGGTGTTGTTGGCATATCCTGCGGCTCGTAACGTGATTTCGAGAGGCGAGACCACAACGTCGGAGGCAGCTCCGAGGAGGTTGGAAATGAACGCCAGGCGCCGGTCCATCGAGGTTCTGCAGCGAGCAATCGCCGCGACGGGAGCGCTGGCGGCGGTGCTTCTGCTCGCGGCGCCCGCCAGCGGCCAGATCCGCGACTACGGGGAGTCCCCCGGCTTCGCCGTGGCCAGCGGCCGGGTGACCTTCCAGCGCTACTGCGCGAGCTGTCACGGCGCGAACGCCCTCGGCGACGGCAACGTCGCCCAGTACCTGAGAATCCCGCCCGCCAACCTCACCCTGCTGGCGGCAAACTCGGAGAACGGCGAGTTTCCCGAGGAGCAGGTCTACGAGTACATCGACGGCCGCCGGCCCGTCGCCGGCCACGGCACCCGCGAGATGCCGGTCTGGGGCGAAGTGTTCCAGAGCACGCTCGCGATGCAGCCGACGACGGAAGAGGACGGCGAGACGCGAGCGGGCCGGATGATCTACCAGCTCGTCGAGTACGTGCGGTCGATCCAGGTGACCGAGTAGCCGCCGCGTAGTAACCTTCCGCCCTTCGAGAGGGGCGAGAAGGGGCGGCAATGGCGGACGAGAGCACGGCATCGGGGGCGGCGAAGGACTTTCTTCGCGCGCTGGTGGAGCGCGATCTCGCCTCCGGCAAGTTCGGGCGCCGCGTCGCCACCCGCTTTCCCCCGGAGCCCAACGGCTACCTGCACATCGGCCACGCCAAGGCGATCTGCATCGATTTCGGGATCGCCGAGGAGTACGGCGGGAGCTGCAACCTCCGCTTCGACGACACGAATCCCACGACGGAGGACCCGGAGTTCGTCGCGGCGATCCGGCTCGACATCCGCTGGCTCGGCTTCGAGTGGGCGCGGGAGCTCTACGCTTCGGACTACTTCGAGCAGCTCTACGACTTCGCCGTGGAGCTGATCGGCAAGGGGCTCGCCTACGTCGACGACCTCTCGGAGGCGGAGATCCGCGAGCACCGGGGCACGGTGCGGGAGCCCGGCCGGGAGAGCCCGTTCCGCGATCGGCCGGTGGCGGAGAGCCTGGACCTCTTCGCGCGGATGCGAGCCGGCGAGTTCGCGGACGGCGAGAAGGTCCTGCGCGCCCGGATCGACATGGCCCACCCCAACATGAAGATGCGCGATCCCATCCTCTACCGCATCTTGAAGAAGCACCACTACCGGCGGGGCGACGCCTGGTGCATCTACCCGCTGTACGACCACGCGCACTGCCTGTCGGACGCGATCGAAGGGATCACCCACTCGCTCTGCACGCTCGAGTTCGAGAACAACCGGGCCATCTACGACTGGATCCTGGACAACACGTCCGTGAAGCGCCCGCGGCCCGAGCAGACCGAGTTCGCCAGGCTCAATCTCTCCTACACGGTCGTCTCCAAGCGCAAGCTGCTCGAGCTCGTGGAGGGAGGCCTGGTCGACGGCTGGGACGACCCGCGAATGCCGACCCTGGCCGGGCTGCGACGCCGCGGCTACACGCCGACCGCCATCCGCCGCTTCTGCGACGCCATCGGGGTGGCCAAGGCGAACAGCGTGGTCGACGTCGCCATGCTCGAGCACGCGATTCGCGACGAGCTGAATCACGCAGCCGCCCGGGTGCTCTGCGTGCTGCGGCCCCTGAAGGTCGTGATCACGAACTACCCCGAGGGCGAGGTCGAGTGGCTCGACGCCGACTACTGGCCGCGCGACATCCCCCGCGAGGGTACGCGGCAGGTCCCGTTCTCACGAGAGCTCTACGTCGAGCGGACGGACTTCATGGAGGAGCCGCCGGGGAAGTACTTCCGGCTCGCGCCGGGGCGCGAGGTGCGGTTGCGCTACGGCTACTTCATCCGCTGCGAAGAGGCCGTCAAGGACGCCGCGGGCAACGTGCTCGAGCTGCGCTGCACCTACGATCCGGCGACCCGGGGCGGCCAGGCGCCCGACGGCCGCAAGGTCCGCGGCACGATCCACTGGGTCTCGGCGGCCCATTCGCTCCCCGTGGAGGCGCGCCTCTACGACCGGCTCTTCACCGACCCCGAGCCGCTGAGTCACGACGGGGATTTCAAGACCTTCCTCAACGAGCAGTCGCTCGAGGTCCTCGGCGAGGCTCGCATCGAGCCCAGCGTCGCCACGGTCGAGCCCGGAACCCGCTACCAGTTCGAGCGCCACGGCTACTTCTACCTCG
>JAOTWP010000103.1 GCA_029862975.1 Acidobacteriota bacterium
CGCCAACCGGCCGGCCCGGAGGTCCGAGGCTCTCTAGATCAGCGAGCGGCTCTGGCCGCCGTCGACGTTGATGCAGGCGCCGGTGACGAGGCTGGCGCGGTCGGAGACGAGGAAGGCGACGACGTCCGCGATCTCCTCGGCCGTGCCGAAGCGGCCGAGCGGCAGGTTCTCGCGGATGAACTCCGCCATCCCCTCCGGGTCGTCGAGGCAGCGCCGGTCCCAGCTGCCGCCCGGGAAGCGGATCGATCCCGGCGCGATGCTCAGCACCCGGATGCCGTCGCCCGCCAGCTCGAGGGCCATGATCTTCGCCATGCTGATGAGCGCCGACTTCGTCGTGTTGTAGATCGCGAGGCCGCGGCCGCCCGCCTCGCGCCCGAAGATCGAGGCGACGAACAGGATGACCCCCCCGCCCGCCGCCCGCATCGCCGGGATCACCTCGCGGCTCATGCGCTGGTGGGACTTGAAGTTGAGGTCGAGCACCGCCTCCCAGTCGCCGTCGGTGAGCTCGGCGAACGCGCCGCGCTTGTTGCCGCCGACGTTGTTGACGAGGACGTCGACGCCGCCGAAGCGCTCCACCGTCGCCGCCACCAGCCGCGCGGCGGAGCCCGGCTCCGTGACGTCGAGCGGCATCGCCAGCACTTCCGCGCCCTCCGCCTCGAGGGCCGCCGCCGTCGCCGCCAGCTGCTCCTCGCCGCGGGCGCAGATCGCCACCCGGCACCCCTCGGCCGCCAGCGCCCGCGCGACGTAGCTGCCGATCCCGCGGCTGCCGCCGGTCACGATCGCCGTCTTGCCCCGCAGTCCCAGATCCATGGCGCAGCACTCTACACCGTGCGGCGGGATCCCCGGCCCGGGCGCCCTAGATCGAGATCGAGCCCTTGCGGAAGTCCGTCTTCTCCAGCAGGACGTTGATCAGCACGGGCTTGCCCACCTTGTGGGCGGCGCGGGCCGCCTGGAGGGTCGACTCGATCATGCCGGGGTTGTCGAGCATGAGGCCGCGGCCGCCGTAGCCTTCCGCCACGGTGTGATAGTTGGTGCGCCGCAGGACGGTGCCGACGTCGTCGCCCAGGATCTCGACCTGCTCGCGGGCGATCTGCGCCCAGCTGCCGTCGTTGCCGACCAGAGCGTAGACCGGCAGGCCGTGGCGGACGAAGGTGTCGAACTCGGCCAGGCTGTAGGCGGCGGAGCCGTCGCCGTAGAGGATCCAGACGTCGGCCTCGGGGCGGCACAGCTTCGCCCCCAGGGCGAAGCCGCCGCCGACTCCCAGGGTGCCGAAGACGCCCGGATCGAGCCACGAGAGGGGGCCGCGCGGCGACAGCGTGTAGGAGGCGGTGGCCACGAAGTCGCCGCCGTCGGCGACGAGCACGCTGTCGTCCGCCAGCAGGGGATCCAGGGTGCGGAAGAGGGCGAGCGGGTTGACGAAGCGGCCGGTGACGGCCGCCCGCCGGTCGATGTCGGCCTCGCGCTCGTCGTCCCGGGCGCGCAGGGTCCGGAGCCAGTCCGCGACGGCCTCCTCGTCGCGGCTCGCCGCCGCGGCCAGGTCGCGCAGGAGCCACCCGGGATCGCCGAGCATGGCGAGGTCCGGGCGCCGGTTCTTCACCAGGTCCTCGGCGCTGCGGTTGACCCCGAGGAGCCGCGTCCCGGGCCGGACGTGGCGGCCGTAGTCGAGCCGGAAGTCGCTCGGGACCCCGGCCAGCAGCACCAGGTCGGCCTCGCGCAGCGCCTGCCGCCGCTGGTGGCGCAGCTGCAGCCGGTGGCCCGCTCCCAGCAGGCCGCGGGCCATTCCGGAGAGATAGACCGGGACGCCTAGCGCCTCGACCGCCGCGGCGACAGCGCCGACCTCGGCCGCCGCGAGCGTCGCCTGGCTGCCGATCACCAGCAGCGGGCGCCGCGCCCGGGCCAGCGCCCGCGCCGCGCGCCGCACCTGCCGCGCCGCCACCCGCGGCACCTCGGGCGGGACGATCTGCTCCATGCCGGCCGCCTTCACGCCCCGGAAGAGGCGCCGCGCATGCCGGTCGAGGTAGGCGTGCAGAGCCCGCTGGGAGAGCGAGCGCCGCCCGTCGCCCGCCCCCAGCCCGTACCACCGGCGGACGACCGCCTCCTCGTAGAGCAGGTCGACCGGCAGCTCGAGGAAGACCGGACCGGGCACGCCCGCCTGCGCCACGTCGAAGGCGTGCTCGAGGAGCGGGGCGACGTCCCGGACGCGGCGGGCGCCGGCCGCCCACTTCACGTGCGGCCGCATCAGCGCCATCTGGTCGATGTCCTGCAGCGAGCCACGGCCCTCGAGCACGGTCGCGGTGGCGCCGCCCAGGAGCACCACCGGGGACTGCGCCTGCTGGGCGTTCTTGACCGCGGTGATCGTGTTGGTGACCCCCGGCCCGGCGGTGACGGCGGCGACGCCGGCGACGCCGCCGAGCCGCGCCACCGCGTCCGCAGCGAAGACGGCGTTGGCCTCGTGCCGCACGTCGATCACCCGCACCCCGAGGCGCTTCGCCTCGACCAGGACCGGCGAGATGTGGCCGCCGCACAGCGTGAAGAGGAAGGGCACGCCGCGCGCCGCCAGCACGCGGGCGACGACCTCGCCGCCGTTCACCGGGATCCTTCGAGCACGTGGCGCTCGAGCACGAAACAGGCGAAGGCGCCTTCGAAGACCGTCTTCTCCCCGACCCGGCCGACCACCTCGACGTCGTGCCGGCGGCCGGCCTCGGCGACCTCCCGAGCCGAGAAGTCCACGACCTGGCCGAGCCGGACGGGGGCCACGAACTTGCACTCCGCCGCCCCCAGCACGACGTTCGGGTCGTTCACCGCCACCATCGCCGCGTAGTCCGCGGCGCCGAACACGAACCCGCCATGGACGAGCCCCCGGGCGTCGGCCGCCATCTCGCGGGTCGTCTCCAGCCGCACCGTCGCCTTCCCGGGCCCGAGGTTGATCGCCACGCCGCACAACCGGCGCTCGATCGCATGATGGGTAGCGACCTCCATGAGCCCGTGATTCTAGCCTGGCGCGTCTCCTCGGAACGTCGTCCGGAGTGGCCGTCTGGCAAAGGTCCGTGGCTCAGCTCAGATGCGCCCGCTCGGAGTCGCCCATCTCCACTTTTCCTTCGGGGAAGTACTCCTTCCAGCGGCGCGAGACTTTCGCCGCCACCTCTTCGTCGCAGGAGAGCTCTTCAGGGAAGCCGGGGCGGAGGCGGGCGTCGAGGACGATGGGAGGGGCGTAGGCGAGGTGGTTGCGGACCGTCTTCACTTCTGCGGCGTAGAGGTCGGACGCCGGATCGAAGCGGGTGAAGGTCGTCCACAGGAAGTTGACGTCGCTGGCGGCGGCGCGGCGCGGCTCGTCGCTCGCGACGATCAGCATCCAGCCGGCGAAGGCCGGATGGGCGGCGATGCGCGCGCCGAAGTCCGGCTCGTCGCGCTGGCTCGGACCGCCGACGACGAGGCAGCCCGGGCAGTAGACCGCGACCGACTCCACGCCGCGCGGCAGCTCCGCGGCCGAGAACTCTCCGGGCAGGTCGCGCACCGGCTCGCCCAGCCCCAGCCAGACCCCCTTCGAGCCTTCGTTGACGGCCGGGCCCGCGTAGTCCAGGGTGTCCATCGACAGGTTGCTGAGCACGAAGAGGTCGGTCTCCGGACGGGTGCGCGCCAGCAGGTGCACGAGCGTCGAGCGGAAGTCCCGCAGGTCGAGCGGGCGGTCGACGACGAGGAGGAACTTCGTCAGCGAGAGCTGCCCCTCGCCCAGGATGCGAAAGGCGCTGGCCATCGCCTCGCGCTTGTAGCGCTCCTTGACCACGGCCGCGGCCAGCGAATGGTAGCCGGTCTCGCCGTAGGACCAGAGGTCCTCCACCCCCGGCATGACGAGGGGAAACAGGGGCGCGAGCAGCTCCTGCAGCAGGTCGCCGATGTAGAAGTCCTCCTGCCGCGGCTTGCCGACCACCGTCGCCGGATAGATCGCGTCGCGCCGGTGGCAGAGATGGTCGATCCGCAGCACCGGGTAGTCGTGGGCGAGGGAGTAGTAGCCGTAATGGTCGCCGAACGGCCCCTCGGGCCGGCGCTCGCGGGGCTCGACGCGGCCGCAGAGCGCGAACTCCGCGTCGGCGATCAGCGGGTGCGCCCCGGGCCCGTCGCACAGCGCCAGCCGCCGCCCGGCGACGAGCGACGCGAGCAGCAGCTCCGGCACGTTCTCCGGCAGCGGGGCGATGGCCGCCAGCACGAGGGCCGGCGGCCCGCCGAGGAACACCGTCACCGGCAGCGCCTCGCCGCGGGCCTCCGCGACCTGGTAGTGGAAGCCGCCCCCCTTGCCGATCTGCCAATGCATGCCGGTCTCCG
The DNA here is from genome assembly GCA_029862975.1 of Acidobacteriota bacterium. Lineage (GTDB taxonomy): Bacteria > Acidobacteriota > Thermoanaerobaculia > Multivoradales > JAHEKO01 > CALZKB01. The sequence goes on from JAOTWP010000103.1 coordinate 4,321, forward strand.
CGGGGCCGTGGACCTGGAGCCGGTACACGCCGAGGTTGTGGCCCAGGCCGTCGGGATGCTCGGTATAGACCGTCGGCAGGGTCAGGAACGGCCCGCCGTCCCGCGGCCAGGTCGTGAGCGCCGGCAGGGCGCCGAGGTCGGGAGCGGCCGTGACCACCTCCGTCACCGGCCCGGAGCGCCGCCGCCGAAAGCCCACCCGCAGCGCGTCGAGCGCCAGACGGCGCGCCGCCCACAGCTTGCGCGGCGTCGGCGGCACGAGCTCCCGCGGCGCCGCGGCGACGCGGGCGATCCACTCGAAGGGCTTCTCGCCGAAGGCCAGCCGCGCCCGCCCCGGGGTCCCGAAGAGGTTGGTGACGAGCGGAAACCGGGCCGGCGGCACGCTCTCGAAAAGCAGCGCCGGCCCGCCCGCCGCCACCACCCGGCGATGGATCTCCGCCGCCTCCTGCGCCGCGTCGACGGGCACCTCGACGACGGCCAGCTGCCCCTCGGCGCGCAGCCGGTCGAGGAAGGACCGCAGATCGGGAAAGCTCACGGACCGGTAGTCTACCCCCGGCCGCGGGGGCCGCTAGCCGCGCACGCGGAGGACGACGAACGTGATGTCGTCGGCCGGGGTCGCCGCCCGGTGCCAGCGCGTCGCGTAGCCGGCGAGCTCGTCGATGAGCGCCTGCGGCTCGGCGGCCGTCGATTCCTCGAGCAGCCGGCGGACGCGGTCGTAGCCGATCGGCTCGCCGGCCTCGTCGGGCAGCTCGGGGAAGCCGTCGCTCATCAGCAGGATCGTGTCGCCGGGCGCGAGCGCGATCTCGCGCTCCTGGTAGCTCGAGCGGGCCATGCCGCCGAGCGGCAGGCCGGACAGCGCGATCTCCTCAACCGTGCCGCAGGAGCGGCGCACGAGAGCCGGCGGCATGCCGGCCGAGGAGACCCTGAGCCGGCCGTTCTCGATCCTGGCGAGCGCCACGGCCATCGCCATGCGGCCGAGGTTCATGCTCTTGACGGCTGCGGCGGCCTCGCCGAGGAAGTCCGCCAGCGCGGCGCTCGGCGGCCAGGCCGTGAAGAGGCTCTTGATCACCGTCACCATGGTGCCGGCTCGCGCCCCGTGGCCGGTGGCGTCGCCGATGACGGCCGTCAGGGCGCCGCCGGGCTCCTGCCGGAAGTCGTAGTAGTCGCCTCCCACCTCGGTGGCCGTGCGCATGAAGACGGCGATGTCGACGTCCGGATGCCGCGGCAGCTCGCCGGGGAGCAGCGAGAACTGGAACTCGCGGGCCTCCTCGAGCTCGTGCCCCTTGCGCTCGTTCTCCGCCTGCAGGAGCTTCTGCTGGAGCTGGGTGTCGAGCAGGCGCTTCTGGTTGTCCGAGAGCTCGCGCGCCAGGCGGTTGAAGGACTGCGCCAGCTTGCCCACCTCGTCGCGGGAGCGCACCGGGACCCGGACGTCCCAGTTGCCGGCGGCCAGCCGCTCGGACCCCGCCGTGAGCTCCTCGAGATCCCGCGTCAGCCGCCGCGACAGCGGCACGACGCCGATGAGCGCGATGCCCACGAGGCCGAAGCCGAGGCCGAAGTTGCGGCCGGCCGTGGCGCGCAGCTCGCGCACCGACTCCTTGATCGGCCGGGCGACGCCGAAGGTCAGGTCCGACTCCTCGTCCGTGAGGTAGGCGACCACCCAGTCGGCGAGCTCGCCGTCGGGCCGTGCCCGGCCGTCGACGATCAGCCCGACGGCCTCGAGCGGCGCCCGGTCCTCCGGATCCGCCAGGTAGACGCGGCCGTCGGCATCGAAGGCGAAGGGGATCTCGCTCTGGCTGCGGTCCGTCCGGCCCAGGACCTCGGCCACGACGCGGCTGGCCAGCACCCCGGCCCGCAGGCTGCCGATCTCTTCGCCTGCCATCTCGACCGGCCAGGCGTACTCGCGCCCGAGGACCCTGCTCGATTCCTTCATGCGCGCCTCGAGCCTGGCGCGCTCCTTCTCTTCCATCGTGGAGAGCTTGCGGACCGCCCGCGAGTAGATCTCGGACAGATGGCGCCCGACCTCCTCCAGCTTGCGGCGGTCCTCCGGCCCCAGGCCGCCGCGCTCGATCGCCATCTTCATCGCGCCCAGGGCCGCGAACGCCGAGCGCGGCCCGAGGTCGCCGAGGCCAGCCCCGTCCCAGTCGGCGAGCACCTCGTCGGACTTCCAGGCGGCCGCCAGGCTCTCGGGACTGGCCTGCAGCAGGGCGTCGAGCTCGATGACCACCGGCTCGGTGAAGCGCGGGTCTCCCTCCTTGGGGGGCTTCTCCGGCGCCGCCCCGCCGGGGGCGCGCCCCGGCGCGACCCGCACCCTGGCCACGACGTCGGCGGTCTCCCCGCCCGCGCCCGCTTGCGAGCCAGCGATCGAGCCGGGTGCGACCACCGTCACGCTCCGCGCCTCGCGGGCCGGGGCCGGCGGGGCCAGCGGCGCCGGCGGCGCCGAGGGCACGAACTCGAGACTGTCGACGAAAGGGGTCAGCTCCCGCAGGAGCTTCTCGTGGCCCAGCTCGACCTCGCCGCTCCCGCCCGCGTCCGCCAGCAGCACCTCCCACGGCAGGCCGTGCAGCTGGCGCATCCGATCGCCGAGCTCGGCGCGGGTCGCCTTCATGTGCTCGTCGAGCCCCCCCGCCAGCTCCCAGGTCTCCTGCATGACCGCGCGGCGCAGGGCGCGGGAGGACGACAGATACGAATAGGAGACGATGGCCGCCAGCGGCAGCACCGAGAGCAGGAGGAACCAGACGACGATCTTGGTGCGCAGGCTCATGGTCCAAGGGTGCATACGGGCGAGCGGTGGGAGGGGTTGCGCCGCCCGCCGGACGGCGGCCGGTGCCGCCGCGCCCTACCCCAGGACGGGCCGCCCGGCGACGAGGGCGGCCTGCACCTTGGCGTGGAGGGCGAGCACCTCGGGCCGGGTCAGCCGGGCTCCCGGACCGTGCTGCTCGACCCGGTCGAGGGCCGCACGGGCCAGGGCGACGGGAGAGGCCGCGAACGCCGTCACCCCCCGGGGCGCGCCCGCGCCCTGCAACAGCCGGCAGTACTCCGTCGCCCGCTCGAGATCGCGGCGCGCCAGGGCGAACACCTCGGCGCGGTCGGTTCCGGCGGGCAGGAAGACGCGCCCCTCGCGGCGGTCGTCGGCGGAGTCCTTGAGGATGTTGACCAGCTGCAGCCCCTCGCCGAAGGCCGAGGCCCGCGCCCGCAGCCCCTCGCCGTCGGCGGCCAGCGGCGGAATCTCGAGCAGGAAGAGGTCGGTCAGCATCTCGCCCACGATCCCCGCGACGACGTAGCAGTAGAGCTTGAGCTCGGCCAGGTCCGTGAGCTCGATCTCGCCTCGCTCGGGGCTGCGGCGCACGAAATCGGCCATGCCGCGGGCCGTGCGGCGGGTGTGGCCCGCCATCACCTCGCGCACGGCGGCCGGCATGGCGAGGAGCTCGGCGATGACCTCCGGAGCGTGCCGGAGGAGGTCGAGGTAGCCCTCGTGCGCCGTCGGCGCGGGATCGAGCCAGCGGGCGGCGAGCTCCGCGGCGCGATCGGCGCGCGGCTCCTCCAGCAGGCCCTCGAGCTCGGCCAGCGCCGCGAGCCGCCGCTCGCGGCGCCACAGCACCGTGGCGTCCTCGAAGGTGTCGGCGATCCGGAACAGGAGGTAGGCCGAGGTCACGGAGCGGTCGAGCGGCGCCGGCAGCAGCGGAATGGCGAGAGCGAACGTGCGGCTCGTCCGCTCGAGCAGCCGGGCCAGCAGGGCGTCGTGCTCAGGGCTCGGCACGGTGCCTCGCCCCCCGGGCGCGCAGCGCGGCGAGGTCGCCGGCGCCGCTCGCGAACATGGCGATCACGAGCTCGCGCCGCGTGCGCGCCAGCGCCTCGACGGTCGCCGCGGCCGAGGTGACGGCGGCGCGCAGGTAGGGCTGCGCGATGCCGGCCAGGTCGGCCCCCAGGGCCAGCGCCTTGGCCGCGTCGACGCCGCTGCGCACCCCGCCGCTGCCGATCACGGTCACGTCGCCGAGCGCGCGCAGCTGGCGGATGGAGTCCGGCGCCGGCACCCCCCAGCGCGCGAAGAGCTCGCCGGACGCCGGGTCGCCCGCGCGCCAGGACTCGATGCGGGCCCAGCTCGTGCCGCCCAGCCCGGCGCTGTCGAAGATCGACACGCCGACCGCCCGCAGCCGCCGGGCGGCGGAGCCCGACAGGCCGCACCCGACCTCTTTCACGATCACCGGCACCTCGAGCCGCTCGGCCACCGCCCCGATCTTGGCGGCGAGCCCGGAGAAGTCCCCCTGCCCCTCGGGCTGCAGCGCCTCCTGGAGCGGGTTCAGGTGCAGCACCAGGGCGTCGGCCGCGATCATCTCGACCGCCCGCCGGCACTCGTCGATGCCGAAGCCGTAGTTGAGCTGCACGGCCCCCAGGTTGGCAAGGAGCGGCACCGACGGCGCCCAGCGGCGCACCTGGAAGGACGCCGCCTGCGCCGGGTCCTCGATGGCCCTGCGCTGCGAGCCCACCCCGAGGACCACCCGCGCCTCCTCGGCCGCCACGGCCAGGTTGCGGTTGATCCGCGCCGCCTCCACCGTGCCGCCGGTCATGCCCGAGACGACGAGCGGCGCCGCGAGCTCGCGCCCCAGAAACGTCGTGGCGCAGTCGACGGCCGCGAGGTCGAGCTCGGGCAGCGCCTGGTGCTCGAGCGTCCAGTCATCGAACGCCGAGGGCGAGAGCTGCGAGCGCTCGTCGAGGGCCAGCTCGATGTGCTCCGCCTTGCGGTCGCGCGGCGCCGCCGGGAGATCGGTCATCGCAACGTGATACCCGAGCCCGCCGGCATCGTCAAGGGGAGCGCGGCGTCGAAGCGCAGCGCCGCCGCGGCCGGCGCGGACGGCGAGCTCGTCATGAGGAACCCGAGGCTCGCGTCGCCGCGCAGCGCGCCGTGGGTCCAGCGCAGGGCGCCCTTGGTCCAGCGCGCGGCGCGCTCGGTGCCGCGCGCCCCGTACATGAACCCCTCGGCGGTCGAGCAGACGACCGACGCCGGGTTCTTCACCCCGGCGAACGCGGCGGCCAGGCGGTAGAGCGGGTCCGGGTACTCCGTCGCCGCGGTCGCCGCCAGCAGCTCGGAGTCGGGAACCCAGCCGGCGGCGGGGGCGGCCTTGCCGAGCACCGCCGCCAGGCCGCCGCCGCCCTCCCGCAGGCTCCAGCGCCAGGCGTCTCCCGCCGCGCCCGTACGGCGCTCGAAGGTGAGAGCGAAGTCCCCCCCTTCCACGCTCCAGCCGCCCTCGTCCCGCGTGACGCACAGGTCGACGCCCTCGACGCCGGCCAGGGCGCGGCTCAGGGCCGCCGCCTGGGAGGGCGCGGCGTAGGCCTCGAAGCTCGACACCAGGCCGTAGGGGGTGAGCACCACGTCGCGCTCGTCCGCGAGCCGATCGCGCCGCCGCCAGCCGTGGGCCGCGACGGCCCGCAGGACGTCCGGCAGCACGTTGCGCAGGCGGCCGCCGCCGGCCAGGCCGTGGTCGGAGAGCAGCACGACCGAGAGGCCCGCCCCCTGGCGCCGGCGCAGGCCGCGCAGGTCGGCGTCGAGCTGCCGCAGGATGGGGTCGAGCCCCGTCGGCCCGAAGAGGTGGGCCGCCGTGTCGGTGTCGGCCACGTAGATCGTGAACGTCTCGCGGCCGCTCGCCTCGAAGGCGGCCAGCGCGCCGGCCAGCTCGCGGATCCCGGCGCGGACCGGGCGGGCGGCGTGGAGGGCGTTGCGCAGCGGCCCCTTGCGGTTCCAGTCGAAGTACTCCCGCCACGGGAAGGTGACGCGGAAGTAGCTCACCGGCCCGCCGCCGCGGCGCCGCCCGAGCTGCCAGTCGAAGAACCGCGCCTCGTAGCCCGGCGAGAGCTCGAGCCCGGCCGCGCCGAGAATCCCGGCGAGAGCCATGCTGGTGCTCGAGGGGAACGTGCTGATGAGGGGGACGGGCGGCCCGAAGTCCGCGAAGAGGCCGCCGCCGTCGCCGGGCTGCGTGAGCCGCGCCATCGTCGCGTAGGGCACGGCGTCGAGGAGGATGACGAGCGTCCGCGTCCCGGGCTCGGCGCCGACCCGCTCGCGGCCCGGCGGCCCGGGCGGCGCGGCCGCCGCCAGGAGCAGGCAGGCGGCGCCGAGGCGGCGGCCGAGCCCCCGCTTCACGCCGCGGCCACCTCGAGGGCGCAGTCGGCGAGCCGGCCGGCCACGGCGCGCAGGCGGCCCCGCAGGCGCAGCAGGCCCGGCCAGCTCGCGGGGCGCCGGCTCGCCGCCAGCAGGACGCGGCCGCGGCCGAGGACGCCGGCGGCGCCGCGCAGGCCCTCGAAGTCGAGGGGCAGCCGCTCGTCGAGCGGGTCCGTGACCCCGCGCAGCAGCACGAACGGCAGGCCGGCGCCGGCCGCCGCCCCCGCCCAGGCCCAGCTCTCGAGATCGACGGCGGTGGGGCCCGGCGGCGCCGCCGCTCCGGCGCGCGCCTTGGCCTCGCGGTCGCGGGCGATCCGCGGCGCGCTCACGATGCTGCCGGCCACGACCCCCGGCAGCGCCCGGCCGCGCCGCTGCCAGCGGCTGTCGGGAGGGATCACGATCTCGCCCGAGGCCTCGTCGATCACCCGCTCGGCCACCAGCACGTCACCCGCGCCCAGACCCGGCGTCGCGCCGCCGGCGCAGCCGACGCCGACGAGCACCCGCGGGCGGGCGAGGGCCACGAGCGCCTCGACCGCCTGCCGCGCCCGCCGCGCGCCGTCGCCGGTGGTGACGAGGGTGATCTCCCGGCCGCCCGCGCGGCAGCTCCACCAGCCGCCGGCCGGCGGCGGCGGGCGCCGCGCCAGCCGCCGCGCGAGGGGCGCGAGCTCCGCGGCGAGGGCTGCGACGACCACGATCCTCACCCTTGCCGGGCCCGCGCGTAGCCGTGCCGGCGGTACCAGTCGACCGCCCGCTCGAGGGCCGCCGTCACCGGCCCCGGGTCCCAGCCGAGCTCCCGGCGCGCCTTCGAGCTGTCGAAGAACATCTTGTGGCGGGCCAGCCGGAGCGCCTCGAGAGGGAGCCAGGGCTCGCGCGGCAGCACCCGGCTCGATGCGGTGTCGAGCGCCGCCAGGGTCAGGGGAATCCAGTGCGGCAGGCGCAGCCGCGGCGCCGGCAGCCCGCTGATCCCCGCCAGGAGCGCGAGGATCTCCGCGAGCGTCAGGTTGCTGCCCCCGAGGATGTACTCCTCGCCGTCGCGGCCCCGCTCCGCGGCCAGCAGGTGGCCGCGCGCGACGTCCGCGACGTCGACGAGGTTGAGGCCGGTGTCGACGTAGGCCGGCATCTTGCGGTTCAGGAAGTCGAGGACGATCTTGCCCGTCGCCGTGGGCTTGTGGTCGCCGTCGCCGACCGGGGCCGAGGGGTGGACGATCACGACGGGGAGGCCGCGCGCCGCCCACGCCCTGGCCTCCTGCTTGCCCAGGAACTTGCTGCGCTTGTAGTGCCCCACCATGTCGGCCAGCGTCTTCTCGGTCGTCTCGTCGGCGGCTGCGCCGTCCGCCAGCGGACCCAGGGTCCCCACCGTGCTCGTGTAGACGACCTTGCGCACGCCGGCCGCGGCCGCGGCCGCCAGCACGTTGCGGGTGCCGTCGACGTTCGAGGCGTAGATCTCCCGCGGCCGGCGGACGAACAGCCGGTAGTCGCCGGCGCAGTGGAAGACCCGCTCGCAGCCCGCCATGGCGGCGGCGACCGACGCCGGGTCGCGCAGGTCGCCGACGACGACGTCGGCGGCCGCGCCCTCGAAGTTGCGGCGCGAGCTCGTGGCCCGCACCAGGCAGCGGACGTCCGCTCCCTCCTCCTCGAGACGGCGCAGGAGGTGGCCGCCGACGAAGCCCGAGGCGCCGGTGAGGAAGACCTTCATCCGAGAAGGTTCCAGGCGGCCAGCCGCAGCATGTCCCGCGGGCTCCGGCGCGCCTCGCGCACGACGGAGGCCTCGAAGCCGGAGTGCATGGCGCAGTTCTGGCACAGGGCGTCCTGCCGCGATTCCCAGTAGTCCCAATCCGTCCCGGTCCAGAACTCGTCCCAGGACCAGGTGCTGGTCTTGCCGATGAGGTAGCACGGCCCCTTCCAGCCCCGGGGCGTGAAGGTCACGGTGCTCCACGGCGAGCAGCCGTAGTCGCGCAGGCCGGCCGCGAACTCCAGGAACATCGGCGTCGACGTCAGCCGGTAACGCCGCGAGATCTCCAGCACGCGGCGGAACTTGCGCCGCATCTGCTCGCGGCCGAGGAAGAGGTCGCGGGTGACGCTCTCGTACCGGTAGCCGGGCGAGATCAGCATGCCGTCGACGCCGAGGCCCGCCAGCAGCCCGCACAGCTCGTCGATCTCCTCGACGTCGGTCTCCCGGAACACCGTCGTGTTGGTGAGGATGTGGTAGCCGCGCCGCTTGGCGTCGGCGATCGCCGCCACCGCCTGGTCGAAGACGCCCTCGCGCGCGCACACGCGGTCGTGGGTCTCGCGCATGCCGTCGAGGTGGACGTTGATCGTCAACCGCTTGTGGGGCGGGACGCGGCCGAAGACCCGCTCGTCGAGCAGCAGGCCGTTGGTGCAGAGATAGACGTGCCGCCGACGCCCGATGATGCCGGCGACGAGCTCGGGCAGCTCGGGGTAGAGCGTCGGCTCGCCGCCGCAGATCGACACGGCGGGCGCGCCGCAGTCGTCGAGCGCCTCGAGACAGGTCGCGAGCGGCAGGCGGTCGGCGAGCTTGCCCGTGTGGCGCTCCGTCGCGCAGCCGAGGCACGCCAGGTTGCAGGCGTAGAGCGGCTCGAGCATCAGCACGAACGGATAGCGCCGGTTGCCCCGCAGGGCCTGGCGCAGCTGATGGCCGATCATGTCGGTCGTGACGTGCAGCGGGAACCGCATCTCTCGTCTCTCCGGGTGGCCGCGGACTAGCTCTCTCCGCGCCGCCGCGCGGGGATCGCGAAGGGATCCTCCCCCGCTTCCAGCCGGCGCTGGGTCGCCAGCGCCAGGAGCGGGAAGTAGGTGGCGTAGAGGTGGTAGCGCAGGTAGAAGACGCCGGGGAAGCCGGTTCCGGTCCAGAAGACGTCGGTCCAGCCGCCCGCGTCCTCCTGGGCGTCGACCAGGTACTCGAGCCCGCGCCGCGCCGCGGCGCCGCGATGCTCGCCCGCCGCCATGAGCCCCAGCAGCGCCCAGGCGGTCTGGCTCGGGGTGCTCGGCCCCTCGCCGCGGGTCTCCGGACGGGCGTAGGACTCCGGCAGCTCGCCCCAGCCCCCGTCGCGGTTCTGGCGCGACAGCAGCCAGCGGCCGCCCTGGCGCAGCGAGGGCGCCGACGCCGGCTCGCCGGCGTGGCGCAGGGCCCACAGGGCGAGCCACGTGCCGTAGAGGTAGTTGCAGCCCCAGCGGCCGTACCAGGAGCCGTCCTGCTCCTGCTGCCGGTAGAGGAAGCCGACGGCGCGGCTCAGGATCTCGGAGCCGGGCGCCACCCCCGCCCGCAGCAGCGCCTCGACGACCCGCGCCGTGACGTCCACCGTAGGCGGGTCGATCATCGCGTTGTGATCGGCGAACGGGACGTAGGTCAGAAGCTCGCGGTCGCAGGCGCGGTCGAACGCTGCCCATCCGCCCGTCGGGTTCTGCATGCCGCGCAGCCACTCGACTCCCCTGCGCAGGGCCGCGTCGACCCGCGCCCGGTCTTCCGGGTCGCGGACCGCGACCTTGGAGAGAGCCGTCACCACCTGGGCCGTGTCGTCGCAGTCCGGATAGAACTCGTTCGCGTACTCGAAGTACCATCCGCCGGGGGCCGGGTCGTGGCGCCCGCGAGCCCAGTCCCCGAGCCCGCGGACCTCGCGCTCCGCCAGCCACGCGGTGGCCCGGACCGCCGCCGTCGAGTCGGCCGCCAGACCCGCGTCGAGCAAGGCGTTGAGGGCCAGCGCCGTGTCCCACACGGGCGAGCGGCAGGGCTGCATCCGGAGCGTCGCCGCCTCTTCGATCGCCAGCCTGTCGAGGGCCGCGACCTGCCCCGCGAGCAGCGGATCGTCCGC
>JAOTWP010000012.1 GCA_029862975.1 Acidobacteriota bacterium
GGCGCCGGTGACGGCAACCATTCGCCGCCGGCCGCCGTATCCCCGATCGTATGACCCCGCCATCCCCGAGCCCCGGCCCGCCGAGACCGCATCTCGAGATCCGCGGGCTCTGCAAGTCGTTCCTCTCGGCCGGGCGGCCGCTCGAGGTGCTGCGCGACGTCGACCTGACCCTCGCGCGCGCCGAGTCGATCGCCGTCCTGGGTCCCTCGGGCAGCGGCAAGTCGACGCTGCTGGCCCTCGTCGCCGGCCTCGACAACCCGACCCGCGGCGGCATCTGGATCGACGGCCTCCCGGTGCACGGCCGCGGCGAGGACGAGCTGGCGCTACTGCGGCGCCACCACATCGGGTTCGTGTTCCAGTCGTTTCAGCTGCTGGCCAACCGGACGGCGCGGGAGAACGTGATGCTGCCGCTCGAGCTGCTCGACCGGTCCGCTCCCCGCGCCCGGGCCGATCTCCTCCTCGACCAGGTCGGCCTCGCCGACCGCGGCCACCACTACCCGAGCCAGCTGTCCGGGGGCGAGCAGCAGCGCGTAGCGCTGGCCCGGGCCTTCGCCAACGAGCCGGCGCTGCTGCTGGCCGACGAGCCGACCGGCAACCTGGATCGCGCCAACGGCGCCAACATCCTCCGCCTCATCGGCGAGCTGCGCCGGACCTCGAGGACGACGCTCGTCGTCGTCACCCACGACCCCGCCGTGGCCGAGATCGCGGACCGCCGCGCCCGGCTCACGGAGGGCGAGCTGGCCTTCGAATAGCGTGCGCCACCCTTCCCCACCCTACGGCCGAGCCCTGCGCGCCGAGTGGCGGGCGGCGCCGGGCCGGCTGCTGTTCTTCGTCGGCTGCCTCGCCGTCGGCGTCGCGGCCGTCGTCGCGGTCGCGACCCACGCCGCCGCCCTCGATCGCGGCATCCGCGGCGAAGCGCGGCAGCTGCTCGCCGCCGACCTCGCGGTCAGCGGCGCCCGCCCCGTCGGCGAAGACACGAAACGGCTGCTGATCGAGCGCGGAGCGGCGACGGCGAGCGTCCGCGAGCTCGTGACGATCGTGGCGGCCCCGAGCGGCGGCAGCCTGCTCGTCGAGCTCAAGGCGGTGGATCCCGGCTACCCGTTCTACGGCGAGCTCGAGACGACGCCGGCGCTCGCGATCGGGGATCTGGGCCCCGACGGCGCCCTCGTGGCGCGGGACGTGCTCGCCAGGCTGTCCCTGGCCGTCGGCGGCACGCTCCTCGTCGGCGGCGAGCCGTTCCGTGTCGCCGGCGTGGTCGACCGTGAGCCGGATCGGGTCACCGACGTCTTCACCCTCGGGCCGCGGGTGTTCGTGACGTCCGAGGGCCTCGCCCGCACGACGCTCGAGCAGTTCGGCAGCCGCGTCGGCTACCGCCTGCTCGCCGCCCTCCCCGCCGCGCTCGGGGATCCGCAGCGCGCGGCGCTTCTCGAGGAGGTCCGCGCCACCCTCGACCCGACCGCCCATCGGGTCGAGACCTACGCCGAGGCCCAGCCGGCGCTGCGCCGCGCGATCGACCGCGTCTCGCGGTTCGTCGGCCTCGTCGCGCTGCTCTCCCTGCTGCTCGGCGGCGTGGGCATCGCCTACACCCTCCAGGCCTGGCTGGCGCGCCGCATCGACGACATCGCGCTGCTCAGGTGCCTCGGGTGGCGCCCGCGCGAGGTGTTGAGCCTCTACGTCCTGCAGGCCCTGCTCCTCGGAATCCTCGGCAGCCTCGTGGGCTGCCTGGCCGGCACCGCGGCCGCGGCCGTCCTGCCGCGGCTGGCGGGCGAGCTCCTGCCGGTCCGCGACCTGGCGCTCTGGCAGCCGGCCGCGCTGGCCCGGGGGGCGCTGCTCGGGGTCGGCGTGGCGCTGCTCTTCACCCTGCCGCCGGTGCTCGCGGTGCGGCGGGTCGCGCCCCTGCGCGCGCTGCGCCGGGACGTCGAGCCCGTGCCGATGCCCTGGTGGCTGCGGGCCGGCGTCGGCGCCGTCCTGCTGGCCGGGACCTGGCTCGCGGCGACGCTGCAGGCCGCCTCGGCCGTGCGCGGTCTCCTGTTCACCGCGGGCCTCGCCGGCGCCACCCTCGTCCTCGCCCTCCTCACCCGTGGCGCCATGCGGCTCGTCGGGCCGCTGGCCGGACTGGCGCGCGGCACCGCCGTGCGGCAGGGGCTGCTCGCCCTCGCCCGACCGGGCGCGGCCACCGTCAGCGCCAGCATCGCCCTGGGGCTCGGCATCCTCCTCGTGCTGGCGATGCGGCTCGTCGAGCTGGGGCTGACCGCAACGCTCAGGTCGCAGCTGCCCGCGGCGGCGCCGAGCGCGTTCCTCGTCGACATCCAGCCCGACCAGTGGCCCGCCGTCGAGGACCTGCTGACCGGGCTCGGCGGCCGCAACCTCGAGTCCGTTCCCGTCGTCAGCGCGCGCCTGCGAGCGGTGGCCGGCGTGCCGGTCGAGGACCTCGTCGCCGACGCCGAGGGGAACCGGCGCTGGGGGCTGACCCGCGAGCAACGGCTCACCTACCTGCGCGAGCTGCCGGCGGACAACCGGATCGTCGCCGGCGAGCTCTGGTCCGACCCAACGCAGGCCGAGGCGAGCCTCGAGCAGGACTTCGCGAGCGACGCCGGGATCGCGCTGGGCGACCGCCTGGAGTTCGACGTCCAGGGCGTGCCGGTCGCGGCGACCGTCACGAGCCTGCGGACGGTCGAGTGGCGGACCTTCGGAATCAACTTCTTCATCGTCGTGGAGCCCGGCGTCCTCGACGGCGCGCCGCAGATGCGGGTGGCCACGGTCCAGCTTCCCGACGGCGGCGAGCAGGCCGTGCAGGACGCCCTGGCCGCCAGCTTCCCCAACGTCACGCTGCTGCGCATCCGCCAGATCCTGGATCGGATCGCGGCCATCCTGGAGCGGCTGGCCGTGGGCGTGCGGTTTCTCGGCGGATTCACCGTGCTCGCCGGCCTCGTCATCCTGGCCAGCGCCGTCAGCGCCGCGGCCGGCCAGCGCGGCCGCGAGACGGCGCTGCTCAAGACCCTCGGCATGACCCGCCGCCAGATCGTCGCCCAGTCGGCGATCGAGCATCTGCTCATCGGGCTGATCGCCGCCGCGGTGGGCGCGGCCGGCGGCAACCTCCTTGCCTGGGCCGTCCTCACCCGGGGCATGGAGCTCGAGTGGGCCTTCGACCCCGCGACGACGGTCGGCGCGGTGGCGCTCTGCGTGGCGTTGACGACGGCGACGGCGCTCTGCGCCGCGTGGCCGGCGCTGCGCACCCGGCCGCTGGCCGTCCTGAGCGAGCGCTAACGCGCGGCGCCCTGGTAGTCTCGGGCCTCGTGACCGCAGCCTCGTCCACCGTGACCCGTCTCGCGCGGTCCTCCTGGGCCGACGAGCAGGAGCGCGACAGCCTCCTGGCCGAGCTCATCGGCCAGGCGCTGGCTCCGGAGGACGCTCTCACCCTGGCCCAGCACGAGGATCCCGTGGTCGCGGCGGCGGGGCGGCGGCTCTTCGCCGCGCGCGCCACCGCGAGCGCCGTCGGCGCTCTGCTGCGCATGCTGCCGGAAGCGAGGCTGGCCGCCCGCACGGGGCTCCTCGAGGTCGTGCGGTCGGCTCCCGGCGAGCTCCTGAAGGGCGTGATCGACGACCTCTTGCGCTCCCGCGACCCGGCCGATCGGCGCCTGGGCTGGGACACGGCCATCGAGCTCGAGGGGGCGCTGCGCCTGCACTACCTCGGCAAGGCGGTCCTGGCCGCGCCGCCGGCCATGCGGCTCAAGGCCCTGGGCCTGCTGCTCGAGGCGCGGGACGGCGCCGAGATCAAGCCGCTCTTGATGAAGCTCGCCGACGGCGACGACGCCCGGGTCGCCAACCGCGCCCTGCGAGCGCTCTCACGGCTGCACGGCGACGACATCCTGCAGCTCATGCTCGGCCGCTTCGCGACCGACGATCCGCAGGCGCGGGCAGCGGCGAGCGAGTACCTGAAGCGCGAGGCCGCCGCGTCCCCGGAGCTCGTGCGCCGGTCGGTGCTGCAGGGACTCACCCATCGCGACCGTCAGGTCCGCAAGACGGCGGGCGAGATCCTCTTCGCCAGCGGCCCGGCCGAGACCGTCGTCCGCGAGGCGCTGCGGTACTGCGGCGGCCTCCTGGGATGGCTGCGCACGCGGGTCTTGAGCGGCCTCGCCGACGGCGGCCGGCCGGTGCTCGACGCCACCCTCGAGCTGCTGGAGCATCCCGACGAGAGCATTCGCTTCTACGCGTTGACACTGGCGGACTCCTTCGCCGATCCCGAGCTCGTCGAGCCGTTCTGCAAGCTGCTGCGCGACCCGGACTGGTGGCTCCGCATCACCGTCTGCGACTCCCTGGCACGGCTGGGGGACGACCGTGCCGTGCCGGAGCTGATCGCGGTGCTGCCGGACGACGAGGTCCGGTGGGCGGCGATCGACGCCCTGGGTCGGCTCGGCTCCGGCGCCGCCGTCCAGCCCCTGATCGAGCTGCTCGGCGATCCCCGCGAGGAGGTGCGGCTCGAAGTGCTGCAGGGGCTCAGCCGCCTCGAGGACGAGCGCCTCGTGCCCGTCCTGCAGCACGCGCGCAGCACGGACGGCAGTCTCGCCGTCCGGCGCCGCGCCACCGAGATCATCGACCAGCTCGTCGTGAAGCTCGGGCTGGAGGACGTCCAGGGAGCGACCTACCTCGTCGAGCAGACCTTCGAGCTGCCGCTGCAGCGGCTCCTCTTCGAGGCCCGCCGCGGCGGCGCGAGCGACCTCCTCGTCGCCGCCGGCGAGCCGCCGCAGCTGCGCATCGACGGCGAGCTCGCTCCCGGGGCCGAGGCCGCGCTGACGGCGCAACAGGTCAAGGAGATGATCCTCTCGATCCTGACCCCGGCCGAGCGGGACGCCCTCGTCAAACGGGGGGAGCTGGACTTCCAGTACGAGCTGCCGGACGTCGGCCGCTACCGGGGCAGCGCGTTCCTCGGCCAGCGGGGCTGGAGCGCGTCCTACCGGGTGATCCCGGACGCGGCGCCGACGATGGAGAAGCTCGGGCTGCCGGAGCCGCTGCTCGACCTCGTGAGCTACAGCCAGGGCATCGTCGCCTTCTGCGGCCCCGCCGGCAGCGGCAAGAGCCATTCGCTGGCGGCCGTCGTCAACCGCTTCAACGAGAGCCGCGCCCTGCACGTGATCACCGTCGAGGATCCCATCGAGTTCGTGCACGCCTCCAAGCTCGCTCTCGTCAACCAGCGCGAGATCGGCCTCCACACCCAGAGCACGGCCACCGCGCTGCGGGCCGCCTTGCGCGAGGATCCGGACGTGATCGTGATCGGCGAGCTCCGCGATTCCGAGTCGATCCGCCTCGCCATGCAGGCCGCAGAGACCGGACACCTCGTCCTCACCACCCTGCACACGGGCACGGTGACGCAGGCCGTCGACCGCCTGGTGGGCGCCTTCGCGCCCGACGAGCAGGAGCACGCCCGCAGCGCGCTCGCCGAGACGCTGAAGTTCGTCGTCTGCCAGCTCCTCCTGCCCCGGGCCAGGCCGCCCGGGCGCGTCGCCGTCTTCGAGGTGCTCAAGGTCACGCCCAGCATCGGGCACCTGATCCGCAAGGCGGAGACCCACCAGATCGTCGGAATGATGCAGCTCGGCAGCGGCATCGGCAACCGCACGATGGACCAGGCGCTGCTCGAGCGGGTCGAGAAACGCGACATCCGCCCCGAGGACGCCTGGCAGCACGCCAGCAAGCAGTCGCTGTTCGAGGCGCTGTGCGATCCGGCCTGGCTGGCCGAGAGGGGGTTCCTCCGCCCGTGAAGGCGCCGCGCATCGACCGCTTCCTCAAGCTCACGGCGGACCGGGGCGCCTCCGACCTCCACCTGGCCGCCGGCCGTCCGCCCATGATGCGGATCGCCGGCGACCTCGACGCCGTGCGCTACCGCATCCTCGACGACGCGGAGATCAAGGCCCTGATCCAGCCGATCTGCCGCCAGGGGCAGTGGCGCCGGCTCGAGAGCGACGGCGAGTGCGACTTCGCGTACGAAGCGGCCGGCGTCTCCCGCTTCCGCGTCAACCTCTTCCGCCAGCATCACGGCCTGGCGGCGGTCTTCCGCGTCATCCCCACGAAGGTCGTCACCCTGGAGCAGCTCGGCCTTCCCGCCTCCGTGGCCAATGTCGCCGACTACCGCAACGGCCTCGTCCTGATGACCGGACCGACGGGGGCCGGCAAGAGCACGACCCTGGCCGCCCTCCTCGACCTCGTGAACCGCACCCGCCGGGCCAACGTGATCACGATCGAGGACCCGATCGAGTTCGTCCACGAGAACCGGCGCTGCATCATCCACCAGCGGGAGGTGGGCAGCCACACGCGGTCGTTCGCCAGCGCCGTTCGCGTGGCCCTGCGCGAGGATCCCGACGTCATCCTCGTCGGCGAGCTGCGCGACGCCGAGGTGATCGAGACGGCCTTGCGGGCGGCGGACGCCGGGCTCCTGGTGATGGGCACCCTGCACACCAATTCCGCGGGCAAGACCCTCGACCGCATGCTCAGCGCGTTTCCCGCCGACCGCCGCGACGGCATCTCCCAGACCCTCGCCGCCACCCTGCGGGCCGTCGTCGCCCAGCAGCTGGTCCGCCGGATCGGCGGCGGCCGGGTGGCGGCTCTCGAGGTGCTGTTCGCCACGCCCGCGCTGGGGGCCGCGATCCGCGAGGGGCAGACCTACAAGATCCGGGACATCATCCGCGCCGGACGGGCGGCGGGCATGGTGACGATGGACGACTCGCTGCGCGACTGCATCTCGGCGGGGACCGTCGAGCCGCTGGCGGCCTTCGACAAGGCCATCGACAAGGACGGCATGCGCTCCTGGCTGAAGCGCAACGACTACGAGATCCCGGCCGACATCGAGACCCCGCTCGCGGGCTGAAGAGAGCGGTTCCCGCATGACGCTCCGCCCCTTCCCGCCGCCCCCCGCGACGGGGCGGCCCGGCGGTCGGCGCGGCGTCCTCTCGCATCCGGCCGTCGACGCGCTGGTCATCGCGCTTCTCGCGACGGCGTTCCTGCTGTCGATCGCCGCGGCGATGCCCTGGCACATGGACGAGTTCCTCGGCTACCACATGCTGGCCTGCCATTGGTACCCGGGCAACATGGCCAACACGTTCCGCGGCTCGTGCACCCGGCTCGGCCTGGCGCCGTTCGGCGACACCCTGCTGCCGCTGCGCTCCTACACCTATACCGGCAGCCTGCCCGGCCTGCTCTACCTGCCGGTCTTCGCGCTCTGGCCCTCCCCGCTGTCGGCGCGCCTGCTCGGCCTGATCGCCCTGGCCGCGCAGGCGGCTCTCCTCGCGCGCGTCTTCGGCGTCCGGCCCGCGGTCTCCTTCGGGCTGCTCCTGGCCTTCCTCTCGTACTCGGCGCTGCACGTCTTCGACCTCGGGCCCGTCTGCCTGCAGACCACCCTGGTCTTCGCCGTCTACGCCCTGTCGCGGCGCTGGTCGGAGGCAGTCCGGGAGGGCGGACGGGCGAGCTGGCGCTATCCGGCGGCGGCCGGACTGCTGGTCTTCGTGGGAATCTGGAACAAGGTCGCGTTCCTGTTTCTCCTGCCCTCGCTCGCGCTGCTCGCCGTCGTGGCCATGCGCGGCGCCCGCTCGCCGGAACCCGCCGTCGGCCGGCGGCGGGTCGCGCGCGACGCGCTCGTCGGCGGCGTGGCACTCGCCGCGCCCACCGCCGCGCTCCTCCTGGCCAGAACCGCCGACGGGGAGGCCTACTACCGGGTCGTCACGGGCTCGCCGGTCCTCCTCGAGGCCTCTCTCGCGTACCGGCACTTCGTCGATCGGCTGCTGCCCTTCCTCCTCAATCCCCTGCGCACCTCGCACCTCATCGTCGTGGACCGGCGGCCGGCCACCTGGCTGGGCGTTCTCACGGCCGCTCTCGTCGTCGCGCTCCTGGCCTACGGTCTCGCGGCGGCGTGGCGGCGGCGCGACCTCGCGGCGCGGCGCGGCGGCGCCCTGGTCGCGGCCTGGCTGCTCTCCCTCGCGATGGTCGCGGCGTCGAGGCTGAGCCACGCGGCCCATCACGTGCAGCTCGGGCTGGCCTTCCTCATTCTGGCGGCCTACGAAGTCCTACCCGCCGTGGCCAGGCACCGGACGGTCCGCGCCCTGCTCCTCGCCTTCGTCGCCGCCCAGGGCGTCCTCTACTACCAGTTCGCCGAGCTGCGGCACGAGCACACGACGGCGCGGGCCAGCCGCGACCTGCCGGCGCTCAACGCGGAGCTCGGCGACCGCTTCGGCCGCGATCACCTGATCGTCTGCATCGACTGGGGTCTCTACTACTTCAAGTCCCTCTACGGACCGCCGGAGCAGGCCGTGGTCCACCACTGGCGGCTCGTCAAGAGCGGCCAGGTCGAGCGGGTGGCGGCAACGGCACGACGAATGGGCCGGCGCCTCGCCTTCGTGGGGCTGGACGCGGGCGGCGGCAGCGATTGGGGCCTGCTCGAGGCCTCCGTCCCGGACCTGGTCAGCGAGCGGCTGCCGTACGACGGCGGGCGCTGGCGGGTGGCCTATCAGCCCGCCGGAGGGGATCGGCGGTAGACCTTCGCCTTCTCGGCGGCCGGCCAGTGGGGCGTTTCGGTGCGCGAGCGATCGAGGATGGACTCGATCTCGCGGACCGCCCCGGGATGCTCGAGCGCGACGTCGGTGGTCTCGCCGGGGTCCGCCTCGAGGTCGTAGAGCGCCACGGGCTCCCGGGTGCCGAACCGCACGCCTTTGTAGCGGCCCTGGCGCACGGCCTGCGCGAAGGGACGGTGGATCTCCCAGTACAGGGGCCGCAAGAACTCCTGCCGGCGGCCGCGCAGCGTCCGGAGCACCGACTCGCCGTCGAGCCCCGCCGGCACGGCGCCTCCGGCCAGCTCGAGCGCCGTGGGCAGGAAGTCGACGTGGCTCCACACCGCGTCGCTGACCCGGCCGGCGGGGACCCTCCCCGGCCAGCGGACGACCATCGGCACCCGGATTCCGCCCTCCCAGATCTGGGACTTCTGGCCGCGCAGGCCGCGATTGCTCTGCAGCCGGCGGGCGAGCGAGCCGTACGAGCCGTTGTCGCTGGTGAAGAAGACGATCGTCCGCTTGTCGAGCCCCAGCTCGCCCAGCCGGTCGAGGAGGCGGCCGACGGAGTCGTCGAGCCGCTCCAGCATCGCGGCGTAGACCTTGTCGACGGGCTGGAGCCCTTCCTTGTGCTCCCACCGGCCGAGCGCGGGCACCTCCCACTTCAGATGGGGCAGCGTCAGGGCCGCGTAGAGAAAGAAGGGCTCGTCGCGGTGGGTCTCGACGACCTTCAGCATCTCCTCGGCGAAGAGATCGGGGGCGTAGACCGCCGTCGCGCCGGCGGCATTCTCGGGGATCTCGATCCGCTCCCCGTCGCGGATCAGGGACTCCGGGTAGTGGTCGTGGGCGCAGAGCTGATCGAGATAGCCGAAGAACGTGTCGAAGCCCTGGAGGGCCGGGGCCCCCGTCGTGCCGAGGTCGCCGAGCCCCCACTTGCCCACTCCCGCCGTCGCGTACCCTTCGGCCTTGAGCAGCGCCGCCACGGTGACGTCCTGCGGCCGCAGCGCGACGAGCCGCCGCGCGCGGCCGCGCAGCGGCAGCCGCGAGAGGTTGTCCCGCAGCACGCAGTGGCCGCCGTGCAGTCCCGTCATCAGGACGCAGCGGCTCGGACCGCACACCGAGCCCCCGGCGTAGACCTGCGTGAAGCGCGTCCCCTCGGCCGCCATCCGGTCGAGGCGCGGAGTCGCCCCGAGCTCGCTGCCGTAGACCCCGAGATCTCCCCAGCCGAGATCGTCGGCCATGATGAAGATGATGTTGGGCTGCTCCACGCGGCCGCACGAGAGCCAGATCAGGGCCGCGAGGCCGGCGGCCGCCCGGCCGCGCCGGGACCGTGCCCCGCGGCCGCGTCCCCCGGTCAAAACGGCTTGCGGGGCCTCGATGCCGGGCCCTCGGGGTCGACGTCGATCCAGTAGCTCTGCCGGGTCGGATCGGGCTCGAGGCCGAGGCTCTCCTTGCCCAGCAGGCGGCGGATCAGGCCCAACGGCGTCAGGACGACCAGGAAGAGGATCGTCAGCAGCGCGTAGGTCAGACCCTGGGTGACGGTGCTGAAGACCTTCGCCATCAGCCACTCGAGCGGCGCGAGCGCCCGCGGCAAGAGGGCGGCGAGAACCAGCACGAGGCCCGCGACTCCCAGGACCCACGGCGCGGGCACCTTGCCGCGCCACCAGAGCAGGCTGCCGAGGACCGTCAGGCCGCCGCCGAAAGCGAAGCCGAACCTGCGCAGGGCGCCCGGGGTCTTCTCGAGTGGGTCGGCCATCGCTTCAGTCCAGCTCGTAGAGGTCGCGCCAGTCGCCCTCTTCTTCGAGCTGCGGCTGCTCTTCCTTGTAGAGGACGCAGTCCTCGAGGACCAGCACGTCCATCTCCGTGCGCATGAAGCACAGGTAGGCGTCCTCGGGGGTGCAGACGATCGGCTCGCCGCGCACGTTGAACGAGGTGTTGACGACGACCCCGTAGCCGGTGCGGCGCTTGAAGGCCGCGATCAGAGCGTGGAACCGCGGATTCGTCTCCGCGTGGACGGTCTGGATCCGCGCCGAGTAGTCGACGTGGGTGACGGCGGGGACGTCGGAGCGCGGCACGTTGAGCTTCTCGATGCCGAACAGCGCCTCCTCGCTGGCGGTCATCGCGCGCCGCCGCCGCTTCTGGACGTCGGCCACGAGCAGCATGTAGGGCGACGGCCGGTCGAGCTCGAAGAGGTCGGAGACGTCCTCGGCCAGGCAGGCCGGGGCGAACGGCCGGAAGGACTCGCGGTACTTGATCTTCAGGTTCATGACGGACTGCATCTTCTGGCTTCGCGCGTCGCCGAGGATGCTGCGGGCGCCCAGCGCCCGCGGCCCGAACTCCATGCGCCCCGAGAACCAGCCGACGACCTTCTCGGCGACCAGCAGGTCGGCCACGGTCTCCGTCATCTCGTCGGTCGCAAGCCGGTGGTACGGCAGCTCACGGCGCCGCAGCCAGGTCTCGATCTCGTCCACCGTGAAGCTCGGCCCCAGGTACGAGCCGAGCTGGCGGTCCGCCCGCCCGTCGCTCGGGCGCGGCCCGTCGTGGACCTGGTGCCAGGCAAACAGCGCCGCGCCGAGGGCGCCGCCCGCGTCCCCGGCCGCCGGCTGGATCCAGAGGTCGTCGAAGATCCCCTCGCGGAGGATCTTGCCGTTGGCCACGCAGTTCAGCGCCACGCCGCCGGCCAGGCACAGGTACCGCTCGCCCGTCCTCCGGCGCACGTGGCGAGCCATCCGCAGCATGATGTCCTCGGTGACGACCTGGACGGAGCGCGCGAGATCCATCTCCTTCTGCGTCAAGGGGCCTTCCGGTCTGCGGGGCGGGCCCTCGAAGAGCCGGTCGAAGGCCCGCGACGTCATCGTCAGGCCCTGGCAGTAGTTGAAGTACTTCATGTTCAGACGGAACGAACCGTCGTCCTTGAGGTCGACGAGATGCTCGCGGATGCGATCGACGTACGTCGGGCGGCCGTAGGGCGCCAGGCCCATGATCTTGTACTCGCCCGAGTTGACCCGAAAGCCCGTGTAATAGGTGAACGCGGAATAGAGCAGGCCCAGGCTGTGGGGAAAGTACAGCTCCTGGGCGAGCTCCAGCCGCGAGCCGTCGCCCACCCCCCACGAAGCCGTCGCCCACTCCCCGACCCCGTCGCTGGTCAGCACCGCGGCGCGCTCGAAGCGCGACGGATAGAAGGCGGACGCGGCGTGCGACTGGTGGTGCTCCGGGAAGAGGATCTCGCCCTCGTAGCCCGGCAGCCGATTGCGGATGAGGTTCTCCATCCACAGCTTCTGCCTGAGCCACAGCGGCATCGCCTTGCAGAACGAGGGCAGCCCCTGCGGCGCGAACGCGAGGTAGGTCTCGAGCAGCCGCTCGAACTTGAGCCAGGGCTTGTCGTAGAACGCGACCGAGTCGAGCTGGGAGGCGGCGAGCCCGGCCGCCTCGAGGCAGTACGCCACCGCCGCGCCCGGGAACCGGTGATCGTGCTTGCGGCGCGAAAAACGCTCTTCCTGGGCCGCGCTGACGACCACGCCGTCGTCGATCACGCAGGCCGCGGAGTCGTGGTAGAAGGCCGAGAGACCGAGTATCTTCACGCGCGCTGCAACGCTCCCCTCGCTTCAGTGCTCCACCGTTGTCGCGGGCGTATCGAGCAGGTAACTGGCCGGCACGAACTCGTAGCCGGCCGCCAGCGCCCGCGGGATCTCCCGCTCCAGGACCGAGAGAGTATCCCGATGGGGATGCCCGATGGCAACCGCCGCCCCGCGCTCGCGCGCCAGACCGAGGAGCCGCTCGAACTGCAGGGCGACGGCCTCGGGCGCGGGGTCGGCGTCGAGGAAGACCTGCCGCTCGGCGGCGGCCACGCCGTGCGCGAGAGCGAGCCGGTAGCCGACGCTGGCCGGGCTCGTGCGGGAGTCGATGAAGAACAGGCCGCGGGCCGCCAGCTCGGCCAGGATGGGTCCCATGGCTCCTTCGTCGGCGGAGAGCACGGATCCCATGTGGTTGTTGACGCCGGCGGCTCCCGGCACGGCGTCGAGCGCCGCCCCGGTCGTCCGCGCCAGCTGCGCCGGGGTCATGTCGAGAAGCAGCGCGCCGGGACCGGGATCGCCGTTGGCGGCCTGCATCGGCAGATGGCACAGGTACTCGATACCGCGGGTCCGCAGCGCCGCCGCGACCTCTGCCGTCTGGCTCTCGAAGGGCAGCACCGCACCGGTCCAGGGGACGTGGAGGCTCTCGACCCTCCCGACGTCCGCGACGCTGCGTCCCAGATCGTCGATGACCAAAGCGATCCTCGCCTGCCCCGCGGCCACCGGCGCGAGGGCGGCCGGCCGGGCCGGCCCGGGGGGCGCCGGCGCGGCCGGCGGCAGCTCGCGGCGCCGCGACGGCGCCGGCGGCGGGGCGGCCGGCGCCGGCGGCGGGGTCCGCACTCCGTCGTCACCGGCGGGACCGCCGGGGGCCTGCCCCCGCCGCGCCCAGAACATCCCGAGCGCGAAGCTCAGCCCGGCGACCGCCAGGAGCAAGGCGAGGCGGCGGCGCGACAGCCCGCGTGCTCGACGTCGCTTCGCCACGTCCGGTCCCGGCAGGACTCGCCGCGCCTAGGCGGCCTTGGCCGCCGCGCGCTCGAGCATCTCGACGGCGCGCTCGAGCAGCGGGTCGCCGCGCTCGGCGTCGTCGTCCTGTACCGCGGAGAACGACTTGCGCACGACCTCGTCCGGCCGGATCCGGTGGTCGATCGGCAGGCCGTCGGGCCCCGCGAAGTAGGCGTCGATCATGACCACCCGGCCGCCGCTGGGCAGGTCGACGAAGCCCTGCCGCCCGGCCAGCCCGAAGGTCGGCTCGCCGACCAGGATCGCCGCCGCCGCCTGCTTGAGGACGGTCGCCAGAATCTCCGCCGGGCCTTGGGTCCCGCCGTCGACCACGACCGCGATCTCTCCCTCCCACAGGGGCGGCAGATCGCTGTCGAAGGCGCCGAGCTCCTCGTCGCGCGCCCGCAGGCTGCCCAGCCTGCCCGTCGTGAAGAGGCGCGCCAGCTCGTAGGCCGCCTCCGGCCGGCCGCCGGCGGTGCCCCGGAGGTCCACGACCAGCCGCTCCTCGGTGCCGCGCAGGGGCGCCACGAGATCGCGCGCCTCGCCGGCGACCGCGTCGTCGAAGCGCGGGATGCGCAGCACCGCGACGCCCTCGCTCCGGCTCAGGGAGGGCGGGGGCGGCGCGAAGCGCTCGAGGGTGAGCCGCGCCCTGACCTCCTGGCCGTTGCGCAAAAGCTCGAGGGCGAGCTCGGTTCCCGGCGGTCCGGCCAGGACGCCCTGCAGGCGCCAGAGCGGCATCGCGCGGGTCGACGCCCCGTCGACGGCCGCGATGACGTCTCCCGGCCGCACGCCCTGCGCTGCCGCCGGGCCGCCGTCCACGGCGGCGACCACGTAGGCGATCCCCCGGTCCTTGGCCACGACGAGGCCGCTGACGCTGGAGCCCACCCGGAGGGTCTCGGCGTAGGTCGCCGCGTGCTCCGCCGGCACGAAGGTCGACAGCGGATCGAGCGCGTCGGTCGCGCCCTCGAGCGCACCCGCGAGGAGATCGCCGATCGACGTCTCGTCGACGTACGTGCGCTGGATGAGCGTGAGCACTTCGGAGAGCACCGACAGCTCCTTGAAGAGGGAGTCCTCGCCGCCGGCGTCGGCGCCGATCAGGGCTCCGGTCGCGAACGGCGCCAGGCACGCCACGGAGAACGCCATGAAGATCAAGCGGCTGCGCAGGGCGCTTCTCGTCGAGCTCACCGTATCCACTCCGCGGGATCGACCGGCCTGTTCTCCTCGCGGACCTCGAAGTAGAGACCGCCGTCGGCCGCACCGACCACCTGACCGAGGGATAGTAACTCATCGGTTCGGACCGCGAGGGTCGCCAGCCCGGCGTAGAGCGTGAACACCCGCCCGGAGTGCAGCACGATCACGGTCTCGCCGTAGCCCTCGAGGGGCTGGGCGTAGACGACGCGCCCGGGAAACACCACCCGCACGCTCTCGTCGGCGAGACCGGCGAACTGGAGCCCGTTGTGGGGGACGAGAGTCTTGTAGCGGGGATCCCGGCGCGGCCCGAAGGCGCGCACGATCGAGCCGACGATGGGCCGGTCGAGAACGCCGCGATAGTCCTGGATCCGCCGGCCCGCGAGGGACAGGCCGCCGCGGGCGGCAACCTGCGCCATGAGGTCGGCGAGCTTGCCCTGGCGGTCGACCCACCCTTCGTACTCGCCGGCCGTCGCCGCCTCCTGGCGCTCGACCTCGGCCACCAGCGACGCCCGCCGCCGCCGCAGCCGCTCGAGGTCGCCCATCCTGGCCGCCTCGGTGTCGACGAGGATCTCGACCTCCCGGCGCTGGAACCGGAGGGCGCGCAGCTGGACGGCCAGCTCGCTCCGCGCGACGTTCAACGAGCGGCGCAGCTCGACGTCGCGGCGCACGAGATACCGCAGGCCGCGCAGCGCGCCCAGCAGGTCGTCCGTGGCGCGCAGGGACGCGAGCAGCCGCACGGGACCGCGGCCGCCCATCCGGTAGAGCCCGGTGACCCGCCGCGAGGCCGCCGCGCGGATCCGGGCGAGCCGGTCCTCGAGCTCGCCGGTCTCGCTCTCCGCCGCCTCGAGCCTCGCCCGGGCGCCCTGCAGCTCGCGCCGCGCCTCGGCCAGCCGCTCGCCCTGCAGCTGCAGGTCGTAGTCCGCCTCGACGAGATCGCCGACGAGCCCTCGCTTGCGCTCCCGGATGTCGCGGAGCCGCGCCTCCAGCTCCCCCACCCGCGCGCGAATGGCCGCCAGGTCCGCTTCGCGGGCCGCCGGCTGCGCCCCGGCCGCGTCCACGAGGGCGAGCCCCAGCAGGCCGGCGGCGACGGCCGGCGCGAGCCGCGGCGGGCGGCGGCGGCCGGGAACCCGCGAGCTGGTAGCATCCATCGTCCGATTCGCCGGCCGCCTCCGACCCTCTCGATCGTCCTCCGACCCTTGTCGATCATCGTAGCAAAGCAGCCTTCCGCCCGCGGCTGGCTCGCCCTTCTCGCGGCGGCCGCCGTCGCGGCCTGCGCGGGCCCGGCCGCGGGGCCGCGAGCCAACGAAGTGGTCGTCGCCTTCGAGACCCCGCCGATCCACCTCGACCCCCGCGTGGGGACCGACCAGAGCTCGGCTCGCGTCTTCGAGCTCGTCCACAACGGGCTCGTCGAGAAGAGACCCAACGGCGACCTCGGCCCGGAGCTGGCGGAGTCCTGGGAGATCCTCGACGGCGGGCTGCGGTACCGTTTCCGCCTGCGCCCCGGGGTGCGCTTCCACGACGGCCGGCCGTTCTCCGCCGACGACGTCGTCTGGACGTTCCAGTCGATGCTCGACGGCACGGTCGTGACCCCGAAACGGGGCGCGTTCGATCCGCTCGAGCGGGTCGTCGCGGTGGCGCCGCTGGTCGTCGACTTCCACATGCGGCAGCCCTACGGCGCGATGCTCGTCAACCTGACGACCTACCTGGGCATCATCCCCGCCGGCGCCGACCCGGACACGATGAACGACCACCCCGTCGGCACCGGAGCGTTCCGCTTCGTCAGCCGCGGCCCCGACCGGACGGTGCTCGCGGCCAACGACGAGGCCTGGCAGGGCCGCCCGGCGCTCGACCGCGTGGTGCTCAAGCAGGTCCCCGACGCCACGGTGCGCGAGCTCGAGCTGCGCAAGGGATCCACCCACCTGGTCGTCAACGGCCTGCCGCCCGACACGATCGCCGGCTTCCGGGCGGACCCGCAGTTCCGCGTCGTCGTGGACCCGGGCTCCAACTGGCAGTACCTCGGCCTGAACCTGCGCGCCGGGCCGCTGGCGGACGTCGCCGTGAGGAGGGCGATCCTGCGGGCGATCGACCGCGAGCGGATCGTCGCCTCGCTGTGGCAGGGGCTGGGAATCGTCGGCGAGTCGCCGATCCCGCCGGGTCACTGGGCGCACGACGAGAGTCTCGCGCCCGTGCCCTACGATCCTCCGGCGGCCCGGGCGCTGCTCGACGGGGCGGGCTTCCCGGATCCCGACGGCGACGGTCCGGCGTCCCGCTTCACGCTCACCTACAAGACGTCGACGGACCAGACCGCCGTCCTCCAGGCGCAGGTCATCCAGTCGATGCTCGCCGCCGTCGGGATCGGGATCGAGATCCGCTCCTACGAGTTCGCGACCTTCTACGACGACGTCAAGCGAGGCAACTACCAGATCTTCAGCCTGACCCAGACGGGGATCGTCGACCCCGAGATCTTCGCGCTCATGCTCCACTCGAAGAGCGTCCCGCCCGGCGGGTTCAACCGCGGCGGCTACGGCAACCCGGCCTTCGATCGCCTGCTCGAGCTCGGAGCCGCGCCGGTGGCGGCCGGCGACCGGCGCCCCTTCTACCTCGAGGCGCAGCAGATCTTCGCCGACGAGGTGCCGCTCGTCAGCCTGCTGAGCAAGATGAACGTCGCGGTGATGCCGGCCGCGCTCGCCGGCTACGAGAACTACCTGAGCGGCGAGCTCTACAGCCTGCGGCGCGCCCGCTGGCTCGAGCCCGTCCCCGGCGCCGGGGGCTGAGGCGTCCGGCCTAGAAGGAGTCGAGCGCTTCCTGCTCGCTGTCGAAGACGTCGAGCACGGTGATCAGCTGGGTGACCTGCAGCACGTCCATGACCTTGGAGGACAGCTCGCACAGCTTCAGATCGCCTCCCCGTTTCTTCACGGTGGTGAAGGCCGAGACCGTCTCCCCGATGCCCGAGGAGTCGATCGTGCTCACGCCCTTGAGGTTGATGAGGATCTTCGTGCCGCCCGCATCGAGCGCCCCGAGCACCGCCTCTCTGAGGGCGACGTCGCCCTTGCCGATCGTGATCCTGCCCTTCGGATACAGGACGGTGACGCCCTGATTATGCTGCGCGGTGATTTCCATGGCCTACTCCTCCTCCTTGAGCCCCGCCGCGGAGGACGAGGGCGTGATCGTCTTTCTCATGGTCACAATCGTACCTCCCTCGGGCCTAAACGAGTAGTCGATCTCGTCCATGAACTGGCTCATGAAGAAGATCCCCCGGCCGCTCGTCTTGAGGAGGTTGTCCGGCTGTAGCGGGTCGGGAAGGTCCCGCGGATCGAATCCGCGGCCCTGGTCCTCCACCTTCACGACCACCTGATCGGTCTCGAGGACGCACTCGACCTCCACCCTCTTGTCGGGATCGCCGTCGTTGCCGTGCCGGATCGCGTTGGCCACGGCCTCGCGGACGGCCAGGCCGATTCGATGCGACGTGGCCTCGTCCAGGGTCAGGAGATCCAGGGACGCCTCGATCGCGATCTGCACCAGCTCGATGTTCTCGAAGCGACTGCCGATCGCTACGCGGAATTGGGGTCGGGGCGCCGTCATCTGGGTCGGATCCGGGCGGCAGTCTAGCAGGCGCCCGCCGCTACCCGAGGCCGGCGATCGGCAGCCAGGGCCCGGCCTCGCCGCGCTCGAGGAACTCGAGAGCCATCGGCACGACCACCAGGAGCTGGACCGCGTCGAAGAGCGCGTGGGCGACGATGGCCGGCCAGATGTTGCGCCGCCAGCGCACGAGCTGCGCGAAGATCAGGGACAGGAGAGCGATGCCGACGAGCATCAGGGGCTGCTCGTAGTTCGCGTGGGCGAGGACGAAGAGCGCCGTCGACAGCGCGACCCCGGTCCTCGGCTGCAGGAAGCCGCGAAAGAAGAGCTCTTCGAAGAACCCGGCGGAGAGGCTCACGGCCAGGCGGACGGCGATGGGCAGGCCCGCGATCCACGGGATCATCGCCGGCGGCTCGCGCGGCAGCGCGTCCTCCCCTCCCGTGGCGACGATCACCAGGCCGACGACCAGCAGGACGGCGATGACGACGACCCAGGCGCCGACTCCGGCGCCCAGTCCGACGAGCAGCTCGCGGGGGAGCGACGCCGTCTCGAGGCCGAGCACCCGGGGCAGCGATAACGAGCGGAAGCCGGCGAAGCCCAGCAGGTACCACAGGACGATGGCGGCGGCGAACACGAGATGCAGCAGGAAGAGGACCCCCACGCCGGTGCCGGTCAGGTCCGCGGGCGGCGCGGCGCCGAGCGTCGCCAGGGCACCGAATACGCCGAGCCACAGGACCGCGGCCAGCAGCATGATCGCCAGCGAGCGGCGCACGAGGGCCCCCCAGACTCGCGCCTCGCGACCCTCGGGGACGACGAAGCCGGGCGGCGTCAGTCCCGCCCGATGTCCCAGCCAGTCGATGGCCAGCGCCCCGGCGAGCGACAGCACCATCGTGCCCATCAGCGCGAGCGGCTGCGGCATCGCGCTCAGGCCCGGCGCCGGGTGCTGTCGAGAAACGACTCGAGCATGCGCTGGGCGCTCGTCAGTCGCTGCATCCGGCGCTGCCGGAGCTGGATCTCCTGCGTGGCGTCGATCGCCGGCGGCTTGCCGCGCAGGCTGGTCAGGAGGCGGGCGAGCTCGAACCGGAGCCGGTCGATCTCCTGGTTCTTCAGGCGGGTGAAGGTGCGCTCCGTGACGAGGACGTGCCCCTCGGCTATGTCCCGGGCCATCGCCCACGCGCTACCTCCGGGGAAACCCGCCATCGCGCGGCGATCATACTGCAACGGCAGCGCGGCGAGCCCGCCGTGGCCGCTCCCGGCGCCGCGCCGCGGCCCCTCGTGCCCGCGGACGTCATGGTATGCTCGCCGCCGCTCCGACAGCGCTGCGACAGAGGCGTCGAGCGCCGTCTCGCCCCATTCCCCGCCGAGGAGGACCCCCCCTTGACTCGCTCTACGGGCGTTGATTTTCTGGACTTCGACTCGCTCCTGACCGACGAAGAACGGCTCGCCCGCGACACCGTGCGACGGTTCGTCGACGACAAGGTCAAGCCGATCATCGAGGAGTGCCACGAGGAGGGCAGGTTCCCCATCGAGCTCGTGCCCGACATGGCGGCGCTCGGCCTCTTCGGCGCCACCCTCGACGAGTTCGGGCTCCCCGGGCTCAGCAACGTCGCCTACGGTCTCATCATGCAGGAGCTCGAGCGCGGCGACTCGGGGCTGCGCAGCTTCGTCTCCGTGCAGAGCGCGCTCGTCATGTACCCGATCTCCACGTTCGGCTCCCCCGAGCAGAAGGAGCGCTGGATCCCTCCCCTCGCCGCCGGCGAGGCGATCGGCTGCTTCGGGCTGACGGAGCCCGATTTCGGGTCCAACCCGGGGGCCATGCGCACGAAGGCGCGCCGCGACGGCGACGCGTGGGTGATCGACGGGGCCAAGCAGTGGATCACCAACGGCAGTCTGGCCGACGTCGCGGTCGTCTGGGCTCGGACCGACGAGGGAATTCGCGGCTTTCTCGTCGAGAAGGGAACTCCCGGGTACACGACCCGCGACCAGCACGGCAAGTTCTCCCTGCGCGCCTCCGTCACCTCCGAGCTCGGCTTCCAGGACTGCCGCGTGCCGGCCGCCAACCTGCTGCCGGGCAGCGCCGGCCTCAAGAGCCCGCTGATGTGCCTCAACCAGGCCCGCTACGGCATCGCCTGGGGCGGCCTCGGGGCCGCCATGGACTGCTACGACACGGCGCTCGCCTACGCCAAGGAGAGGATCCAGTTCCAGGGCCAGCCCATCGCCAGCCACCAGCTCGTGCAGGACAAGCTGGTCTGGATGCTGAGCGAGATCACCAAGGGGCAGTTCCTGGTCCTGCAGATCGGGCGGCTCAAGGACGCCGGCCGCGTCAAGCACGCCCAGATCTCGCTGGGCAAGCGCAACAACGTGTGGGTGGCGCGGGAGTGCGCGAAGCTCGCCCGCGAGCTCCTGGGCGCCAACGGGATCGTCAACGACTACCCCGTCATCCGGCACATGCTCAACATCGAGTCGGTCTACACGTACGAGGGCACTCACGACATGCACAACCTCATCATCGGCGAGGCCATCACGGGGATCCCGGCGTTCGACCCGCCGGCGAGGAGCGGGGATCGGCGGCCGGAGCCGGCCCGGAGCTCCCGTTGACCTCGGTCGCGAGCCTGATCGGCCCCGAGCTGATTCGGGTCACCGAAGAGGCGGCGATCGCCGCCGCCCACACGATGGGCCTCGGCCGGCGGACGCACTCCGACCACGTGGCCGTGGAAGCGATGCGCCGCGAGCTCGACCGGCTGCCGATGGCCGGCCGGATCGTCATCGGCGAGGGCGAGCGGGACGAGGCCCCCATGCTCTACGTGGGCGAGGAGCTCGGCGCCGGGCGGGACGACCCGCAGGCCCTCGGCGTCGACATCGCCGTCGACCCGCTGGAGGGCACCAATCTGTGCGCCACCGGCGACCCGGGGGCCGTCGCGATCCTGGCGGCGGCGGAGCGCGGCGGCCTCTTGTACGCGCCCGACATCTACATGAACAAGCTCGTCGTCGGGCCCACGGCGAAGGGCCGCGTCCACCTCGACGCTCCCGTGGCGGAGAACCTGCGCAACATCGCCAAGGCCTTCGACCGCCGGGTCGAGGACCTCGTGATCGTCGTGCTCGACCGCGAGCGCCACGCGCAGCTGATCGCCGACATCCGGGAGGCCGGATCCCGGGTGCGGCTGATCGGCGACGGGGACCTGTCGGCCGGGATCGCCGCCGCGGTCCGCGGCACCGGCATCCACGCCGTGATGGGGATCGGCGGCGCCCCCGAGGGGGTGATCACCGCCGCCGCGATGCGCTGCCTGGGCGGCGAGATCCAGGCCCGCCTGACCCCCCTCGACGAGCGGCAGCAGAGCCGCGTCGCGGAGCTCGGCTCGGACGTCGACCGCCTGTACGCCACCGCGGAGCTGGCGCCGGGCGAGGACATCGTGCTCTCCAGCACCGCCGTCACGGGCGACCGGCTGATGGCGGGGGTGCGTTTCTTCGGCGGCGGCTCGCGGACGTCGACCCTCTTCATGTCCCTGCCCCAGCGGATCGTGCGCTTCGTCGACACGATCCGCCAGGTCGACCCGTCCATCCCGGTGCGTTTCTGATGAGCGAGCCGGACCGGCGGGTGCGGCGCGGGCGCGAGCCCCCGCGATGAGCCTGACCGGCAGCCTGAACTCCATGGACTTCGCCGAGCTGCTGCAATGGCTGGCGAGGGGGCGGAAGACCGGCATGCTGCTCGTGGCCAAGAAGGGGACGCAGAAGCAGGTCTACTTCCGCGACGGCAGGATCATCGCGACGGCGTCGAGCGACCACACCGAGTACCTCGGGCACTTTCTCGTGAGCCACGGCTTCCTGGACGAGCTCACGCTGGCCAAGGCCATCGAGATGCAGAGCGGCAACCGCATGCTGCTCGGGAAGATCCTGACGACGCTGGGGGCCATCGGCGAGGTCGAGCTCGAGCAGATGCTGCGCCTCAAGGCCGAGGAGAGCATCTACGAGATCTTCACCTGGGCCGACGCCGACTTCCGTTTCGTGGAGGACGAGCTGCCGGCCTTCGAGATGGTCCCGATCTCGCTCGACGTCCAGACCCTCGTCCTGCGCGGCGCCAAACGACTCGACGACTGGACCCGCATCCGCCAGCTGATCCCCTCGAAGCACTGCGTGCCCGTGTCGGTGGGCAACCTCGTCGCCCCGGAGGGCGATCCCGGGGCCGAGCAGATCCTGCAGCTCGTCAACGACGACCGCACGATCGAGGAGATCGCTCTCGATACCCACTCGAGCGAGTTCTACGTCTGCCGGGTCCTGTGGGACCAGATCCGGCTCGGCCACCTCAAGGTGGTGCGGCCGCGCGCGGCCGCCACGATCGAGCCGGCCGTCCCCAACGGCGAAGCGATCGACGCCGCGGCGCTGATCGAGGTCGCCTTGCGGCATCTCGACGAGGGCCACCTGCTCCGGGCGCTGCGCCACACCCGCGCGGCCTGCGACCTGGATCCGGAATCGCGCGCGGCCAAGACGAAGGCCAGGGAGATCGAGGACCGCATCCGCCGGACGCTCGCGGAGCACGGCCTGGGCAACACCGCGGTGCCCCACCTGAGCGCCAACCTGGCGGACCTCAGCAGGCTCGAGATCTCGGCCGAGGCCGGCTTCATCCTGAGCCGCATCAACGGCACGTACGATCTGGGCACGATCCTCAAGATCTCCCCCATCCCGACCCTCGAGACCCAGGTCGTCCTCTGGCAGCTGCTCGAGGCCGGGCACATCTACCTCGACTGATCTCCGCCGGCGGCGACCGGCAGCCGGCCGCCCGCCGGGGCCGCGGCGCCGCCCCGCTCAGAGACGCGGGCGGGAGACGTGGGGGTTGCCGCGGACGGCGAAGCGCAGGGGCCAGGCCGCGGCCGCGCCTGCGTAGCCGACGCCGACCCGCGGGCCGACCGCCACGTCGCCGGGCGCCACCGGCTCGCCGTGGGCGATCCGCAGGGGGCCGCGCCACAGGGGCACCCCGTTCGCCGAGCGGTCGATCGTCAGCGCCCGGCACAGCCTGCCGGGGCCGCCCGCCACGTCGCCGGGCCGCGGGCTCCCCTCGAGGCCGCGGGCGGCGAGCATCGTCGCGACGCCGCGCGCCGGCTCGCCGGCGCGCACGAGGACGGCGGAGCCGTCGGCGCTCGTCCCGGCGACGACGTTGAGCATGTGATGCATGCCGTAGATGAAGTAGACGTAGGCGAAGCCGCCGGGGCGGTAGAGGGCCCGGGTGCGCTCCGTCCGCCGCCCGTTCCAGGCGTGGCTGGCGCGATCCTCGGCGCCCAGATAGGCCTCGGTCTCGACGATCCTGACGGCGAGGCGCTCGCCGGCGAGCTCGCGGACGACGTAGCGCCCCAGGAGATCGGGCGCCAGCTCGACCGCGGAGCGCCGGAAGAAGGACCGCGGCAACGTCCGAAAGCTACCCATGCGAGGTCACCCGAGCCCGCCATGTTAGCGCCCGGGGTCCCTTGCTGCGGCATAATCGAGCCATGGCGCTGCCGCCGCTCTTCGCCGATCTGCCGCCCGCGCTCCGCCCCTTCTACGACGAGGCCGCTCCGTGGCAGCTGCTCGAAGGGCCGCTGGCGGCGGCCCTGGCGGCGCTGCCCTCGGAGCGCATCGAGATCGGCCTCTCCCCAGACTTCCACCTGCTCGGCGACCGCATCGCGATCGGCGCCGGGACCCGCATCCACCCCACGGCCGTCCTCGAGGGGCCGATCTTCGTCGGCGCGGGCGTCACCATCGGCCCCGGCGCCTATCTGCGCGGCGGCTGCTGGATCGGCGCCGGCGCCCTCGTCGGCGCCCACTGCGAGGTCAAGCGCTCCATCCTGCTGCCCGGCGCCGAGGTCGCGCACCTGTCCTACGTCGGCGACTCGATCCTCGGCGCGGCGGCGAGCCTCGGCGCGGGCACGATCCTCTCGAACTACCGCCACGACGGGGGCGAGATCCAAGTCGAGATCGACGGCCGCGCCGTCGCCACGAACCGGCGCAAGCTGGGCGCCCTGCTCGGAGACGGCGTCCGCGCGGGCTGCAACTGCGTGCTCGGCCCGGGGTGCATCGTCGGCGCGGGCACCGCCATCTACCCCGGCGCCCTGCTGCGCTCGGCCGCCTACCCGGCCGGCCACCTCGTCAAGGTGCGCCAGCAGCTCGAGATCGTCGAGCGCACGCGGCTCAGCCCGGGGGATACTTGAGCACGACGAGGGTCCGGTCGTCCTGCGTGCGCACGCTCGCCCCGAAGCGCTGGACGTCCTCGAAGATCGCGGCCACGGTGTCCGCGGCGGAGAGCTCGACGCACTCCCCGGCCTTGTGGAGCAGCCGGTCCATCCCGTACTCCTCGACCCCGGCGCCCGCGTTGCCCTCGGTCTCGACGATGCCGTCGGTGTAGAGGACCAGAGAATCGCCCGCCCTGAGGCGCAGGAAGCCGCGCTCGTAGGCTCCGTCCGGCAGCGGGCCGAGCACCGCCCCGCCCTCGACGAGCGCGTGAACCCGGCCCGCGCGGTCGAGATGCAGCGGTGGCGGATGGCCGGCGTTGACGTAGATGAAGTTGCCGTTGAGCTCGAGCTCGCCGTAGAACATGGAGACGAAGCGGCTCGTCAGGGTGCTGCCGCTGACGATCCGGTTGAGCCGCTCGACCGTGCGGACGATCTTGAAGTCGAGCGACAGGCCCATGCGCAGCCCCATGTAGATGTCGCGGGTCTGCAGGGCGGCGGGCAGGCCGTGGCCCGAGACGTCGGCGATGGCGAGACCGAGCAGCTTCGGGGAGAGCGGGATGAAGTCGTAGAAGTCGCCGCCGACGCCCTCCACGGGGCTCGAGCGCCCCGCGAGGTCGAAGCTGCCGAAGACCGGCGGCCGCCGCGGCAGGATGGAGGCCTGGATCATCCGGGCCTCCTTGAGCACGCCGCCGAGCCAGGACTCGCGCAGGCGGTGGTTGATGCTGTGCCGCAGGATGACGAGGGAGTGGCGGATCTCGTCGCTCCCGGCGCCCGGCGCCACGTCGAAGGCGAGAATGCAGTCGCACAGCGCGCCGCCGATCCAGATGGCGGCGAAATCGCGGGCGCCGATCACTTCCTCGAGCTCGGGGTCGAGCTCCGGATCGCCGGGCCGCATGTAGATGAACCGGCGCTGCAGCACGAGGTCGATGGGCCCGTAGGTGTCCGGCACCCGGATCCTGGGGACTTCGCCGGCGGCGGCCGGAAACGAGCCCGTCAGGATGTAGTC
The DNA here is from genome assembly GCA_029862975.1 of Acidobacteriota bacterium. GTDB lineage: Bacteria > Acidobacteriota > Thermoanaerobaculia > Multivoradales > JAHEKO01 > CALZKB01. The sequence goes on from JAOTWP010000012.1 coordinate 25,073, forward strand.
GGCGCCGTCGCGGACGTACACCCGGCCCCCCGTGATCCCCAGCTGGTCGCCGAATCGCTCGACGGCGCGGGCGGCGAGGGCGCGGATCGAGGACGCCCCGTGATCGGACTCCACGGACTCCACGAGGTCTTCCAGCTGCCTCATCAGCTCGACGTGACGGCTCATGGCTCGCTATCCCAAGTCGACGAGCGCCCGCACGATCTCGTCCTGGGCCTGCTTGGCGCGCCAGCGGGCCGGCGCCCCGTTGCAGAGGATCGAGAAGGCGTAGAGCGTTCCCGAGCGCCCTTTGGCGTATCCGGAGAGCGTCGAGACGCCGTCGAGACCGCCGGTCTTGGCGACGACGTTGTGCCGGTAGCGCTCTTCCACGAAACGCTCCGAGAGCGACGAGGTCATCCACGGCGGATCGAGATCCGACTCCCCGGCGTAGGCCAGGGACTGCATGTACGCCCGGCCGTGGCGGTGGAAGAACATGTGGCGCAGGAGCGCCGTCACCTGCCGCGGCGAGAACTGGTCGTTGCGGCTCATGCCCGAGCCGTCGACGAAGGAATAGGCGCCGGGCTCGATTCCCAGCTCCTCGAGGAACGAGGCGACGACCCGCGCGCCGGAGGCCCAGCTGCCCTCGCCGCAGAGCTCGGCTCCCAGGAGCTTCAGCAGCGCCTCGGCGTAGAGGTTCTGGCTGCGCTTGTTGGTCACCTCGAGGACGGTCTGGAGGCTCGTCCGGTGGCGGACGAGGACCCGCCACGGCGATTCGGGGAGGTGGTGCTCGACCCGCACGGCCCCCTCGAGGGTCACGCCGGCCTGCGCGAGGCCCGCCGCGAGCCCGTCCCCGAAGAGCCGCGCCGGGTCCGGGACGGTGACGGCGACGACGAACGGCTCGGCGCCCTGGTAGACGAGCCCCGAGACCTCGACGACGTTGCTGCCGGGGCGGCGATCGACGGCGATCGAGTGGCTGCGCGACCGGCTGGTCGTCAGGGCCCGGCTCTCGACCCTGACGGTGGGGACGTCCGGGGTGATCTCCACCGACGCCGGCGCGCCCGGCGCGGCGCCCGGCCGGACCGACACCCAGACGCAGTTGTCGTTGAACGTGAGCGCCGACACGGGGGCCTCGTACCACTTGTGCAGCTGATCGCGCGGCCAGTCGGGGTGTACCCCTTCGGCCTCGAAGAAGCCGTCGACCAGCACGAGGTCGCCGCCGACCCGCTCGATTCCCGCCGCCCGCAGCTCGCGGCCCCACTGGCGGAACACGAAGAGGGGGTCGTCGCCGTGATGCCGCCCGGAGATCGTCGGATCGCCGGCGCCGACCACCGCCAGGTCGCCGGCGAGCCGTCCTTCGAGCACGAGCCCCCGCGCCTGCAGCGTCGTCTCGAGGAAGTACCCGGGCGTCAGCCGGTCGACGGCCGCCGCCGACGTGAACAGCTTGGCGTTGGACGCGACGATGCGGACCCGATCGGGCTCGTAGGCGTAGACCGTCTCGCCGGAGCGCACCTCGACGACGTGCACGCCCAGCGCCGGGGCCGCCCGCCGCACCTTCTCCGTGGCGGAGACCAGCTGGTCGCGCAGCCCCGCCCCGCCGGCTGGTGCCGGACCGAGAAGCGCGAGCGCCAGACCGCAGAGCGCGAGGGCGCCGGCACGACGTGGGAAGCTCATCGGACTGGGCACCCCCTGGCTGCGAGCGGCCCGGCTATTGAGAGCTCTTCAGGAAGCTGTAGAACTCGCCTTCCGTCGACAGCACGACGGAGGTGTCGGCGCTGGCCGTCGAGCGCAGGGTCTCCATGCTCTTCAAGAACTCGTAGAACTGGCGCGCGTCGGCCGACTGATCGTAGGCCTTGGCGTAGATCTCCGTCGCGGCGGCGTCGGCGCGGCCGACGATCTCCTGCGCCGTGCGGTAGGCCTCGGACTCGATGCGCTTGAGCTCGCGCTCGCGCTCGCCGCTGATCCGCGCCGCCTCGCCCTCGCCCTCGGAGCGGTAGCGATCCGCGATCCGCACCCGCTCGGCGATCATCCGCTGGTAGACCTTCTCCCGGACGTCTTCGACGTAGTTGATGCGCTTGAACTGGAGGTCGAGGATCTCGATCCCCAGGTCGCCGGTGCGGGCCTGCGCCTTGCCGAGGATCTCGAGCCGGATCTTCTCGCGGCCGACCTCGATCGGGTCGAGGAGGGTCTGGTCCTCCGAGAAGCTCGACTCGTCCTGCGCCGGCTCGCGGTTGCTCGTCCTGACGACCTCGACGAGCTCGTGGTTGGCGATCGCGTTGCGGGTCTCGCCGTCGAGGATGTCGTCGAGGCGGCTCTGGGCCCGCCGCTCGTCCTGGAGCCGCTGGAAGTAGAGCAGCGGGTCGGTAATGCGCCACCGCGCCAGGGTGTCGACGAAGATGAAGCGCTTGTCCTTGGTCGTGAGCTGGTTCGGCTCCCCGTCCCACTCGAGGAACCGCTTGTCGAAGCGATGGACCACCTGCAGAAGCGGCAGCTTGAAATGCAGGCCCGGAGCGGTGATCGGATCGCCGACCGGCTCGCCGAACTGGGTGATGATCGCCTGCTCGGCCTCGTTCGTGATGTAGATGCCGCCCAGGACGACGACGAGGGCCGCGAGGACGACGAGCACGGTCAGCACGCGGGCCATCAGCTGCCGCCCCCGTCCGCGCGGGCCGGCGCGGCCTGCAGGTTGAGCAGCGGCAGGATGCCCGTGAGGTCGTCGTCGACGATGATCTTGCTCCCCATCCGCGGCAGGACGTCGTTGAGCGTCTCGAGGTAGATGCGCTTGCGGGTCACCTGCGGCGCCTTGCGGTACTCGCCGTAGAGCGCCTGGAACCGGTTGGCCTCGCCCTCGGCGCGGTTGACGCGATCGATGGCGTAGCCCTCCGCCTGCTCGATCGTCTGCTGCGCCTCGCCCTGGGCGCGGAAGATCACCTTGTTGTACTCCGACTGGGCCTGGTTGATCAGCGTCTCGCGCTGCTGCTCGGCCTGGTTGACCTCGTTGAACGACGGCTTCACGGGGTCCGGCGGCGTCACGTCCTGCAGCACCACCTGCTCGATCTTGATGCCCGTCTCGTACTGCGTGCACAGCACCTGCAGGCTCTGCTCCACGAGGTCCGCGACCTCCTGGCGGCCGACCGTGAGGACCTCGTCGACCGTCCGGTCGCCCACCACCTCCCGCATCACGGCCTCGGAGAGGTCGCGCAGGGTGCCCTCGACGTCGCGCACCCGGAAGAGGTAGTTGTAGGGGTTGTCGACCCGGTACTGCACCACCCATTCCACGACCGCGGCGTTCAGGTCGCCGGTGAGCATGTTGGACTCGCCTTCGGCCGGCCGGAACTCGCTGCGCACGTCCGCCCGGATGGTGCGGAAGCCGAACTCCTGCTTGAGCTGGCGCTGTACCGGCACCTTGAAGACCCGGTCGATGCCGAAGGGCAGCTTGAGGTGGAGCCCGGGATCCGTGATCGACACGAACTTGCCGAACCGCATGATCACCCCGACCTCCTCGGGGTCGACCTGGTAGAAGCTCGAGACGGCGAGGAAGATCACGACCGCGGCGGGCAGGATCAGCCGCAGCGCCCCCGTCGGCAGCTTGGGCATCTTCGGCATCTGCGGCAGGTCGATGATCGTGCGGTTACCGTCGCTCACGGGGGACAGGCTATCCCAGACGAGCGGTCTTGTCAGCCCGCCGGCTCCGTCCCGCGGCGGGCCACGCCCGGGCCGGCCGCCGGACCCGCCGAGAAGGGCAGCCAGCGGGTTAGACTCCGCCCATGGCGCCGCGATTCGACGGCGAGAACTTCGCGCTCGAGCTGGCGGTCGCGGACCTTCTCGACGCCCGTCTGCAGAAGAGCCTGGGGTTCGCCAACCGCGGCGGCTACGAGCGCATGTGGCTCGGCCAGGCGATCCACTCCCGCTACCAGGAGGAGGCGCTCGCCGCCGACCCGACCTACCGCCGCGAGGTGGCGCTGGCGACGACGCTGAGCCACCGCGGCTGGGAGGTCACGATCCAGGGCCGCGCCGACGGGCTGCGCAGGTCGGGAGAGGGCGTCGTCGTCGAGGAGATCAAGTCCGTCCGCCGCGACGGCTCGCTGTCCGCCGCCGCCCGGCAGATGTACGAGCAGCAGGCCCGGCTCTACGCCTGGATGCTCGCCCGCGAGGGGCAGGCGGAGGTGGCGGCCGAGCTCGTGCTCATCGAGATCGGCAGCGACGTCGTCGACCGCGAGCCCGTGGCGCTCGAGCTCGGCCGCCTCGAGCGGGGCGTCAAGCAGCGTCTCGACGCCTTGCTGCGCGAGTACGAGCAGAAGCACGCCGCGCTCGCGGGCCGCCGCGGCGCCGCCGAGCGGCTGGCGTTTCCCTACGACGCCGTGCGCCCCGGGCAGCCGGAGATCGTCGCGGCGATCGAGCGCGCCCTCGGCGAGGAGGGGCATCTGCTCGTCGAGGCGCCCACGGGCATCGGCAAGACGGTGGCGGCGCTCTATCCGGCCTTGAAGTTCGCCCTCGAGCATGACAAGCGCGTCTTCGTCCTCACCGCCAAGACGCTGCAGCAGACGATGGCGACGAGCGTCCTCGAGCTGCTCAACCGCGAGGACGCCTTCCACAGCCTGCAGCTGCGCGCCAAGGCCAAGATGTGCGCCAACGACGAGATCATCTGCCACGAGGAGTACTGCCCGTTCGCCCGCGACTACTTCGCGAAGCTCCATTCCTCGCAGGTCGTGCGCCGCATCCGCGACACCCACACGACGGTCCTGCCGGACGACGTCTTCGAGGCCTCCCGGCTCGCCGAGGTCTGCCCCTTCGAGGTCAGCCTCGAGCTCTCGCGCGAGGCCCAGGTCGTCGTCTGCGACTACAACTACGCCTTCGCCCCCTACGTCGGGCTGACCGACTTCAGCGGCGAGAACGATCTCTCGGACGTCGTCTTGATCGTCGACGAGATCCACAACCTCGTCGAGCGCGGCCGCGGCTACTTCAGCCCGTCGCTCGCCGCCGCGGCGACGCGGCAGGTCGCCGCGGCCATGGTCGGCGGCGCCCCCATCGAGCGGCGGATCGTCGCCCTCGCCCACCGCCTCACGGCCCTCGTCGAGACCACCGTCGCGGCGGCCCTCGAGGAGGCGGGCGGCCGCGCCCGGGCCGCCGAGACGGCGCTGCCGGAGGACGATCTGTTTGCCCTCCGGGTCGACTTCGACGAGGTCTTCATCGACTACCTCGAGCACCGCCGGGAGACCTCGACGTTCCGCGCCAACGACCTCTTCGTCGCCCTCTACTTCGATCTCCTCCGCTTCCTGAACGGCCTGGTCCTGGCCCAGGGGCCGGCGTTCAGCAAGTACGCCGAGCGCGGCGCCGACGGCGCGGCCCTCCACGTCCTGTGCAAGGACCCGAGCCGCCAGCTCGGCGCGCTCATCAACCGCACCCACAGCGTCATCGGGCTGTCGGCGACGCTGTCCCCCATCGAGTTCTACCGCGATCTGCTGGGCTTCGACCGCGAGCGCTTCGCCCACCTCACGCTGCCGAGCCCCTTCCCCTCCGACAACCGCCGGCTGGTGATCGACGACACCGTGGCGACGACCTGGCGCCGGCGCCCCGACAACTACGCCCCCATCGCCCGCCGCCTGGGCGAGCTCGCCAGCCGCGTGCCCGGCAACTGCTTGGCGCTCTTCCCCAGCTACCAGTTCCTCGCCGAGGTCGGCCGCCACCTCCAGGTCCCCGGCAAGCGCGTCCTCATCCAGTCCCGCGCCGACGGCGACCGCGAGCGCGAGCTCCTCCTCGACGCCCTGCGCTCGAGCCTCGCCGGCGACGTCCTGCTCCTGGCCGTCGCCGGCGGCGTCTTCGCCGAGGGGGTCGACTACCCCGGCGACATGCTCAAGGCGGTGGCCGTCATCGGCCCTTGCCTGCCCGGCGTGAGCCTCGAGCGCGAGCTGCTCAAGCGCTACTACGACGAGCAGTTCGAGCGCGGCTTCGAGTACGCCTTCGTCGTCCCCGGCATGACCCGCGTCGTCCAGGCCGCCGGCCGCCTCATCCGCTCGGCCGAGGACACCGGCGTCGTGGCTCTCCTCGACGAACGCTTCCTCGCCAACCCCTACCGCCACTACCTCCCCGCCGACTGGGGCCAGGCCGAGCAGCTCGTCGGCAGCCCGGGATCGGCCGCCGAGGAGTTCTTCGGCAGCCGGGTCTCCTGAGCCGGCCGCGGCGTCAGCGCGCTACCGGCCGCCAGGCTGTCGCTGGCTGTACTTGCGGATGTGCTCTTCGACGAGCCGGTGGACGCCGAGCCGCTGCAGCTCCGAGGCCAGGACGAGGATCTGGTTGGGGGAGAGCGGGTGGTCCTTGTGGATCACCTGCAGCACCTTCTTGAGCGCCGCGTCGAGCTCCGGGTCGAAGCCGACGGACCCGGGCGCGTCCTTGGATTCCCGGGACCCGGTCTCGTCGGACACCGGACTCCTCAGAGGCCGACCGGCCCGACGCGGGGCTCGGCGGCTTCGTGCATCTGGTCGGGGTCGTAGTCGTAGATCAGCGAGCGCACCGTGAGCCCCGGCGCCACTGCCACGCCCTCCTCCCAGGACCACATGTCGATCGTCTCCCAGGGGCAGTAGCGGGCGCACAGCTGGCAGCCGATGCAGCGCTCGAGGTCGACCTCGACCAGCTTGTGCATCTCGGCGAAGACCGGCCCCGGCACGATCTCGATGCAGTCCACCGGACAGAACGAGATGCACGCCTCGCAGCCCGTGCACCCGATCTGCTCGATCACCGCCGTCTGCTTCGGCGGCTTGGGCCGCCCCGGCTTGTCGATCTCGATCTTCTTGCGGTAGGGGAACTCGCTCATCAGGCCTCTCCGGAAGCTCCTGGGTCGGGTCGCGGCGTACTGTAGCAGAGGGGCGGTCGCAGGCGTCCGTGGCAGAATCCCTCCAATGTTGAGCGAGCGGATCGCCGCGTTCGTGCGGGCGCCGGAGGCGGCGGGTGAGGGGGCGTTCGAGGGGCTGGTTCGCGAGGCCTTTGCGCTGCACTGGGCGGAGAGCCCACCCGTTCGGCGGCTCGCCGACGCGGCGGGGGTGACGCCGGAGAGTCTCGGCGACTGGCGGCAGGTTCCCATGGTGCCGGCGCTGGCTTTCAAGACGCAGCGGCTGGGGATCGGGGAAGCGCGGGAGGTGTTTCACAGCTCGGGGACGACGGGCGCCGGGCCGAGCGTGCATCACCATCCGTATCCGGAGCTCTACCGGGCGGTCATCGACGCGACCTTTCCGGGGGCCTGCCTCGGCGGGGTCGGCGGACTCTCGCGGCCGCCCATGCTGTCGCTCGTTCCGAGCCGCGAGGAGGCGCCGCGCTCGAGTCTGGCCTTCATGATCGACCACGTGCTGCGGCGCTGGGGGGGCGAAGGGAGCCGGGTGGCGGCGGCGGGCAGGGGGCTGCGGGCCGGCGAGGCGCGGGGGTTCCTGGCCGCGCGGCAGCGGGACCGGCGGCCGGCCGTGGTGCTCGGCACGGCCTTCTCGCTGGTCCAGCTGCTGGAGGCGCTCGAGCGGCTCGGGCTCGCCTTCCGGCTGCCGGCCGGCAGCGTCGTGTTCGAGACGGGGGGCTACCAAGGGCGCAGCCGGGAGCTGCCGCGCGCCGAGCTCGAGGCCGCGATGGGCAGGCGGCTCGGGGTGGCGCCCACGGCGATCGTCCGCGAGTACGGGATGACGGAGCTGACGAGCCACTTCTACGCGCGCGCTTCCGCGGCCGGCCCCACGGCTGGCCCGGGGCCCTTCCTGGCGCCGCCCTGGGTGCGCTTCCGGATCCTCGACCCGGCGACGCTCGAGGAGTCCGCGGGCGCGGCGCCGGGACTCTTGGCGATCTTCGACCTCGCCAACGTCGGCTCCGCCCTGCACGTGCTGACGGAGGATCTCGCGGTGGCCGACGGCGGCGGGTTCCGGCTCGCCGGCCGGGCCGCTGGGGCCGAGCTGCGGGGCTGCTCGCTGCTCAGCGAGGAGATGGCGGGCTGAGCGCCGGGGACTCGGCGCCCGAGACGGGGTGCCCGAGACGCGGCGCTCGCACCAGTGCCGGGACTTGGTGCCGGCACGGGGCGCCGGGACTCGGCGCCCAAGCCGGCAACGGGGACCGGGAATGATCGACGACGCCGTCTTCCCGCCCGGGCCCGGGCCGGCCGGAGTCGCCGTCGAGCGCCACGGCGTCTGCTACACGGCGGCCCGCTGGACCCCCGCGGGGCTCGCCGCCGTCGTCAACCGGCTCGAGAGAGACGGCGGCCGCGCGCTCGCCGAGCTGTCGCTGGAGCGGCGGCTCGCTGCCTGGTGCGACGCGATCGCGCGCTTCCGGGATCCCGGGTCGGCCGAGAGCGAAGCCCTGCGCCCGGCGCTGCTGAGGCTCTGCGGCCTCTCCGCGGCGGGCCTCGACGCGGCGCTCGAAGCCGTCCTCGGCGGCGTCGACCGGCCCTCCGCCGCCCGGCTCTTCGACGAGGCGGAGGGGCTGCAGCCCTCGGGAGCGGGGCGCTCGGGAGCGGGACGCCCGGGATCGGAAGGCCAGGCATCGGGACGCCAGGGATCGGAAGGCCAGGGACCGGGGCGCTCGGAAACGGGACGCCAGGAGGCGGGACGCCCGGGAGCGGGGCCCTCGGGGCTCGTCGCCGTCATCCTGGCGGGGAACCTCCCCGCGCTGGCGGTGCAGCCCCTGCTGCCGGCCCTCGCGCTCGGCCGGCCGGTGCTGCTCAAGTCGGCGTCGGCCGAGCCGCTCTTTGCGCCCGCCTTCGTGCGCGCCCTCGTCCGGGCCGCGCCGGAGCTCGCATCGGCCGTCGCGGCCGCCACCTGGGAGGGCGGCGCCGTCGAGCTCGAGGCGCCGATTCTCGAGCGGGCGGCGACCGTTCTCGTCTACGGCGACCAGCCGGCCGTCGACTCGGTGGCGCGGCGGACGCGCGGGACCTGCGTCGCCCACGGGCCGCGGGCGAGCCTCGCCGTCGTCTCGGCGGCGGCCGACCCGGCGCTCGCCGCCGCCGGCCTGGCCCGCGACGTCGCCCTCTTCGACCAGCGCGGCTGCCTGTCCGTGCAGGCCGTCTACACCGACGGCGACGCCGCCGTCCTGGCCGGCGCGCTGGCCCGGGCGCTCGCCGAGCGGGCCGCGGCCTGGCCGCCGGGGCCGCTCGATCCGAGCGTCGCCGCGGCGGTGCAGCAGGTGCGGGCCGAGGCGCGGCTGCGCGGCCTCGAGCAGCCGGCGATGGCGCTCGCCGCCGGCACCGTCGTCGTCGAGCCGCTGCCGGCCTTCCAGCCGTCGCCGGGGCTGCGCACCGTGCGCGTCCATCCGCTCGCGAGCCTCGACGCGGTCGTGCCCGCGCTGGCCGCCTGGCGCGGCCGGCTCTCGGGCGCGGCGCTGGCGGGCGCCCCGGCGTGGGCGCTAGAGTCGGCTCTCGCCGAGCTCGGCGTCGCGCGCTGCGCCCCGCCGGGCGAGCTGCAGTCGCCCGACGCGCTGTGGCACAACGGCGGGCTCCATCCGCTGGCCGCGCTGGGCGCCCCGGCGACGGGACGATGAGCGCAACTACCGGCGCAACGATGAAGGCGACGATCGACGAAGACCTCACCTCCGTGCTCGAGCGGCTCCTGGCGGCCAGCCCCGGCGCCGACGCCTTCCACCTGCGGCTGGTGGACGACTTCAGCCACCGCGCGGTCGGCCCGGAAGAGACCGACGCGATCTTCGCGAGCTTCCTCGCCGACTTCGAGGACGCCGTGGCGCGGGTCGGCGCCGATTGGGGCGCGCCGACCTTCCGGGGCGGCGTCGACCGCGACGACTTCCCCCCGTGGAGCGAAGCGCTGGTCCTGGCCTATTGGCAGCGCGGCGACGCCGTCGCCTTCCTCTCCCTGCGCCACGACGACGAGGGCGAGCCCATGTTCCTCGAGGTCGGCGCCCTCACCGACGACGAGGCCGCGACGCTGGCCTACACCCGGTCCTGAGCTGCCCGGTCCCGCACTACCCGGTCCCACTACCCGGTCCTGCACTACCCGGTCCTGCACTACCCGGTCCCGAGCTGCGGTCCCGAGCTCCGGCTTGCGACGGGACTCCGGCTTGCGGGGGGACCCGGCGGGGCTCAGGAGCCCTGGATCGCGTTCTTGATCGCCAGCTCGGGGATCTTCCAGCTCGAGCCGGAGATGCGGCCCACCTCGCGGCCGCTCACGAAGACCACCGCCGTCGGCACGGAGTCGATGTCGAGGCGCTTGACCTCCGGATCGGCGCTGAAGCCGTCGCCCTGCGGCAGGCCGTAGAACGAGAGCGCCACCTGCGAGCCCGCGAGCTCCTGGGCGACCCGCAGGACGCGCGGCAGGACCTGCTGGCAGTGCGGGCACCAGGTGCCGAAGAACACCCGGACCTCGACGGGGCGCGACTCGGCCTGGAGCTGCCGCACGAGGGGCTCCGAGAACTCGTAGGCGTCGGCGCCCGTCCGGTAGTCGCGGCTGTAGGCGCGCATGGCCTCGAGGTCCTGCTCGCCGAGGAGCCACGGCTTGTTGCGCAGCTGCGCCGCCCGCCCGTCGACGGAGAACTCGATGCCGTCGCCGGCGATGGTGAACTTCCCCAGCGGCGCCAGCATGGCGCCGTCGAGCAGGCGGACGCCGCCGTTGGGCTGGCGGTCGACCTTCATCAGGTTGACCGTCGACACCGCGGCGCTGCGCGCCTGGACGAGCAGCGGCGACTCGCTCAAGGTCGGCACCACGAGGTAGGCGCCGGCGCTCTGCGACTGGTAGACCTCGGCGTTCGCGTCCTCTTCACCGTCGAGGAAGAACACGAACTTGTCGATGGGCAGGAAGTCGTTCATCGCCGGCTGGGCGGCGGCGAGGCCGCCAGTGAGGGCGCCGACGAGGGCGCAAGCGATCGCCACGATCGCGCGACTGCGAAAAGAAGGGGTGTTCACGGCTCTCCTGTCCTCCACTGCAAGGGCTTCCATGCGGCCATTCCCGGGGGTGCGGCCCCGTGGGCGCGGCACGGTCTCTCAGTCTAGCAGGGCTCGCCGGCCGGCCGCGGCCCAGCCTTCACCGACCTCTCCCAACTCCGGAAGGCCCGGGATTGTTTCCACGACCCGGCCGTCGAGCACCCGGAACGAGCGCGGCAGGGTGCGGTAGAGCGGCCGCAGGAGGGTCGCCGGCGCCAGGCGCACCTCGGTGGCCACCATGTACTGCCAGCTGAAGGCGTTGAGATCCTCGGGCAGCGCGTCGCTGACCAGCCAGAGGCGCGGCTCGCCGTTGGCCAGGGAGTGGGCGTGCAGCCGCTCGAGGCCGGCGACGAGCTCCTCCTCGTCGAGATGGGTGAGGACCACCCAGTGCTCGCCGCGGTCGAGCTCCGGGACGAGGGCGTCGAGGCAGACGTAGTCCGGATCCGCGGGCCGGCCCGCGCACAGCTCCCGGGTCTCGACCCCGGGCGCGAGCCGCGTCGCCAGGTCGTCGAGCGGCAGCTCCGGCGCCCACCAGGCCAGCCCCAGGCCGGCGAGGGTGCCGGCCGCCACGAGGGCCAGCCGGCGGCGGGGAAAGGGCGCGGCCGCCCGCGTTCCGAGGAACGCCAGGGCCAGCGGCGGCACGAGGAGCAGCAGATCCTGCCAGAAGGCCTCGGCGGGGGTGCGCTCGACGAGGTTGCCGAAGCAGCCGCAGGCCGCGGCCGCCCGCTCGACGCCGCGCAGCTCGTCGAGGTAGGCGCGGCCCGTCAGGAACAGGAAGAAGCCGACCAGCAGCGCCGCCGGGACGAGCACCCAGCGGCGGCGGATGCCGAGGACGAGGGCCAGCCCGAGCGCGAGCTCGAGCCCCAGGGCGATCCGCGCCACCGTCATCGCGGGCAGCCAGCCGGCGAGCCCCTCGGCCGTGATCTGCTCGGCGAACGCGTGCGGATCGATCGCCTTCGTCCACGCCGCCACCAGCAGGACGAGGCCCAGGAACACCGCCCCCGCGAGCCCGGCGAGCCGGAGGATCCGCTGGCGCTTCGTCGAGTCGCTCATCACCCGCTCATCCTAGCAACGGCCGGCTCGGGAGCCACCCGGGGCGGAGCCGACCCGAAGTGGGCCCGCAGGGCGTCCGCCGTCGGGCTCTCGACGCCGTCCAGGAACGGGCCCAGGGGGCCGGAGTAGAGCAGGCGGCCGCCGTGGACGCCGCCGCCCGGCCCGAGGTCGACGATCCAGTCGACCTGCGCCAGCAGATCGAGGTTGTGCTCGACGACGACGACGCCGTCGCGCCGCGCGACGAGCCGGCGCAGCGTCGCGCACAGCCGGTCGATGTCCGAGAGGTGGAGCCCGGTCGTCGGCTCGTCGAAGAGAAACAGCCGCCGCCCCTCCGTGGCCGGGCGGTCGAGGAAGCCGGCGAGCTTGAGGCGCTGCGCCTCGCCGCCGGACAGGGTCGCCGTCGACTGCCCGAGCCGCAGGTAGCCGAGCCCGACGTCCGCGAGCTTGCCGAGGCGCCGGGTCAGCAGCCGCGAGCCGGCGAAGTGCAGGAGGGCCTGCTGCACGGTCAGCTCGAGCGTCTCGGCGATGTCGAGCCCGCGGTAGCGCACGTCGAGCACCCGCCGCGTGAAGCGGCGCCCGAGGCAGGAGTCGCAGGGCACGGAGACGGGCGCCATGAACTGCATGTCGATCTCCTGGGCGCCCGTCCCCTGGCAGGCCGGACACCGCCCCTTGTCGACGTTGAACGAGAAGTGGCCGGGGGTGATCCCGGCCCGCCGCGCGGCGGGGGTGGCGGCGAAGAGCTTGCGGATCGCGTCGTAGGCCTTGAGGTAGGTGACGGGGTTCGAGCGGCTCGAGCGGCCCAGCGGGTACTGGTCGACGTGGGCGACGTAGGCGAGCCCGTCGAGCCCGTCGAGCCCGTCGCACTCTCCCGGCTCCGCGTCGGCCACCCCGAGGCGCCGCTGGTAGTTGCCGAAGAGGACGTTCTCGACGAGGGTGGACTTGCCGGAGCCGGAGACGCCGCTGACCCCGACGAGCGCGGCGAGCGGGAACTCGACGTCGAAGCCGGCGAGGTTGTGCTCCCGCGCCCCCGTGATGCGCACCCGCGGCCGGCTCTCGAGAACGACGTCGAGGGAGCGCTTGCCGGCCTCGCGGCGATGGCGCGCCAGGTGCCGGCGGGCCCGCGGGTCGCGCGCCGGACGGCGCAGATAGCGGGCGGTCAGGGAGACGTCGCTGGCGAGGATCGCCGCCAGCGGCCCTTCCGCGAGCAGCTCGCCGCCCATCTCGCCGGCCGCCGGCCCGAGGTCGATCACGTGATCCGCGCCCTCGATGAGCGTGCGGTCGTGCTCGACGACGAGCACGGTGTTGCCGCGCCGCGCCAGGTCGCGCAGCAGCTCGAGCAGCCGCTGGCTGTCGCGGGGATGGAGGCCGACCGTCGGCTCGTCGAGCACGTACAGGGTGCTCGTGAGGCCCGAGCCCAGCGACGCGGCCAGGTGGATGCGCTGCGTCTCGCCGCCGGAGAGCGTCCGCGCCTGGCGGTCGAGAGTCAGGTAGTCGAGGCCGACCCGGTGCAGCACCTCGACGCGCGCCGTCAGCTGCTCGATCAGGTGGTGCGCCTTCTCGAGCTGCCGCTCGCCCCACGCGACCGACGCCAGCCAGCGACGCAGCGATTCCACGCTCTCGGCCGTGAGGCTGGGGAGCGTCCGCCCCTGGACGGTGACGCTCAGCGCCTCGGGACGCAGCCGGGTCCCCCGGCACGCCGGGCAGGGGTCGTAGGCCCGGAAGCGCGCCAGCAGCACCCGCATGTGGACCCGGTACGAGCGCTTCTCGAGCCAGGCGAAAAAGCGCTCGAGGCTGGTGAACGGCCCCTTGCCCGACCACACCCACTCGCGGACCGCGGGCGGCAGGTCGCGCCAGGGGACGTCGAGCGGCACTCCGCGCTCCGCGCAGGCGGTCCACAGCCGCTCGTAGCGCTTCTCGTAGGCGGGCGTGTTCCAGGGCGCGAACGGCCGCTCGGCGAGGGTCCGGGAGGGATCGGGGATCACCCGGTCGCGGTCGATCCCGATGACGCGGCCGAACCCCTGGCACTCGCCGCACGCCCCGAGCGGCGAGTTGAAGGAGAAGAGCGCCGGCACGGGGCGGCGCAGGGCCAGGCCGCAGCGCGGGCATCCCGGCCCGGCGCTCACGTGGCGCGTCGTCTCGCCGCGCGCCACGGCGCGGCCGGCGGCGAGCCGGTAGGCCTCCTCGACGGCGTCGACGACCCGCGTCAGGGAGCCCTCGTCCGCTCGGAACCTGCCGAGCACGAGGTGCAGGGGATCCAGGTCCCCGGGCCAGGTCGCGCGCGAGGTCAGGCGGACGACCTCGTCGCCCTCCAGCCGGCGGCCGAAGCCCTGGCGCACGAGCTCGGCCAGCGCCTGCGAGGCGCCGCGCCGCGGCCGCCGCACCGGGGCGACGAGGACGAACGCCGCGCCCGCCGCGCCCGCGACGAGCTCCTCCGCCGCCTGCTGGGGGGTGCAGGCGCGCGCCGCGCCGTGCCCGGCCGGGCAGCTCACCTCGCCGAGATGGGTGAAGAGCAGCCGCAGCACGTCGTGGGTCTCGGTCAACGTGCCCACCGTCGAGCGCGCGTTGCGCACGGCGTTGCGGGCCTCGAGCGCCACGGCGGGGAGGATCCCCCGCAGCTCGTCGAGCGGCGGCCGCTCCACGCGGTCGAGGAACTGCCGCGCGTAGGTCGACATCGACTCCACGAACCGGCGCTGCCCCTCGGCGAAGACCGTGTCGAAGGCGAGCGACGACTTCCCGGCCCCCGACGGCCCGGTGACGACCGTCAGCTTGCCGTGCGGAATCCGGCAGCTGACGTTCTTCAAGTTGTGGGTCCGCGCCCCACGGACCTCGATCGCGGTTGGACTCGTCATCTGCCGGTCACCCGTTCGCTTCGACCTCCCCCGGCTACGGCCGCGAAGCGGCCGGAGCCAAGCGAAGCACGCCAGCATATCGCTTCTCGACTGGCCACTCCGCCGACCCGCCATGCGCGGGGCTCCAAGCCGAAGCCTCGCAGCGGCTTCAGGGCGTGGGCGGACGGGGGCGCTTCTTGCTCTTGAAGACCCGATCGAGCCAGCGCTTGAAGCGGCCGCGGCTCGTGTCGTCGAGCATGCTCGCCCGCAGCTCGGCGCGGCTGGCGTGGAGGTGGCACAGCGCCGCCGGCACGCGGTCGCGGGGGAAGACTTCGGTCGTGACCTGGGGGCAGCGGCCGGTCGCCAGCTCGCCGGAGAGCGGGTCGATCGTCGCCGTGGTGATGCCGGGCGGCGGCTGGGCGGCGGGGTAGCCGCCGGGCGGGCGCAGGCGCCAGACGA
Source organism: Acidobacteriota bacterium (assembly GCA_029862975.1). Classification (GTDB taxonomy): domain Bacteria; phylum Acidobacteriota; class Thermoanaerobaculia; order Multivoradales; family JAHEKO01; genus CALZKB01. The sequence continues at coordinate 40,274 of JAOTWP010000012.1, forward strand.
AGCGGTTCCAGATCGGCAGGCCGGCGCGGGCTCCCGACAGCCGGGTCGGGGCGTTGTCGTCGTAGCCCACCCACACCAGGGCGGCGCGGTCCGGGGAGTAGCCGGCGAACCAGCTGTCGCGCCGGTCGTTGCTCGTGCCGGTCTTGCCGGCCAGGCGGTCGCTCATCCCCCAGGAGCGCGCGACGCGGGCGGTGCCGCGGTCGAAGACTCCCTCGAGGATCGAGGTCACGAGGTAGGCGCTCTCCGGAGAGAGGACCGCCGCGGGCTCCGGCAGCGGCCGGCCGGCCACCGGCCGGCCGTCCGGCCCCAGCACCGCGGTGACGAAGTGCGGCGGCCGGCGGACGCCGCCGGCCGCCAGGGTGGCGTAGACCGTCGCCAGCTCGAGCGGCGTCACCTCGAGCGCCCCGAGCGCCATCGCCGGCACGCGGTCGAGGCGGCGCTCGAGCCCGAGCCGCGAAGCGGTGTCGGCGACCTCGGCCAGACCCGTCGCCAGCGCCAGGCGCGCGGTCGGCACGTTGAGGCTCTCCTCGAGAGCCTGGCGCGCCGTCACCCGGCCGCGGAACCGCCGGTCGTCGTTCTGCGGCTCCCACACCCCGGAGCCGGCGACCTCGAGGCGCAGCTCCTCGTCCGCGAGCAGCCCGGACGGCAGGCTCGTCCCGCGCTCGAAGGCGGCGGCGTAGACCACCGGCTTGAAGGCGCTCCCCGCCTGGCGCCGCGCCAGCCGGGCGCGGTCGAACTGGCTGGCGCGGTAGTCGCGGCCGCCGACGTAGGCGGTGACGGCGCCGCTCGCGGGATCGATCGAGACGAGCGCGGCCTGGAGCGGCCCGGCCGTCTCGCGGTCGTTCTCCCAGCCCTCCTCGAGGGCGGCGACGCCCCACCCCACCGCCTCCTCGGCCGCCTTCTGATCGCCGAGCTCGAGGGTCGAGAGGACGGCGAAGCCGGCGTCGGCGAGAGCGCCCACCCCGAACCGCCGCTCGGCCTCGACCCGCGCCGCCTCCCGGAAGTAGCCGGCCTCGGGCCCCCGGGAGGCCGGCGGCGGGGCGTAGCACAGCGCCTCGCCGCGGGCCGCCGCCAGCCGGCGATCGTCCAGCCAGCCGAGCTCTTGCATGCGCGCGAGCACCCAGTCGCGGCGCTCGCGGGCGCGGTCCGGGTGGCGGCCGGGGTCCCAGGTCCCCGGCGACTGGATCATGCCCGCCAGCACGGCAGACTCGCACAGCGTCAGCCGCGAGGCCTCCTTGCCGAAGTAGGCCTCGGCGGCGGCCCCCACCCCCATCAGGTTGACGCCGTCGCGGGTGCCCCAGTAGATCTCGTTGAGATAGGCGGCGAGGATGGCGGGCTTGCTGTAGCGCCAGTCGACGAGGAGCGCCAGCGCCATCTCGCGGAGCTTGCGCCCCACGCTGCGCTCGTGGGTGAGAAACAGGTTCTTGACCAGCTGCTGGGTCAGCGTGCTGCCGCCCTGGCGGACGCTCCCGGACCGCAGGTTGATCCACGTCGCCCGCAGGATGCCGCGCGCCGACAGCCCGCCGTGCTCGAAGAACCGCCCGTCCTCCGCCGCCAGGACGGCGCGGGTCAGGTCCTCCGGCAGGTCGTCGAGGCTCACGGGCCGGCGCTCCCGGAGGTCGGGTCCGTAGTAGGAGCCCACGAGCGGCGCCTCGAGGGCGAGCCGCGGCACGGGCTCGCCGAGCCATCGCAGCTCCCGGATCGCGCCGCCCGCGAAGGAGACGACGGCCAGGCCGGCGGCGCGCCAGCCCTCCGCCGTCGGCGTGCGCCGGACGTGGATCTCGAGCTTCTCCTCCGCGGCTCGAAACTGGCCGGGCGCCGGCCGCCGGCCGAGCGAGCTCGCGTAGCCCGCGCCCTCGAGCTCCCGCCGCAGCCCCACCGCCGTCCCCGCCTCCCCCACCGCCAGCACCCGCGGCGCCCCGAAGAGCCGCGACGGCTGCACCGCCGGCCGCTCCGCGAACTGGCCGGAGAGATGCCAGAACGGCCACACGAGCCACCCGAGAACGCAAAGCAGCGCCACCGCCAGCACCCCCACGGCCGGCCCCAGCCACCCGCGCCGCCGCGGGGCTCGCTTCTTCTTGCTGGCGGGGGTCTTCTTCCTGGCAGGCATCTCGCGCCCTCACTGCAAGCTGCGGGCCACCAGTCGCTCTTACCAGCGTCCGGCGGCGGCTCCGCCGCCGCATGGGTGCCCTCGGCAAGCCATCCCCCGCGGAACGGACAAGACCCGATCTCCGGAATCGCCGGCCAAGCCCTTCTCTTTCATACCTGAAGTCTTTTCCTGGGTCTTCACCGGCCTCGCGACCCACCACCGCTCGGCTGCCTCGCGCTTGCCCCATGCTATCTTCCCGCCTCGATGATCGCGGTATCTGGACTCGCCAAGGCGTTCGGGCCGCAGACGCTGTTTCGCGACGTCGCCTTCCAGCTCAACCCCGGGCAGCGGTACGGACTCGTCGGTGCCAACGGCTCCGGCAAGTCGACCTTGCTCAAGGTCCTGGCGGGCGAGGAGCCGGCCACGGAGGGGACGGTCGCGATCCCCAAGCGGCTGCGGGTCGGGGTGCTGTCCCAGGACCACTTCCGGTTCGAGTCGACCCCGATCCTCGACGTCGTCCTCATGGGCCATCCCGAGCTGTGGGAGGCGATGGTCGAGAAGGACGAGATCCTCGAGAACGCCGACCGCGAGTTCGACGGCGACCGCTACGCGGCCGTCGAGGACGTCATCGCCCGCTTCGACGGCTACGCGGCGGAGGCCCAGGCGGGGGAGATCCTGGAGGGGCTCGGCATCCCGAGCGCCCAGCATCGCGAGCCGCTGTCGATCCTCTCCGGGGGCTTCAAGCTGCGGGTGCTGCTCGGCCAGGTGCTCGCCTCGCGGCCCGACGCGCTGCTGCTCGACGAGCCGACCAACCACCTGGACATCCTGTCGATCCGCTGGCTGGAGAAGTTCCTGCAGGACTACCCGGGGCTCGTCGTCGTCATCTCCCACGACCACCGCTTCCTCGACAACGTCTGCACCCACATCCTCGACGTCGACTACGAGACGGTGACGCTCTACACCGGCGACTACAGCGCCTTCATGCAGGCCAAGGTCGCCGAGCGCGAGCGCAAGGAAAAGGAGCTGACGCGGCGCGAGAAGGAGATCGCGCACCATCAGGCCTTCGTCGACCGCTTCCGCGCCAAGGCCACCAAAGCGCGGCAGGCGCAGAGCAAGCTGCGGCTGATCGAGAAGAAGGCCGAGGCGCTCGACTACCTGCCGCCGAGCTCGCGCCGCTACCCCACCTTCCGCTTCGAGCAGGTGCGGCCGAGCGGCAAGCAGGCCCTCGAGCTCCGGGAGATCTCCAAGGCCTGGGGCGACAACCAGGTCCTCAGCGGGGTCTCCCTCACCGTGCAGCGCGCCGACCGGATCGCGATCATCGGCCCCAACGGCATCGGCAAGTCGACCCTGCTCAAGATCGCGCTGGGCAAGCTCGGCGCCGACGCCGGCGAGGTCGACTGGGGGCACGAGACCCATCCCGGGTACTTCGCGCAGGACCACCGGGAGCTGCTGGCGGACTCCAACCAGACGGTCGAGGCGTGGCTCTGGGACTTCTGTCCCGGGGAGTCGGTGGGCTTCGTCCGCAACCGGCTGGCCCAGGTCCTCTTCTCCAAGGACGAGGCCCTGAAGAAGGTCGCGGCGCTCTCCGGGGGCGAGGCGGCCCGCCTGATCTTCGCGCGGCTGGGGATCCAGCGGCCCAACGTGCTCGTCCTCGACGAGCCGACCAACCACCTCGACCTCGAGGCCATCGAAGCGCTCGTCGCCGGGCTGCGCGAGTACGAGGGCACCCTGATCCTGGTCTCCCACGACCGCTGGTTCGTCTCCGAGCTCGCGACCCGGATCGTGGAGATCCAGGAGCGCGGGATCCACGACTTCCGCGGCACCTACGCGGAGTACGTGGAGCGCTGCGGCGACGATCACCTCGACGCCGAGGTCGTGCTGCGCCGCGCCCGGCGCGACAAGCGCGACCGCAAGGCGGAGAAGGCGGACCCGGGGCGGCAGAAGCAGCTCGGCGGCGCGCTCGCGAAAGAGCGGGACCGCATCACCGCGGAGATCGAGCGCGCCGAGAGCCGGGTGGGGGAGATCAACGAGATCTTCTGCGACCCGGCCTACTTCGACCGCGCCCCGCGGCAGGAGGTGCGCAAGCTCGAGCAGGAGCAGAAGCGGCTGGGCACCGAGGTCGAGGGGCTGATGGCCCGCTGGGAGGACGTCGAGCGGCAGCTGGCCGAGATCGACGACGGGAGGGGATGAGCGCGCCCGAGTCCGAGCCGGGCGCCTTCCGCCACGTCCCCTTCACGGGCGTCATCTTCGTCGTCCACGAGGCGATGAAGCGCGGCTTCGAGAACGACCACCCCGATGGGTCGAACCTCGGGCTCGACGTCCATCCGGGCAGGCTGCGGGCGGGGGCGTCGAGCTACGGCGACTCGATGCGCTGCTCCTTCGGGCCGCCGCTCGACACCATGCGACTGTGCCTTTCCCGGCTCGAGCGGACGCTCGGCGGTTGATGGGGTCTCGGCCATGAGCGAGGGGAAGCGCGCCATGCAGATGTCGGGGTTGCTCGAGACCTTTCCGCTCGCCGATCTCTTGCAGTGGGCCGGCAACGACCGCCTGACGGGCACGATCGTGCTGCGGCGTGGCGCGCGAGAGAAACGGATCCTTCTGCGCGGCGGGCGAGTCGTGGGCTGTCTGTCCAACGAGCGCCACGAATTCTACGGCGATCTGCTCCTCGCCAACGGGCTGGTGACCGAGAGCCAGCTCCTGACGGCGCTGTCGCTGTGCACGGAACACCGGTCCCAGATCCGGCTGGGCGAGGCCCTCATCCAGCTCGGCATCCTCGACCGCGAAGCCGTCGTCGAGAGCCTCGTGGCGCGGACCGAGCAGTCGATCCTGGACGTCTTCCTGTGGCCGCGCGGCGTCTTCTTCGTGCTCCGGGACGAGCCTCCCGTGGCGCCCATCGAGATTCCGCCGATCGAGCCGATGCGTCTGGTTCTCGAGGGCGTCCGGCAGATCGACGAGGTCCGCCGGATCCGGATGCGCCTCCCCCACGACGGCGTCGTCCTCAAGCGGGGCACCGCCTGGCCGGGCGTGGACCTCTCGCCGTTGGGCCGGCGGATCGTCACCGTCTTCGAGCCGAACTCGACGCTGGCCCGGCTGCACGAGGCCGCCGGCGGCGGCTACTGCGCTTTCCTGGCCGAGGCCGATGGCCTGCTCCAGGGCGCCGTGCTGGCCATCGATCACCCCGGCGAGCCGACGAGCGATTCCCAGACGATCTCCCTGCTCGACCTCATGCTCGACCGCATCCAGGAGGAGCGGCAGGCCGTCGTCGGCGGCACCGTGGCCATGCCGCTGTCGGCCCTGGGCGAGCTCTACCCCTTGTGGCTCGACCGCGACGACCCGGTCGCCGGCGCCCGCCTGGCGGCGCCGATGCGCGGCTTCGCGGCGAGCTTCGACGGCACCCGGAAGCTGGCGGCCCTCTTGTCCGGCGACCTGCGGCGGCGCGACGACGAGCTCGAGTGGCTGTGGCTGCAGATCGGCGCCCGCCGCCTCGTCCTGATGCCCGACGCCGTCGACGACGAGCTGCGCCGCAGGATCGCCGCGGGCGTCCGGCCGACGTGAGGGGCCTGGAGGGTCAGGGCCCGGGGGGTCAGGGGGCCGCCGCCTCGAGGCTCGAGAGCAGCCGGGCCGTCGCCCGCCGCAGGTCGCCCTGCTGGTAGAGGCTGCCGCCGATGAGGATCATCGTGTCGGCGCCGTAGCGCTCCAGGTGGAGGCCGACCTCGCGCGCCTGGACGCCGCCGGCGGGAACGGGGAACGCGGGGCGGATCCGCCCGAGCGGCGCGCGCAGCGCCGCGTTGACCGCCTGGCACTGCTCGAGCGTCCAGGGGAAGCGGCCGCCGGCATTCACGTAGATGACCCCGTCGCACCCGATCAGGCGGTAGAGCTGGCCCAGGAGGACGTCGCGCGCGATGCCGTGCTCGGCGCCGAAGAACGCGCCGCTGAAGGTCGGGTGGCCCAGGATGACGAGCTCGCGCGACCGCGCCAGGTGGCGGGTCGCCTCGAGCCCGAAGAGCATCGGGCTCACGATCACGCCGCGGCAGCCGGCGCTCCGGACGCTCTCGCGGCGCGCGGCGAGCTTGGCGGGGTCGCCCGGCAGGTTGGGGAGGTACAGCGTCCTGCCGCCGCTCTCGGCGTTGGCCCGCTCCACGGCCTCCTGGCAGCGGGCCACGCGCTCGCCGAACGGGGCGCTCGCCTGGTCGACGAGCGAGTGGTCGTCCTTGACGAGATCGCAGCCGCCGAGGGCGAACGAGCGGCAGTCGCTCGCCAGCTCGGCCGCCGTCTTGCCCACGGGCTTGACCGCCGCGCACAGGAGCGGCCGGCGCTCGACGCCGCACAGCCGGCGCAGGCCCGCGATGCCGAAGGTCGGACCGGGGAGGTCCGCGAGGATCGTCTCCGGCCACTCCACGGCCACCAGGCGCAGGCCCTGGAACAGCGACACGTTGCCGAAGAGCACGTTCAGGAGCTGGCCGAGGTCTCCGCCCACGATCTCCGGAGCCACCGAGACGGCGAGCCGCCAGCGGCCCTCGCCCGCCGGCTCGAGCGCCTCCACGCGGCTGACGACCTCCTCTTCGAGGGTCGCCGAGTAGCACCCCTCGGGGATCTCGACCGTCTGCTCGACCGTCAGGGCGCGGGCGAAGCGCCGCGCCGCCTCCCGGGAGGGGGCGACGAGCTCGTAGGTCAAGCCGAGGCGTCCGCCACTCATCCGGAGAGGGTATCGGATCCGGCGGCCCGCGGGGCTAGACCCCGAAATAGCGGGCCGCCGGGTGGTGCAGCACGATCGCCGACACGCTCGCCTCCGGGTCCATCATGAAGCCGTCGGTCAGCTCGACGCCGATCTCCGCGGGGTCGAGGGCGGCGAAGAGCCCGGCCTGGCCCTCGAGATCCGGGCAGGCCGGGTAGCCGAAGCTGTAGCGCTTGCCGCGATAGCGCGCCGCCAGCTGGTCACGCAGGGTCATCCCCGGCGGATCGGGGAAGCCCCAGGCGGCGCGGATGCGCTGATGGACGAGCTCCGCGGCGGCCTCCGCGGTCTCGAGCGCCAGCGCCGCGAGGCCGTGGCTCTTGAGGTACTCGCCCTCCCGCTTCAGGCTCTCGACGCGCTGGCGAATGCCGCCCCCCGCCGTGGTCACGAGCAACGCCACGTGGTCGCCGCGCGGCAGCACGTAGTCCGTCAGGCAGCGCCCGCGGCCGGAGTCCTGGCGCGGCAGGGTCCACTCGGCCACGATCGCCGAGCCGCCGTCCGGATCCCGCAGCACGAGCCGATCTCCGGCCGCGGCGGCGGGGAAGAAGCGCCACACGGCGCGCGCCGCCATCGCCCCGGCGCGGCACTCCGCCTGCAGCTCGGCGACGAGCGCCCGCAGCCTGGCGAGCTTGGCGTCGCCCGCCGCCTCGAGCCCGGCGACCGAGCCGCGCAGCCCGAGGTGCTTGCCGTAGAGCATCTGCGGGCTCAGGAACGGCCAGACGCTGTCGAGGTCGAGGGTCTCCACGTGCCGATCCAGGTCCGCCGGCGCCGGCGGCGGCAGATCGCGATCGACGGGCGGCAGCGCGCGCCGCTTCCCCACGACGGCCGGCGCGCGGGCGGCGGCGGCGGCGCGGTCCTGCTCCCGGGTCGCGGCGATCTCGCGCTCCGCCTCCGGGCGCCGCGCCGGGTCGGTGAGCCGCTCGACCCAGCGCAGGCCGTCCATCGCGTCGCCCGCGTAGGTGCACGGCCCGCCGTAGGCCGGGGCGATCTTCGAGTGGGTGAACCGCCGGGTCAGCGCCGCGCCGCCCACCAGCAGGGGCGCGTCGACCCCGGTCGCCGCCAGGTCGCCCGCCGTCAGGACCATCTGCTGGGCGCTCTTGACGAGCAGGCCGGAGAGCCCGATGACGTCCGGCTGGTGCTCGCGCGCCGCCTGGATCAGCCGCTCGCTGGTCACCTTGATCCCGAGGTTGACGACCTGGAAGCCGTTGTTGCTCAGGATGATGTCGACCAGGTTCTTGCCGATGTCGTGGACGTCTCCCTTGACGGTGGCCAGCAGCACCTTGCCGCGGCTCGCCCCCTCGACCCGATCCATGTGGCGCTCGAGGTGGCCGACGGCCGCCTTCATCACCTCGGCGCTCTGCAGCACCTCGGCGACGATCAGCTGGTTGGAGTTGAACAGGCGGCCCACTTCCGCCATCCCCGCCATCAGGGGACCGTTGATCACCGCGAGGGGCGTGGGCCAGCGCTCGTCGCCGAGCGCCAGATCGAGGTTCTCGAGCAGGCCCTCCTTCGTGCCCTCGACGACGGCGCGGGCCAGGCGCTCGGCCAGCGGCAGGTCAGCCAGCGGCCGGCGGGAGGCCGCCGACTTGCGCCCCCGGAAGTGGGCGGCGAACTCGGCGACCGCGCGCTCGCTGCCCGCGACGTCGCCCGGCTCGAGGAACAAGAGGGCGGCGGCCAGGGCGCGCTCCTCCTCCGGGATCTCGGCGTAGCGGGCCAGCTTCTCGGTGTTGACGATCGCCGCGTCGAGACCCGCCTGCGTGCAGTGGTAGAGGAAGACCGAGTTGAGGATCTCGCGGCCCGCCGGCGGCAGCCCGAAGCTCACGTTGGAGATCCCCAGCACCGTCTTCGAGAACGGGAACTCCGCCTTGAGAAGCCGCACGCCGTCGATGGTGCTCGCCGCCGAGCCGATGTAGCTCTCGTCGCCCGTGCCGCACGGGAAGACGAGAGCGTCCCACCAGATGTCCTCCGGTGGGACGTCGAGCTCCTCGGTCAGGATGCGGTAGCTGCGCTGCGCGACCTCGAGCTTGCGCTCGACGCTCACGGCCATGCCCCGCTCGTCGATGGCGCCGACGACGAGCGCCGCGCCGTAGGCCCGCGCCAGGGACGCCACGCGCTCGAAGCGGCCGCGACCGTCCTCCAGGTTGACGGAGTTGAGCACCGACTTGCCCTGACAGTAGGTGAGCGCCCGCTCCATCACCTCGGCGTCCGTCGAGTCGATCATCAGAGGCGGCTTGACCATTCTCACCAGACGGTCGAGAAAGGCCTCCATGTCGCTCGTCTCGTCGCGATCGGGGTCCTGCATGCAGACGTCGAGGACCTGGGCGCCGCCGCGAACCTGGGCCCGGCCGACCTCCGCCGCCGCTTCCCAGTCGCCGGCCGCCACGAGCCGCTTGAACTTGCGGCTGCCGAGCACGTTGGTCCGCTCGCCCACCAGGAGCGGCCGGTTCTCAGCCGTCAGCTCGACGCCGTCGATCCCCGCGAGGAGCGACCGCTGATGGTGGGGCGGCTGGCGCGGCCGGCGGCCGGCCGCCAGCTCCGCGAGCGCCGCCACGTGGGCGGCCGTCGTCCCGCAGCAGCCGCCGACGAGGTTGAGCCAGCCGGCGTCGAGAAAGCGCCCGAACACCTCGACGAAGTCCTCCGCCGTCTGCCCGTAGCGGCCGTCCTCGTCGGGCAGGCCGGCGTTGGGGACGCAGGCGACGCGGGTGCGCACGAGCTGCGAGAGCGTCCGCACGTGCTCGGTCATCAGCTCCGGACCCGTGGCGCAGTTGAGCCCGACGTAGAGCAGGTCGGCGTGCGCCAGCGAGATCGCCAGCGCCTCGGCGTCCTGGCCGGCCAGCATGGTGCCGGTGGCCTCGATCGTCACCGAGACGGCCACCGGCAGCTGCCACCCGGCGGCCCCGAAGGCGTCCTGGATCCCCAGCAGCCCGGCCTTGACGTTGCGGGTGTCCTGGCAGGTCTCGAGCAGGAGATAGTCGGCGCCGCCGGCCATGAGGCCCAGGGCCTGCACCCGGAAGTGCTCCCGGAGCTCCGCGAAGGTGACGCCGCCGGTCACCGAGATCGCCTTCGTCGTGGGGCCCATCGAGCCGCAGACGAAGCGCAGCCGCCCCGCCTCGTCGAAGCCGGCGCAGGCGGCGCGCGCGATCTCCGCGGCGCGGCGGTTGAGCTCGTAGGCGCGGTCGGCGAGCCCGTACTCGGCGAGCACGAGCGGCGTGCCGCCGAAGGTGTCGGTCTCGACGACGTCGGCGCCGGCCTCGAGATAGCCGCGGTGGACCCGCGCGACGACGTCGGGGCGGGTGAAGACGAGGTGCTCGTTGCAGCCCTCGAGATCGGGACCGCCGAAGTCGGCGGCCGTCAGGTCGGCGTCCTGCATCGCCGTGCCCGTGGCGCCGTCGAGCACCAGGATGCGAGCGTCCAGCGCGTCGACGAGAGCGGCCCGGCGCGCGGCGGCGTCGGCCGGCAGCTCGGGGATGGGGGGGTCGAAGTCGTCGCTCACGCTGGGCCTCTCTTCCTCGGGGCGAGCGGAACGAAAAACCCGCTCGGCAGATCGGGGAGCGGGTTCGACTCGGACCTCGTGGTCCCGGACACTTGGTTGCCGCTTCCGCAGCCACATCCTCGCCTTCCAGCAAGAGGCACCTTGGGTGTCCGTCCCAGGTTGCCGAGCCCGGCTCGCGCCGGACCGCTCCAGATGCTCCGTCGAGACTAACCAGCAGCGCGCCGCCCGTCAATGCCCGACGCCGATGGGTTAGTGGGTCAGGTTGACGTAACGGCTTTGCTGAAGGTCGCCAAAAGACTTCCAGGTAGCGACACGAAAAGAACCCTCATCTCCTTCGGCACACCCTGGCGATGGTCCGGAGGCCTCGAGCCGCGGACCGTTGGCATCTCGTCTTCATCCACGGCGAAGCTGGCGTCTCTCCAGAGTTGGGCCAAGCGATCGCCCCTGCCTTTCTTGTCCTACCCGGAAGTCTCTTGGCGACCTCCAGCAAAGCCGCAGCGCCAGGCGGTCAGAGCTTCAGGCGCTTGACGACCTTGCTGACCGCGCGGGCGTTGGCCATGACGTAGAAGTG
>JAOTWP010000013.1 GCA_029862975.1 Acidobacteriota bacterium
CCGGCGACGGCGTAACGCGTGCGTCGGGCGTCCTCCTCGTCCTCGAGGGCGAAGGCGAGGTACCCGGCGTCCTCGTCGTGGGGGCGCCTTTCGGTCGCCGGTCGCTGCGCGTCGTGGGCCATGGCCTCCTCCCTTCGGGGTTGCTCTCGAAAGGGTAGACCCCGGCTTCGAGAATCGAGTTCCCGATCGAGCTCCCGGAGTCGATCGCTCTCGCGAGACGCTTGGCCGGCGATGTCCGCGCGGGCCGCTCGCGAAGGCGGCGGCCGAGCCGTCGATCTCGGAGAGGTGACCCCGGCGGCGGACTTTCCCGCGTTCGCGGTGCGTAGTCCCCCCAGGGGCAATCGCCTGAACGGAAGATCGCAGCGAACGGAGGAGGCGCCGTGGGACTGTTCTCGAAAGCGAGTGGCAAGAAGGATCCGGAGCCCGCCAGGTACGCGGTGGGGGCGCACCAGGTGACGTGCCCGCAGTGCGCGAACACGCTCTTCCGGCAGGGCAAGGCGCAGCTCAACACGGCCGTCATGTCGCTGCTCGATCTCGACTGGGCGAACAAGTCGGCGACCACCCTCGTCTGCTCCCAGTGCAGTCACATCGCCTGGTTCTTCGACGAGCCCGCCAGGATCGGACCCCTGGGCGCGCCCTGACCCGGCGCTGGCCAGTTGGCGCTTCACCGAACCCAGGCGGGCGCCGGCCGATCGCGATCAGAGGGTGGGGAACCCCTCGCGCTCGGCCGCCAGCGTGAGTCGCTCGTCCCGGCTGACGAACTCGAGGGTCGGCGGGCGCTGCTCGGACGCCGTGATCGCCGCGGCGAGCTGCAGGCTGTCGGCGGCGCGGAGAGCGTGCACGCGCAGGAGCCGGGTCGCGATCTCCTTGATCGCATCGGAGGGCTCGACGAGGTGCCAGCCGTCGGCCAGCCGCCGCAGCCGGCGCAGCGCCTCCGTCGTGTCCGCGGGCTCCAGCCGGTCCGCGCGCTCGAGCCGGGTCACCGCGGAGGCGCACTCGACGTCGCTGCCCCACCAGGCGACGACCTCGCCGCTCACGTAGAGCTCGAGGAGCGCGCCGGTCGCGTCCTCCTGGACGAGCAGCGGCACGAGCGCCGAGCTGTCCCAGAACCTCACCACTGCGAGCTTCTCTCGGCGAGCAGCTCCTGAAGGGCGCTGCCGCCGCGCTTCGGGCGCGGGGGCGGCGCCGCGAGCACGTCGTCCGGCCGCGCGGCCGCGGCCTTGCGCACCAGGCCCTTGCGCTCCAGCCTCTCGAGGCGGCCCGGCGATCCCGAGCTCTCGCCGACCGCCGACTCGATACGAGCGACCGGACGCCCGCGATCGAGCACCAGGATCGTCTCGCCCTCGCGCACCTCGTCGATCAAGGCGCTGAGCCGGTTCTTGGTTTCGGTCAGACTGGCCTTTTTCATCGAGCTACAATAGCCCGATTCGAAGAGACCGGTCAAGCTCGGGGAGCGGAGCGGCAGGCGGGCCGGCGGCCCCGGGGAGCCGCCGGCCGGGGGATCAGCGGTCCGCCAGGGCTGCTTCGAGCTCGTCGAGCCGCTGCGGCGCCAGGTGGCGCACCGCCTCGTGGAAGCGGGGGTCGGAGGCGATCGCCATCACCTCGTCGGCGCTCAGCTCCACGGCGGCCATCGCGTCTCCCTCGCCGCCGGCGCAGGTCACGGTGACCGTGGTGGGGCTGTAGATGAAGAAGGTCAGCCAGTCGATGATGCCGTTGGCAAACGACGCCTCCTGGTGGATCACGGCGTCGCCCGACGGGCAGAGCTTGTCGATGTCGACCTTCTCCTGCAGCTGCGGCCGGATGAGGCCGAAGAGCCAGTGGTGGTGCCAGTGCTTGTAGACGATCTCGTCGTCGAGCGTGCCGGCCCCGAGCACGTAGGTGTGCTGCATGCACGCGCCCAGCGGTAGGACGAGTGCCGCGACGGTCAGCAGTGTGCTCAGCTTCTTCATGGCGGGTTCTCCTCGGTTCGCGGTTGGCTTTGGGCCGGGTCGGGTGGCACGCCGGCTCCTACCCCCTGCAACGCGACGTCGCCGTCGCGGGTCCGCAGGCGCCGCCGATCAGAGGCCGTAGATGGTCGAGATCGAGACCGTGTCGACGAGGTCCGAGACGTCGACTCCGAGGTCGATCTGGAAGCGCCGGAAGACGAGTCCCACGCCGGCGCTCCAGTGGATCTCGTCCGTGCCGCGGCGGAAGAACGCCCGATCGACGGTCGCCTCCGAGGATTCCAGGCGCAACCGGTGGTCGGGGTCGAGCCAGGCGCCAGCGCGCAGCGCCACGACGGGCCGCCTCTCGAGCAGGACGAGCTCGGCGCCGGCGTGCAGCTCGTCGGCGTCGTCGACGACCGCCTCGGTGGCGAACGTGATGCTCTCGACGATCTGCGAGTACTCCACGCGGTCCCACTCGAGGCCGAGGGTGAGCCGGTCGTCCGCGCTCCGGTAGCTCAGCCCCAGGCCCCAGGTGTCCGGGAGGGCCAGCGGCGACGAGGCCGCAAACAGCGTCGTTCCGACCGGCACGGAGGGGTCCGAGGGGCCGGACCGGATCGTCACCCGGAAGTCGTCGACCTCCGGACCCTCGCGGTAGGTGCCGCCCAGGCGCCATCTCGCGCTCGGGCTCCACAGGAAGCCCGCCGTCATCCCCCAATCGCTCTCGTCGATCTCGAAGAGGACGTTCTGGAAGTTGCGCGCGGGCAGGTAGGAGTTGGCCTCGAAGAAGCGCTCCTCGCTGTCGAACGCGAAGTGGCGCTCGCTGGCGCTGAGCCCGACCTCGAAGTAGACGGCGCCGAGGCCGACGCTGAGCTTGTCGGCGACCTGCCAGGCCCCGCTCAGCCCGTAGCCGACGATGTCGTACTCGGTGGCGAGGCGGCGGTCGCCCTCGCGCCGGAAGCCCGTGTCGGGGGGGAACGGAATCGCAAAGAGCCCCTGGGTCTCGCCCGCAAACGTGAAGTTCGACAGCCGGTGCCGGTAGAAGGCCCAGGACCAGCGGCCTTTCGGGTAGACGAGCGAGAGGAACGCGAGACCGGCCGCGTCCTGCTCGGAGACGCCGAAACGCAGCCCGGAGATCGTGTCGAGGCCGAAGCCGCTGGGCTCGCCGCTGAGCCGGCCGCCGACGGTGTAGGGGGTCGAGTAGCTCCAGGAGCGGCCTTCGAGCGAGACCTCGGGCGCGATGATCTGCACGAGGCCGGCGGGGTTGGCGAAGGCGGCGGTGGCGTCGTCGGCGAGGGCGACGAAGGCGCCGCCGAAGCCCATGCTGCGCGCCCCGGGGTTCGATAGGTTGAACTGGAAGGTCGTGAAGCCGGCCTGCGCACCGGCCGGGGCCGGGACGAGGAGCGCCGCGCCGCAGACCAGAGCGAGCCCGCGCCCGAGCCTGCCGGATGCCGAGCCGCGCCTCATCGACCGATTTGCGCCTGTTCCCCGCCGGCGCGCAACGGCCAGGCGGGTGGGCGGGGCGGACCACCCCCGCGGGCGGGCCGCGGACTGCGGAGAGGGCGCCGCGACGTCGCGTTACGAGTCGAGAGTGGGAGCTCGACGGCCCCCGGAGAGGAGGACGAGATGACCGGCAAGAAGCTGTTGTTCGCCGTCGCGGCGGCGCTGTCGGCCTGCACGGCGGTCCACTACGAGTCGCCGCGCCTGGGCGACCGCCCGGGCGGGCGCGACACCATCGCCGTGCTGCCGTTCGAGATGGTCTTCACCGGCAAGGCTCCGGCGGGGGCGACCGCGGCCCAGATCGCGGCCCTCGAGGAGGCCGAGAGCCTCGCCTTTCAGCACGCCCTCTACAGCCGGCTGCTGGAGCGCTCGAGCGTGACGCGCGAGCGGCCGATCCAGGCGCGCATCCAGCCGCTCGAGACCACGAATCGCGTGCTCGACGAGCGCGGGATCGGCCTGCGGGAGAGCTGGGTGATGCCGGCGGAGGAGCTGGCGGCGGTCCTGGAGGTGGACGCCGTCGTCCGGACCCGGGTGGTCAAGCAGCGTTACCTGTCCGATCTCGCCTCGTACGCGACCGACGTCGGCCTCGAGGTGGTGCACGGCGCCAGCGAAGGGCGTGCGGACTGGCTCATTCCGCCGGGTCTCGCCCGCACCCACGACGTCTACGCCGACAGCATCCTCGTCAGCGGCGCCGACGGTGACCTCTTGTGGAAGGTCGAGGTCCACCGGGCCACCGACTGGCGGCGTCCCGCCAACGACGTCATCGTCGGGATCACCCGGAAGCTGGCCAGGAAGTTCCCCTATCGAGGATGAAACGAGCGAGCGGCATCGCCGTGGTCCCCGCGCGCGGATCGCCGGCGCCCGGCCGGCAGTGGCCGACCACCCCGCGGGGTTGGCACGCCGGCCCGTCTCCGGGGGTGTTGAGGACGCCTCGGCCGCCTGCCAGCGTCGGCCGCACGATGGACCCTCCGGCTCGCTGCGGGCGCGCCAAGCGGGTGGGCCCTCCGAGCCGCTGGCCTGGCGAAGCGAGGGCGCGCGCGAATGCCCTCCCGCCGGGGCTCGCGGTGCTCGCGCTGTCGCTCTCGTGGGCGGCGCAGCCTCCGGCGGTGGCGAGCGGCCAGGTCCTCACCAGCGTGGAGTTCAGCTTCTCGAACCCGGGCGCCCGCAGCATGGGCTTCGGCGGCGCCTTCGTCGCCCTGGCCGACGACGCCACGGCGGCCTTCGCCAACCCGGCGGGTCTCATCCAGTTGAGCGAGCCCGAGGTCTCGATCGAGGGACGGCTGTGGCGCTACAGCACGCCCTACACGACCGGCGGCAGGGCGGCCGGAGAGCCGACCGGACTGGGCATCGACACGGCCGACGCTCCGCTCCGCGGCGAGTCGACGGCGCAGCTGGGCGGACTGGCGTTCGTCTCCCTGGTCTACCCGGTTGGCGACTGGTCCTTCGCGTTCTACCAGCACCAGCTGCTGAACTTCGAGATGACCCAGGAGATCCAGGGCATCTTCGCGTCGGGTCCGGGCATCACAGGCGTCTGGCGCGGCCCGATCGAGAGGGGGTTCTTCGATCTCGAGATCACGACCCGCGCCCTGGCGGCCGGACGCCGCGTCGGCGACCGGCTGAGCCTGGGATTCGCGGCCGCCTACTTCGAGCCCTCGACCCACGTCTTCGGGGAGGAGTATCGGCCCGACGACGATACGGCGGAAGCGTTCTTCGCGGCGGCCTCGTTTCTTCCCGAGCGTCTGGTAGACCGGGTATCCATCGCGATTCCCGCGGGCGACTGGGGACTGGCGGCGGGATTCCTGTGGAACGTCGCCAGCGAATGGAAGCTGGGCGGCGTCTATCGGCAGGGCCCGGAGCTCGCGTTCGAGGGCGCGCTCACGGCCGGTCCGGCGCATCCCCAGCTGCCGGCCGGCGAGCGGGTCTTCCTGGGCTCCTCGCCCTGGCGCCTGCCGGACGTCTACGGGCTGGGCGTCGCCTACCGGTCGCGGGACGGCCACTGGGCCGCCGGGCTCGAGTGGGATCGCGTCGAGTACTCCACGGTGATCGAGAGCCTGGGCGAGCTCGCCAGCCCCGGCGACACGCTGGACGACGCGGACGAGCTGCATCTCGGAGGCGAGTACGCGTTCTTCGTGGGGGCCTCCGTCGTGGCCGTCCGCCTGGGCGCCTGGCACGACCCCGACCACCAGGTGCGCAACGAGACCGGGGGTCCCATCGTGCGCGCCGAGCTCGTCGGCGGCGCGGACGAGCTGCACGTCGCGGCCGGCGTCGGCATCGCCCTCGGCAAGCTCCAGGTCGACCTGGGGATCGACCTCTCGCGGCGCCGCGACGCCGGCTCGCTGTCGGTCATCTGCGCCTTCTAGGGATGAGGGAGGCGGGACCAGTGAGCAGCTCGAGCCAGCCAGCCATCCGGCCCCTCCTGATCGGCGCTGTCCTCGCGCTGGCGGCGGCGCTGCCGGGGCCGGCGTACGCCGATCTCTGGTACGAGCACTACGCGGCGGCCGAGAAGGCCCTGGCCGAAGAGCGCTGGCCCGAGGCGATCGTGGAGCTCACGAGCGCGATCGAGAAGAGGGGCGATTCCGCGGCCCGGGCCCGGACCTACGGCATGAAGTTCACCCCGTACTTCCCGTACCTCAAGCTCGGCGTCGCCTACTACGAGCTGGGGCAGCTCGAGGCGGCGCTCCAGGCCTTCGAGACCGAGGAGCGGCTGGGGGCGATCGCCGGCTCGGAGTCGGGCCGCGCCCAGCTCGCGCGCTATCGCGACCTGGCGCTCGCCGCGCAGCGGTCGGCGGCCGAGGAGGAGGCGGTCCGGATTCGCCACATCGTCGAGGAGAGCCTGGCGAGCGCCGCTCGCCGGGAGCGGGAGGACGACGTGGAGGGAGCGATCGCCGCTCTCGGCAGCGCCATCGCCGTGTCGCCGGACGATCCGAGCGCCCAGGAGGCCCTGCAGCGGCTGCGGGCCAAGCTGGCCGAGAGGCAGCGGAGCGACGATCTCCGCGATCGCGTCGCGAGCCTCGTCGGAAGCGGCCGGGACCTGCTCGCGCGCGGCCTCGCCGCCGAGGCTTCGAGCGTCCTGCGCCAGGCCCTCGCTCTCGAGGAGAGCCCGGAGGCGCGGGCGCTCCTCGACGAGGCGCAACGCCAGCTGCGGGGCGAGCTCGAGGCCGGCCGGCGGGCGCGCTCGGTGACCGAGGCCCTGGCGGAGGCGAGGACCCTGCGGGACGCCGGCCGGCTGGAAGAGGCCCTCGAGCGCCTGCAGCCGGTGCTGGCGCTCGCCCCGGCCGACGGCGAGGCGCAGGCGCTCGAGAGCACGCTCCTCGCCGAGCAGGCGCGGGCCGAGGAAGCCCGCCTGCGCGACGCGACCGTCGCGAGCTTCCTCGCCGCCGCCGACGCGGCGCTGGCGGCGGGGCGCTTCGAGGAGGCGCTGACGGCGGCCAACCGGGTGCTCGCCGCCGAGGCCGGCAACGAGGCGGCCCTCGATCAGCTGGCCCGCGCCTACCGGGCGATCAACCGCCGGGTGCTGGGCGCCGCGCCGCGGCAGCGCCTCCCCCCCGCGATCAGCTTCGCAGACCGGCGCCGGGAGCTCGCGGACGGTGTGCTCGCGGAGGCGGTGGCGAGCCCCGAGTTCCGGCTCACCGGCGTCGTCATCGACGACACGGCGGTGGCGGTCGAGTTCTTCACCGCCGCCGGCCGGCCGCTGGCGGCCGCCGTCGAAGCAAAGGCTCGCGGCGATCTCTACCTCACCGAGTTCCGGCTCTCCCACGAGCTCGAGCCGGGCACGACGACGCTGCGCCTGGTGGCCACCGACGCCGAGAACCTGACCTCGAGCGCCGAGTACACGGTGGTGTACGCCCGGCCCCTGGTGCGCTCGCCGTGGCTCTACGGCGGCCTGACCCTGGCCCTCGCTCTCGGCGCCGGCGGCGCTGCGGCCGTCCGCGCGCGCCGCCTGCGCCGCCTGCGCCGCCGCCGCTTCAACCCCTTCGTCGCCGGCGCGCCGGTGCTCGACGGAGAGCTCTTCTTCGGCCGCGAGCAGCTGCTCGAGCGGATCCTCGAGACGCTGCACAACAACAGTCTCCTGCTGCACGGCGAGCGCCGGATCGGCAAGACCTCGCTGCAGCACCAGCTCAAGAAGCGGCTCGAGGCGCTCGACGATCCGGACTACGACTTCTACCCCGTCTACGTCGATCTCCAGGGCACCCACGAGGAGCGCTTCTTCGCCACCCTGGGCGAGGAGATCTTCACGGAGCTGGCGCCCGTTCTGGACGACCTGGCGCCAAGCGCGCCGTTCACGGCTGCCTACACCTACCGCGAGCTGGTGGCCGACCTGAAGGCGATCCTCAAGGTGCTCCGGCGGCGCGGCGCCAAGCGCGTGCGCCTCGTCCTCCTGATCGACGAGGTCGACGAGCTCAACGCCTACGACCCCAAGGTCAACCAGAAGCTGAGGGGCCTCTTCATGAAGAGCTTCGCGGAAGACCTGGTGGCCGTCGTGTCGGGAGTGGCGATCAAGCGGGAATGGGAGCGTGAGGGCAGTCCCTGGTACAACTTCTTCGAGGAGATCGACGTCGGGCCGTTGCGGTTGGAGCACGCTCGGGAGCTCGTGGAAAAGCCCATCCGCGGCGTCTTCCGGCTCGAGGACGGGGTCGTCGAGCGAGTCGCCGCCCTCACCGGCGGCCGGCCCTACCGCATCCAGCGGCTGTGCATGAACCTCGTCAGCCGCGCCCACGAAGCGGGCAGCCGCCGGATCTCGGTGGCCGACGTCGAGGCCGTGGGCGACGTCGACAGTCAGGGTGCCGCGTGAGCCGGGTCCCCTTCGTCGTCGGCCAGTGGGTGCGCGGCGATCGTTTCTACGGCCGCGGCGATCTCGTCGCGGAGGTGCTGGAAGGGGCGCGCGAGGCGCTGTGGATCCTCGGCACCCGGAGGATCGGCAAGACCTCCCTGCTCAAGCAGCTCGAGCTGCTCGCCGAGGGCGAGTCGCCGCGCCGGTACTTCCCGTTGTTCTGGGACCTGCAGGGGGCGGACGACCCGGAGGAGCTCGGCGAGAGCTTCCTCGACGCGCTCCTCGACGCCGAAGAGCGCCTTGCCGAGGCCGGGATCGGCGCCGGGGAGCTCGGGGCAGCCGACCTCTTCGCCACGATGGCCCGGCTGCGGCGGGCGCTGCGCGGCCGGGGCTTGAAGCTGCTGCTGCTCTGCGACGAGGTCGAGCAGCTGATCGCCCTGCAGGCGGAGGCCCCGGCTCTGCTCCACAAGCTGCGGCACGCGATGCTGGCCTCCGGGGACGTCCGCTCGGTCCTGGCCTCGACCGTCAGGCTCTGCGTGCTGGCGGACCAGCGCGGCGACACCTCGCCGTTTCTCCACGGTTTCAGCCCGCCGGTCTACATTGAGGCGCTGGCGGACGGCGACGCGCGCCGGCTCGTGCGGCAGGCGCAGCTGCCCGCCGCGGCGCGGCCCCGTTTCGCGGCCGCCGACGTCGAAGCCCTGTGCCGGCGCTGCGACAACCATCCCTACCTGCTCCAGCTCGTCGCCAAACGGCTGTTCGAGACCGGAGACCTCGACGCCGCCGTCGACGAGGTGGCGGCCGATCCGATGGTGAGCTACTTCTTCTCCGTCGACTTCGAGATGCTCGCGCCGCACGAGCGGGAGGTGCTGCAGATCGTCGCCCGCGAGGATTCGCTGGCCAGCGGCGAGCTCGCGGAGGCCGCTCCGCTCGCGGGGTCCGCGCTGACGACCGCCGTCCAGACCCTCGGCAACCTCGGGCTCGTGCGCCGCGACGGCGAGCGCCGGCTGGTCCTGGCCAACGAGCTCTTCCGGCGCTGGCTGCGCGACCTGGAGAGCGGCGGCACGCTCGCCGCGGCGGCCGGCGGCGAGGGCTCCCGAGGCGCCGTGGACGGCGAGCGCACGGTCCCGGCGGGGCCGCGGCGGGAGACGATCCTCGACGGGCGCTACGAGCTGCGCCGCAAGGTCGGCGAAGGCGCCACCGGAGTGGTCTGGGAAGCCCACGACCGGGTGCTCGAAGCCAAGCTCGCGATCAAGCTGCTGCGCCGCGAGTACGCCGGTAACGCCCTCGTGCTGGAGCGCTTCCGGCAGGAGATCCTCCTGTCGCGCAACCTCGGGCACCCCAACATCCTGCGCCTCTACCATCTCGGCCGGTTCGAGGACCGCGCCTATCTCACCATGCAGTGGGTCGACGGCCGGACCCTCGCTCTCGAGATCGCCGAGGGGGCGCCGATCCCCGAGGAGAGGGTCGCGTTCGTCGGCGCGCGGCTGGCTTCGGCGCTCGCGGCGGCCCACGCCCAGAACGTGCTGCATCGCGACATCAAGCCCCAGAACATCCTCGTCAATCGCGGCGGCGAGCCGCTCGTCACCGACTTCGGCCTGGCGCGGGCCCTCGAGGGTCCCGGCGTCACCACGGCGGGGGTCTTCCTGGGCACCCCCAACTACGTGTCGCCGGAGCAGGCTCGCCTCGAGCCCCTCGACGGCCGTTCCGACCTCTACTCGCTGGGCGCGCTGCTCTTCGAGATGGCCACCGGCCGCTGCCCGTTCGTGGGCGACAGCGCCGGCGCGGTGCTCGAGAAGCACAGGAGCGAGCCGCCTCCGGATCCGCGCGATCTGGCACCCGGCCTCACCGCCGGCCTGGCCGAGGTGATCCTCGGCTGCCTGGAGAAGGACCGCGAGCGGCGCGTCGCCAGCGCCGCGGAGCTGCGCCGGTCCCTCGCGGCCCTGCTGCCCGGAGGCGAGCCGCCGCCGCACTCGGGAGCGGTCGTCGGGGCTCCGGAATCCGGATCCTCAGGCGCCAGGCGGGCGGCGGCGCCGACCGTCTCCTCCGGCCCGCGGCCCCATCCGTCGTCCGACGATCTCCTGCCCCTGGTCTACGAGGAGCTCCGGCGGCTGGCGGGGAGGTTCCTGGCGCGGGAGAGACCGGACCACACGCTGCAGCCCACGGCGCTGGTGCACGAGGCCTATCTCAAGCTGGCGGGCCAGGATCGGGTCAACTGGGCGGGCCGCACCCACTTCCTGGCCGTCGGAGCCCGGATGATGCGGCGTCTGCTCATCGACCACGCGCGGTCGCGCGGCCGCCACAAGCGCGGCGGCGACGTCCAGAAGGTCACGCTGCTCGAAGGGGTCGTCGCCGGCGGCGGCAACGAGCTCGGCCTCGACGAGCTGCTCACCCTCGACGCCGCCCTCGAGGAGCTCGCCGCCGTCAACGAGCGCCAGGCCCGGATCGTCGAGCAGCGCTTCTTCGGCGGCCTGACCGTCGAGGAGGTCGCCGAGCAGCTCGGCCTCTCGAAGCGGACCGTGGAGAACGACTGGGCGGCCGCCCGCGCCTGGCTCGCCCGCCGCCTGGGGTGACGGTTCCTTCCCGCGGGGCCGCCACTCAGGGGGCGGTGGCGACGACGACGAGGTCCATCGACTCTTCGGCGTCGTAGGGGCCGGCCTCCATGTCGCCGTAGGTCGCGGCGAGGCGGAAGCCGGCGGCGGCGAGCGCCGCCTCCACCTCGGGACGGCGCCAGGCCCGCAGCCGCACCTCGCGGCTGCTCTCCACGGTGAGCGGCGGCTCGGCGCCCGGGTGGAGGGCGAGGGTCGAGGGGTAGAAGCGCACGTGGCGCTCGCCGTCGGGGCGCAGCAGGCGGAGGAAGACGATCTCGCCGTCCTCTGCCCGCCCTCCCGGGGCGGGGTCGGCGCGGAAGCTCAGCGGCAGGTGGCGGACGCCGCGCGCGAAGATCCGCTGGTAGTTGACGAGCTGGATGACGAGCCGGCCCGCGGGCAGGAGGCGGCGGGCGAGCCCGCGCAGGGTCGCGGCGAGGGCCTCGTCCTCGAGGTGGGGCAGGACGTTGCCCAGGCACAGGGCGGCGCCAAAGCGCTCCGTAGTAAGGAGGTCGAGAGCGTCGAGGTCGCCGCGCAGGAAGCGCGGCCCGTGCGGGGGAGATTCGTCCTCATAGTCGCGCGCCGCCGCGACCTGCTCCTCGGAACGGTCGACCCCGACCGCGCGGTAGCCCCGGGCGGCGAGGTGGCGGGCGTGCTCGCCGGTCCCCGAGCCCAGGTCGAGGACGCTCGGCGCCGGGGCGCGGCGCAGCTCGCCCTCGAGGAAGGGCCACTCGCGGGCGATCCTCTCCGGCCAGGCGATGAGCCGCCGGTAGCTCAGCCGCCGGTAGGGGTCCGATTCGCGCGCGCCCATCGGGCCTAGCCTAATCCACCCGCCCCGCTCCGCCCCCGCCGTTGCCGGCGTCGTGGCGCGGCGCCGGCCTCCGACATAATGGAGCGATGCCGGACTTCAGTCGCCGCGGCCCGGGCCGCTGGACGCCGATCGCGCTGTCGCTCGCCATCCTGGCGCTCGGCGTCGTGGCGACGGTCGCGCAGCCGGCCGCGATGACGAGGCTGCGCAACCTGACGTTCGACTCCTATCAGCGCTGGGCGCCGCGCGAGTACCGGCCGGCGGCGGTGCGGGTCATCGACATCGACGACGAGAGTCTCGCCCGGCTGGGGCAGTGGCCGTGGCCGCGCACCCTGCTCGCCGAGCTGGTGGGGCGCCTGCGCGCAGGCGGCGCCGCGGCGATCGCGCTCGACGTGATGTTCCCCGAGCCCGACCGGAGCTCGCCGCGGGTGGCTCTCGCGCCCTGGCTCGCGGAGCCGGGCGTGCGCGAGCTGGCCGGGCGCCTGCCCGACCACGACACCGTCTTCGCCGCGGAGATCGGCCGCGGCCGGGTCGTGACCGGCTTCACGCTGACCCAGTCGGGCGGGGTCGCGGAGCCGCCGGCCGCGCCCGGCCGCTTCGTGCTGGCCGGGGACGCGCCCCAGCAGTTCCTGCCCCCGTTCCGCGGCGCGGTCAAGAGCCTGGCGCCCCTGGAAGCGGCGGCGGCCGGCAACGGCGCCCTGAACGTGATCCCCGAAGGCGACGGCGTCGTCCGGCGACTGCCGCTCTTGATGCGGCTCGGCGACACGGTCTATCCGACCCTCGCGGCCGAGGCGTTGCGGGTCGCCGAAGGAGCGACGAACTACGTCGTCAAGTCGTCCGGCGCCAGCGGCGAGTCGCGCTTCGGCGGCAAGACGGGCGTCGTCAGCGTGCGGATCGGCGGGCTGCCGGTGGCCACCAACGCCGGCGGCGAGATCTGGCTCCATTTCTCGCCGGCCGTGGCGGAGCGCTCGATCGCGGCCTGGAAGATCCTCGCCGGCGAGATCCCCCGGGAAGAGCTCGCCGACGCCATCGTCTTTCTCGGCACCTCGGCGGCCGGGTTGAAAGACCTGCGCCTCGATCCGCTCGGCCGGGTCGTCGCCGGCGCCGAGGCCCACGCCCAGGCCGTCGAGCAGATCCTGCAGCGCAGCTATCTGACCCGACCCGACTGGGCGACCGCGGCCGAGATCCTCTTCATGCTCGCCGTGTGGGCCGCGCTGGTCGTCCTCATCCTGCGTTTCGGAGCCCTCGCCGCCGCCGTCGTGGGCATCGCCGTCGCGGCGGCCGCCTTCCTCGGCTCCTGGCTCGCCTTCACGCAGCTGCGCCTGCTGCTCGACCCCACGTTCCCTTCGCTCGTGGCCCTCGCCGTCTACCTCGTGTGCTCGGTGTCGCGCCACTGGCAGACCGAGCGCGACAAGCTGTGGATCCGGGAGGCCTTTTCGAGCTACATCTCTCCCAACCTGGTGCAGTACCTGATCGCCAACCCGAGCGAGCTCGGCCTCGGCGGCGAGCGCCGCGAATGCAGCTTCGTGTTGAGCGACCTCGAGGCGTTCACCTCGCTGGTGGAGGCCGCGGAGCCGTCGGTCGTCGTCGGCCTGCTCAACGAGTACCTCGCGGGCATGGTGCGCGTCGCCCTCGAGCACGAGGGCACGCTCGACCGGATTGTCGGCGACGCGGTGGCGGTGATGTTCTCGGCCCCCGTGGTCCAGGCCGATCACGCGGCTCGCGCCGTCGCCTGCGCCCGGGCCATCGACGAGTTCGCCGAGTCGTTCCGCGCCGCCAAGCATGCCGCGGGGCTCGCGATCGGCAGGACCCGGGTCGGCGTCAACACCGGCGTGGTCACCATCGGCAACGTCGGTGGCGAGGGGCTGATCGACTACCGGGCGCTGGGCGATGCGGTCAACACCGCCGCCCGGCTCGAGAGCGTCAACGGGATTCTCGGCACCCGGGTGTGCGTCAGCGGCGCCACCGTCGCGGCCTGTCCGGGGTTCGAAGGCCGCCCGGTCGGCGCGTTGGTTCTCAAGGGCAAGTCGGTGGCCATCGAGGCGTTCGAGCCCCTCTCCCGGGAGCGGGCCGCGTCGCAGGCGACCCGCGACTACCTCGCGGCCTTCGAGCTGCTGCGCGCCGAGTCGCCGGCCGCCGAGGAGGCCTTCGCGAAGCTGCACGCGGCCGAGCCCGGGGATCCGCTCGCCGACTTCCACCTGCGGCGCCTGCGAGCCGGCGAGACGGGGGCCACGGTGGTGCTCTCCCGCAAGTGACGGCGGAGCCGGCGGACGGGGCTAGGACGGGCTCTCGCCCAGCCCGGCTTCGATGTCCGCCAGATGAAAGTGGAGGTTGGAGAGCCAGCCGCGGCCGTCCGCGGTGGCCTCGAGCAGACGGAAGGCCTCGCCGCAGTAGGGGACCACGACCTTGGCGTAGAAGCGCGGGAAGTCGACGAGCAGATCGTGCGGACACGAGAAACCGAGCCGGCGATTGACCCCGGTCTCCTCGAACTCGTAGAAGAGCGCCGGATAGCGCCTGCGCACCCAGGTCTCCGAGACCTGGCCGAGCAGGTCGGCGGCCCGCACCAGCCCGGGGTCGTCGTCGGTGGCTCGGTACTCTTCGGCGTCCGGAACGGGAAAGCGGGTGCGGTCGATGTTGGCGGCGATCGCCGCGACGTTCAAGAGCGGCTGGTCCGAGAGCCTCTCGCCAATGAAGAGGATCCCGCGGTCGACGTGATAGGGGGCCAGGGCCGCGTCCGTCGCTTCTCGGGGCAGCGCGAAGGTCTCGTCCGCCCGGCCCGAGGCCAGAAGGCCGTTGCGGTCCTCGCGGCAGAGCGGGCGTACGAAGCCGATGTCGTGACACAGGAGCGAGACGACGAAGTCGAGCCAGCGGCCGGGCGAGATCTCGGACCCGGTCGCCAGCTTGCCGCGCAGGATGTCGTTGCCGACGAGGGTGACGAGCATCGTGTGATTGAGGTTGTGGTAGACGGCGTCGCAGGCCGCGATCCTCTCGAGCGCCAGGCGCCCGACCGCGGTCAGGAGCTCCGAGCGATCGTCGTGCGCGGCGCCGAAGACGGAGCGAAAATCAGACTCGAGCTTGGCGACGACCTGACCGATCAGGACTCGGGCGGGCTCGAACACCGATCACCGGACCCGGATCTCGACGCGGCGGTTTCGGGCCTCGCGCACTCCGTCGGGAGTGTCGACCGCCGGTCGCTCTTCCCCGTACCACTCCACTGCGACGGCGCCGGCGGCGAGGCCGGCCGCGACGATCTCGTCGCGAACGGCCTCTGCGCGCTCGCGCGACAGGCGCTTGTTCACGTCGCGTCCTCCCGCGCGGTCGGCGTGGCCCGCGACGATCACCTCCGGCGCCGAGCGGGCCAGGATCGCGGCGAGAACGGCGGGCATGAGGGCTCGCGCCTCCGCATCGAGCCGCGGCGAGCCGAGCTCGAAGAGGAGCGTGAAGCCGACGGGTGGCGGCGGCAGATGGGCGGCCACGAGAGGAAAGCGGCCGACCGTCTCCGGGTCGAGCATGTAGGGCCGCGCGAGGTCGTCGAAGCTGACGGCCTCGTAGGCGCGGGTGAGGGTGGCGGTGGTCTTGCCGTTCGAGACCTCGATGGCGCCGACGGTGTCCCCGTCGGGCAACAGGACGACGTATTGGGTGATCGGGCGCGGCTCCGGCGCCGCGGCCTGCGGCTCGCCGAGCAAGGGGAGGACCGGGGCGTCGAGGTCCCAGAAGTGCACGTCGACGGCGCGTCCGGCGCATCCGGCCAGCAGCAGGCCCGCCGCCGCGACCGCCCAGCGAGACCCGCTCACGGCTGGACCCCTTCCAGCACGACCAGGAGCTTGGTGCCGCGGATGCCGACCGTGCCCACCGGCGTCTCGATCGCGGCCGACTGCGGCGAGAGCTTGGCGATCAGGCCCGAGACGTAGAGCAGCGTGCCGCGCCCCAGGCGGGAGACGAAGGAGCCTTTCTTGGCGGCGGGCGTGAAGACGTACTCGTCGATCGTCAGGGAGGTGTCGGGCCCGAGCGACAGCCTCGAATCATCGACGAAGAGCACGCCCAGCGCGCCGTTGGCGCCGGTCTCGAGGGTGTCGTCGCGGAACACCGGCCCGGCGAGAGCGGCGGCTCGGCGGGCGCCGCCGGAGTGGATGAACGCCGCGCCGCTGACCTCCTTGACGCTGCCGATCGGGGTCTCGGCCGCGCCGGCGACGGTGGCGAGGAAGGCGAGGGTCAGAAGGACAAGGGGTCGCATGAAAGCAGCCTCCACGAAACGTCGCGTCGTGCCTCCGACGCGAGAGCCGAGCGAAAGGTCCGCGGTCCGAGCGTCGACTCCGCTCGAAACGCCTCGCAGCTCCGCTCGAGGAATCCGTGCCCGAGCCTAGCATCGCTGGCCCGGAGGGGGAACCGATCCGGCCGGTTATCATGGGGTGGCGAAGCGCAGTGACGGGGGGAGGCGAGGCGGAGTGCGAGTGAGCTTCAGAGGATGAGCCGAGCGCCGCACGAGGATCTTCTCGACTCCTTGCGGAGCTCGACCTGGTTCTCCGAGGTCGACCCGGAGCAGTTGACGGGCGTCGCCGAGCGCGTCGAGACGGTGGCCCTGGAGGCCGGCGAGCACCTCTTCCGGCAGGGAGATCCCGGCGACGCGCTGTACCTGGTCGTCGCGGGGCGCCTGCGGGCGTTCGGCGTCCGCGACGACGGTGGCGAGATTCCGCTGGCCGAGATCGGACCGGGCGGCTCGGTGGGCGAGATCCAGCTGCTGACCGGCGGCGAGCGGACGGCCTGCGTCGCGGCCCTCGAAGCGAGTCGCCTGATCAAGGTGCCGACGGAGGTCTTCGACGAGCTGGCCGCCGCTTCCCCGGCGATGCTCGAGCGGATGATCGCGGTCAATCGCCGCCGGCTCGACCGCAGCCTGCTGGCCGAGGGGCTGCCGAGCCTCCTCGGGGCGCTGGACGAGGAGGCCCTGCTCTTCCTGGAGACGGAGGTCGAGTGGATCGACCTCGAGCGCGGCGAGCTCCTGTTCGACCGCGGGGACGCCGGGGAAGCCATGTACGTGCTGCTGCGCGGCCGTCTGGCGGCGGTGTCGGCCGGCGCCGACGGCGCGGAGCACGAGCTGGCGCAGATCGGCCGCGGCGAGTGCGTGGGGGAGATGGGCCTCTTGACCGGGAGCCGGCGGTCGGTCGCGGTCCGGGCCCTGCGCGACAGCCGGCTCGTGAGGTTCTCCAGGGAGAGCTTCGACCGCGTCGTGGCGCGCTTCCCGCAGGCCCTCGCGGGCGTCACGAAGGTCCTCGTCCAGCGGCTGCTGCGGACCACGCCGGGGGCGGAGAGCGCGCCGGCCACCGCCACGGTGCGGACGATCGCCGTCCTGCCGGCGCGGGGAGACCTCGCGATCGAGGGCTTTCTCGAGCGGCTGGTCGGCGCTCTCCGGGGCCGCGGCCCGACGCTACGGCTGAGTCGCGAGCGGATCCGCCGGCACTTCGGCGCCCGGGGCGACCTCGGCCCGGCCGGCGACGGCCCGGCGAGCATGCGCCTCAAGGCCTGGCTCGACGATCAGGAGCTCGCTCACCGCTTCGTCGTCTACGAGCCGGACGCCACCGCGACCCCCTGGACCGCGACGTGCCTGCGCCAGGCGGACCAGGTCCTCGTCGTGACCGAGGCCGGCCGCCCACCCGAGGCCGGCCGCGTCGACGCGCTCCTGGCGTGCGAGACGCGGTCGGACGTCAAGGCGCGCTCGACCCTGATCGTGCTGCACGAGGACGCCGACCGGAAGCCGTCCGGGACGGGCGGGATCCTGGACCTCCTGGGGCTGGAGCGCCACCAGCACGTGCGAGCGGGCCGCACCGAGGACGTCGCGCGTCTGGCCCGGCTCTTCGACGGGCGCGCCCTCGGGCTGGCGCTCGGCGGCGGCGGCGCCCGCGCCTTTGCCCATATCGGTGTCCTGCGGGCGCTCGAAGAGGCGGGCATCGAGGTCGACATGATCGGCGGCACGAGCGTCGGGTCCTTCATGGCGGCGATGTACGCCATGGGCTGGACGCCGGAAGCCATGGTCGAGGCCAGCCGCAAGGGCTTCCTGGAGCGCAGACCCTTCCGGGATCCGACCCTCCCGGTGTTCGGCCTCGTCGCCGGCCGGCGGGGCCGAAAGGTGAGCCGGGAGCTGTTGGGTGAGCCCGAGATCGAGGATCTCTGGATCAACTTCTTCGCCGTCTCCGCGAATCTGACGACGGCGAGCCAGGTCATCCACTCGCGCGGCGGTCTCGTCGACGCCGTCGCGGCGAGCATGTCGGTGCCGGGCGCCATCGTCCCGGTGGTCTCGGGACACGACCTGCTGGTTGACGGCGGAGTCCTCAACAACCTGCCGAGCGACGTGATGCGCGGGCGCTGCGGCGGCAGGGTGATCGCCGTGGACGTCAGTCCGGAGAACGAGCTGAGCGTCGCGACGAAGGGCGAGCGGCTGCCCTCACCCTGGAAGGTGCTGTGGAGCCACGTCAATCCGTTCATGCAGCCGATGCAGGTGCCGCACCTCATGAGCATCCTCATGCGGGCGAGCACCCTGGCGAGCGTGCAGAACGAGAGGCTCGCGAGGTGGCAGGCCGACCTCTACCTCAAGCCGCCCGTCGACCGCTTCGGGCTCTTCGAGATGTCCGCGATCGACGAGATCGTGGAGCTCGGATACCGCTACGCGTGCGAGAAGCTCGCCGCCTGGAGCCTCGAGGGCGAGCCTCCGACGTTGCCGCCCTAGTCCTCGCCGTCGCCCTCGGGGCTCGGCGCCGACCCCGTCGCCAGCCGCTCGGCCATGATCCGGCCGAGCCGCAGCAGGACGTGCGCCGCCGACTGGGGATCGACGTCGATGAGATCGCGGAGCGTCTTGCCGCGCAGCGCCAGCAGCCGGCCGTCGCTGGCGGCGACCACCGAGGCGGTTCGCCGGTGGCCCGGGATGAAGAAGGCGAGCTCGCCGAAGAGCTCGCCGGTCGTCATCAGCCGCAAGAGCCGCTCGCCGTCACGCGCCTCGAAGATGCCGTCGAGGATGATGAACATCTCCTCCTCGCCGTAGCCCTGGCGGGTGACCAGGGTGCCGGCGGTGACGTTGACGATGAAACCGCGCTCGGTCAGCTTCTTGAGGGTGGGCTCGGGCAGCGAGTCGGCGAACGACGCCGCGGCGGAGTCATCCTCGACGACCGCTTCCTGGAGCGCGCCCCAGACCTGCTCCGGATCCACCTCGACGGGCTGGTTGTCGCTCTCGAAGAACGGCAGGTAGGGCTCCAGATCGACCGGCTCCCGTTTGCCCGGACCGAAGTGCCGGCGCACCAGCGGCGCCATCAAGGAGCCGGAGCGCCGGAAGTAGTCGTAGTCCGAGACGACGCTGACGAGCGGCACCATCGCGCCGTCGGGAGTGGGCACGAGCCGGCCGCCGAACGGCCGCGCGCCGAGCTTGCGGTAGTAGTGCACGAGCCCCGGCGCGCAGTAGCAGAAGATGAGCTCGCTGCCCTGCTCGCCGCACAGCAGGTCGTAGGCCTCGCGCGCGAAGGAAGCGAGGAGCAGCCGGCCGCGCAGCCCCTTGCGGATCATGAAGCGGCCGATCTCGGCCGTGTGCCGGCGCTCGATGTCCGGCAGCACGTCCATCGAGAGCTCGTGCAGGATGTGCTCGGGCACGGCGCCGGGGGGCCAGTGGCGCAGGCGCACCGTGCCGGTCACGTCGCTCGGCGAGCCGGTGTAGAGGATCGTCGCGAACTCGGTCTCGTCCTCCTCGTCCCAGACCCATCGCTTGTCGTGGTTGACGATCCCCAGCGAGCGCCCGTACTCCTCGTAGTAGACGGTGTAGCGGAAGCGATAGACGGCCTCGAGCTCCTCGCGGCTCGCCGCCCGATGCACGGGCTCGAGCTTGGTCAGCCATTGTCGAAGCATGCGGTCCCCCCTTGGGCTCGATCTTGAGCCCGCGGCTCTCCGCTGTCAAACGCGACGGGCACCTTGGCAAAGCCATCGGGGATCGAGTACCGTATGGGCTCTCCCGACCGGGTCCTGGAGCCTCTCCTGTCGAAGTCGTACGCCCCCATCCGCCTGGCACTCGCCTGGCTGTCGCTCGCCGGCCTTCTGGCGGGCGGCTGTGACCGCGACGGCGACCCGTCCGCGATCGTCGTCTCGGGCTACGTGGAGGCGATCGAGGTCCGCGTCTCGACCAAGGTCGGCGGCCGCATCGACGAGCTCGCGATCGCCGAGGGCGACCGGGTCGAGGCCGGGCAGCCGCTGGCCCGCCTCGAGACGATCGACACGGTGCTCGCTCTCGAGGCCGCCAGGGCCGAGCGGCAGCAGGCGGAAGCCGACTGGCGGGTTCTCCTGGCGGGCTCGCGCCCGGAGGACGTCGCCGCGGCCCGGGCGGAGGCGCGCCGCGCCGAAGCGGATCTGGCGGGGGCCGCTCGCGACCTCGAGCGGATGGAGGCTCTCGTGTCGTCCGGCCTGGAGGCGGAGAAGCAACGCGACGACGCCCGCGTCCGCCAAGAGATGGCCGCGGCCGTCCTGGCCGCGGCTCGCGACCGGCAGCGCAAGCTCGAAGCCGGAACCCGCGAGGAGGAGATCGCGGCCTCCCTCGCCCGCGTCGCCACCGCCGAGGCGCGGATCGCGCAGCTCGAGCAGAAGCTCGCCGACGCGGCGATCGCGAGCCCGGTCGACGGGATCGTGACCGAGAAGCTGGCCGAGCAGGGCGAGCTGGCTGCGGCGGGGACGGCGATCGCCATCGTCACCCGCATCGACGAGCCGTGGCTGAACGTCTTCGTGGCCGAGCCCGACGTGCCGAAGATCCGCATCGGCCAGCCGGCGCGGGTGACGACGGACGACGGGCAGAGCCGCGAGGGGCGGGTGATCTTCATCGCTTCGCAGGCCGAGTTCACGCCCAAGAACGTCCAGACGCGGGACGAGCGCGTCAAGCTCGTGTTCAAGGTCAAGGTGGGCCTCGACAACGAGGACGGCCTCTTCAAGCCGGGGATGCCGGCCGAGGCGCGTCTCGAGGCCGTCTCTTCCCCGACTCCCGAACCGTGAGCGGCGAGCAGCCGGTTCGGGTCGAGGGGATGAGCCGCCGTTACGGCGACCTCCTGGCCGTCGACGATCTCTCGCTCGACGTTCGCCAGGGCGAGATGCTGGGGCTCATCGGACCCGACGGCGCCGGCAAGACCACCACCCTCAAGGTCGTTCTCGGCCTGCTCGCTCCGAGCCTCGGACAGGTCCGGACCTGCGGGCTCGAGCCCCGCGCCCGGCGCCGCGAGCTGTCGCAGCGGGTCGGGTATCTCTCCCAGAAGTTCTCGCTCTATGGCGATCTGAGCGTCGACGAGAACGTCGCCTTCTTCGCCGAGATCCACGGCGTTGCGGACTGGAAGCCGCGGCGCGAGTCGCTGCTGGGGATGGTGCGCATGACGCCCTTTCGCGAGCGCCTCGCGGACCGGCTCTCCGGCGGCATGAAGCAGAAGCTGGCGCTTGCCTGCACGCTGATCCACACGCCCGAGCTGCTGGTGCTCGACGAGCCCACGACCGGGGTCGATCCCGTCTCGCGCCGGGACTTCTGGAAGCTGCTGACCCGCCTGAAGCGCGACGGCCTCACGATCCTCCTGACGACCCCGTACCTCGACGAAGCGGAGCGCTGCGAGCGCGTCGCCTTCCTCGACCGCGGCCGCCTGCTGGACGTCGACACCCCCGACGCCTTGCGCTCACGGGCGGACGAGGCCTTCCTCGAGGTCGTAGCGCGCCCCCGCCGGCGGGTCGTGGACTACCTGCGGCAGCGGCCGGAGGTCTCCGAGCTCGAGATCTTCGGCGAGCGGGTGCACGCCACGCTCGCCGGCGTCGGCCGCGCGCAGGCCGCGGACCGGGCGCGCGCGCTGGCCGCGGACCTCGCCGCCGCCGGCTTCGAGGTCGAGGCCGTGCGGGCGTCGACGCCGTCGCTGGAGGACGTCTTCATCCAAAAGATCCGCTCGCGAAGCGAACCGCAGGCCGCGGCCGGCCGGGCATGACCGCCGCCGTCGAGATCGCCGATCTGCGCAAGACCTTCGGCGCGTTCACCGCCGTCGACGGCATCTCGCTGACGGTCGAGCGCGGGGAGATCTTCGGCTTCCTGGGCAGCAACGGAGCCGGCAAGTCGACGACGATCCGCATGCTCTGCGGGCTCCTGTCCCCGACCTCGGGCTCGGCGCGGGTGCTGGGGGTCGACGTCGCCCGCGATCCCGAGTCGGTGAAGCGCCGCATCGGCTACATGAGCCAGCGCTTCAGCCTCTACGGGGACCTGAGCGTCCTGCAGAACATCCGCTTCTTCGGCGGCGTCTACGGGCTGCGGGGCGACGAGCTGGCGGCGCGGGAGGCCTGGGCGATCGAGATGTCCGGGCTCGCCGGCAAGGAGGACCTGCTCACCGGCGACCTGCCGGGGGGCTGGAAGCAGCGGCTGGCGCTGGCCTGCGCCGTGCTGCACCGCCCGCAGGTCCTCTTCCTCGACGAGCCGACGAGCGGCGTCGATCCGATCTCGCGGCGGCGGTTCTGGCGCTTGATCGACGAGATGGCCGCGACCGGGGTCACGGTCTTCGTCACCACCCACTACCTCGACGAGGCGGAGTACTGCGAGCGCGTGGCGCTGATCCACGCCGGCCGCCTGGCCGCCCTGGGGACCGTGGCCGAGGTCAAGAGGGTGTTCGCGGATCGCGCCGTGCTCGAGATCGTCGCCCCCGACGCCGGCGCGGCGCTGGAGACCCTGGGCGGCGCGGGCTGGATCCTCGACACCTCGATCTTCGGCAACCGGATCCACGCCGTCGTCCGCGACGAGCGCGCCGACGGCGCCCGGATCCGCGCTCTGCTCGAGGGCGCCGGCAACGGGCCGGCCACCGTGGCGCGGATCGTCCCGTCGCTGGAGGACGTGTTCATCCATTACGTGAAGGACGAAGAGCCGGCAGGCTCCGGCGGCCTGGAGGCGCCGTGAGGAAGATCCTGGCGGTGGCCGTCAAGGAGGTGCGGCAGGTGCGGCGGGACGCCTTGAGCCTGCTGCTGCTGCTCGGCCTGCCGACCTTCTTCCTCGTGCTCTACGGGTTCGCCCTGAACTTCGACGTGCGCCACGTGGCGCTGGCGGTCCAGGACGACGACATGTCCGCCGCCAGCCGCGAGCTGGTCTCGACGTTCGTCAACTCGATCTACTTCGACCGCGTGGCCTCGCCGCCCGCCGGCACCGATCTCGAGAGCCTGCTCGAGAGCCGCGCCGCCAAGGCGGTCCTGGTCATCCCCCGGGGCTTCGCCAGCCGTCTGGAGGCCGGACGGCGGGCGCCCGTGCAGCTGCTGCTCGACGGCTCCGACGCGATCACCGCGACGACGGTCCTCGGGTATGCCGGCGCCCTCACCGCCAGCGCCAACCTCGAGTCGCTGCGCCGGACGGTGGTGACCCTGGCGCCCAGCGAGGCGGTGGCGGGCATCGACTACCGCCCCCTCGTCTGGTACAACCCCCGCCTCGAGTCGACCCAGTTCCTCGTCCCGGGGCTCATCGGCACCCTGCTCATGCTGACGGCAGCCCTCTCGACCGCGCTGTCCGTGGTGCGCGAGAAGGAGCGCGGCACGATGGAGCAGCTGCGCCTGGCGCCCGTGCGCACCTGGCAGGTGATCGTGGGCAAGACCTTGCCCTATCTCGCGATCTCGCTGATCGCCGCGGTGGCGATCGTGGCGGTGGCGCGGGCGCTCTTCGGGGTGGCCGTCAGGGGCTCCTACGTCGATCTCCTCGTCGCCACCCTCGTCTACCTGATCGGCGGGCTCGGGTTCGGCTTGCTGATCTCGACCCTGGCCAGCACCCAGGCGGCGGCCTTCCAGCTCACGCTCCTGACCTCCAACCTGCCCGCGATCATGCTCTCCGGCTACATCTTCCAGATCCGCTCGATGCCAGAGGCGCTGCAGTGGATCACCTACGCGGTGCCGGCCCGCTACTTTCTCGTCATCTCCCGGGGGATCATCCTCAAGGGCGCGCCGCTGGGGCCCTACTGGCGGGAGCTGGCGGCGCTCGTGGTCTTCGCCGTCGTGGTCCTCGGGCTGGCGACGCTGCGGCTGGCGAAAGAGGAGGGCTAGGCGTGTACGTCCTCCTGCGGGTGATCGTCAAGGAGTTCCTGCAGCTGCGCCAGGACCGCACCTCCCTGCCCCTGATCTTCGTGGCGCCGGTCGTACAGCTCGTGGTCTTCGGGTTCGCCGTCAACACCGACGTCAACCGCGTGCCGCTGCTGCTCGTGGACCAGGACCGGTCGGCCGCCAGCCGCGAGCTGGCGTCGAGCTTCAGCGCCGGCGAGCAGTTCGAGCTCGTCGGCGCCGCGTACGACGCGCGCGAGATCGACCGCTGGCTCGTGGACGGCCGGGCCCAGGTGGCGCTCGTGATCGGCACCGGGTTCGGGTCGGCGATGGCCTCCGGCCGCAGCCCGCGGGTCCAGCTCATCGCCGACGGCAGCGACGCCAGCGCGACGACCGTCGCCCTGGGCTACGCCGCCGGCGTCGTGGGCGAGGCCACCGCGGAGCGGCTGCGCGAGCGCCTGGCGCTCCTGCTCGACGAGACGGCGGAGCGCACCGGCCGGCGGCCGCGCCCTCCCGGGCAGGTCGAGATGCGGACGCGGGTCTGGTACAACCCCGACCTGAGAAGCCAGCTCTACTACGTGCCCGCCGTGCTGGCGATGATCCTGATGACGATGACGATGCTGCTGTCCGCGATGAGCGTCGTGCGCGAGAAGGAGATCGGCACGATGGAGCAGATCAGCGTCACGCCGATCCAGCCCTGGCAGCTCCTCGTCGGCAAGCTCTTCCCCTCGGCGGTGATCGGCCTCGTCCAGATGCTCCTGGTCACCGCCCTCGCCGTCTGGGGGTTCGGCGTTCCCCTGCGGGGATCGTTCCTGCTTCTTCTCGTGCTGACCCAGCTCTTCCTCTTCAACACGCTGGGGCTCGGGCTCTTGGTCTCGACTCTGGTGCGCACCCAGCAGCAGGCGATGATGTTGACCACCTTCGCCCTCATGGTGCCGATGATCTACCTGTCGGGTCTCATCTTCCCGATCGAGAACATGCCGGCGCTCATCCAGGCCGTCACCTATGCCGTGCCGGCGCGCTACTACGCGGTGATCCTGCGCGGCATCTTCCTCAAGGGCTCGGGCTGGCCCGAGCTGTGGTCCCAGGGGCTCGTGCTCGCGGGCATGGGTCTGGCGCTGCTCGCGATCTCGGTGCTGCGCTTCCGCAAGAGCCTGGACTAGCACCGGGCGCCGCCGGGACCCTCGCGCCCCGACCTCGCCGCCACGAGTGGCCCGTCCTCGACCCCAGGGTCGAGCTCCCGCCAGTTGTCTCAAGGGTCCTGATCCAGGCCCCATTGACAGCCGGGGTCCTCCTGTCTATACTTCACCCGGTGAAATACTTACCTGGTGAATAATATTCTCGCCAGGCAACGATCCGAGCCATGGCTGCGAAGAAGAGAAACGGCATCGCGGCGGCGACGAACGGTCGCAAGGGGGGCAACCGGACGGGGGCGGACGGGCTGGTGCGCTACGCCCACATCTTCGCCTCGGCCGTGAAGGAGAGCCTCGAGGTCGACCTGCTACGCGAGACCGGCGGGTCGTTGACGCCGCCGCAGTTCCACCTGCTGCGGCTCATTGCGCTCAACGGGCGGCACCAGATCGGCGAGGTGGCGGATTTCCTCGGGGTCACGCCGCCGGCCGCGACCAAGGCGATCGACAAGCTCGAGGGCCTCGGGCTGGTGCGGCGGGAGCCGAGCACCAAGGATCGGCGCGCGACGCTGCTCGCGGTCACCAAGCCGGCGCTGGCGCTGGTCGCGCGCTACGAGGAGCTCGAGCGGACGCGGCTCGGGGCGGTGCTCGCGGCCTTCAGCGCCGAGGAGATCTCCCAGTTCTCGGGGCTGCTCGAGCGGTTCGCGCTGCGCCTCGTCGC
The DNA here is from genome assembly GCA_029862975.1 of Acidobacteriota bacterium. Taxonomy (GTDB): domain Bacteria; phylum Acidobacteriota; class Thermoanaerobaculia; order Multivoradales; family JAHEKO01; genus CALZKB01. Next base: position 25,480 of record JAOTWP010000013.1, read on the forward strand.
CCAGAGCGAGGACGACGGCGGACTGTGCCTGCGCTGCTCGGCCTACTTCGACGATCGCTGCCCGGTGCACGACCTCACCGCTAACTGTCCTTACCAGCGGATGGTGTCGGGGAAGGGCCGCGACCGGGCTGCGGTCGAGGCCTGACGAAACGGAACGAGGAACCGGTAGACGGACGAAGCAGACGACGGAGGCTCCATGCAGTACTGGCGAACCCCTCTCGACGCGGCGCGGATGACCGGCGCGCACGGCGACGTGGTCATCATCGCCGACCGCTGCAAGGGGTGCGGCTTCTGCGTCGAGTACTGTCCCCTCGACGTGCTGGTGATGTCGCGGGAGTTCAACCGCAAGGGCTACCACCCGCCCGCGGTGGTCAAGAGCGGAGGGTGCGTCAACTGCAACCTCTGCGAGATGATCTGCCCCGAGTTCGCGATCTTCAGCGTCGCGCGGCCACCGGAGGCCGAGCTGCAGCGGGCGGCGGCGGAGGGCGGACCATGAAAGCCGATCCGGCGGGCGTCCTGACCGGCGCCCACTACCTCGATGGCGACTTCGCCTGCGGCGAGGGGGCGATGGCCGCCGGCTGCCGGTTCGTGGCCGGATACCCCATCACCCCCTCGACCGAGGTGGTCGAGCGCATCGCCCGCCGCTTCCCCCTGATGGGCGGCACGTTCATCCAGATGGAGGACGAGCTGGCGTCGATGGCGGCGGTGGTCGGCGCCTCGTGGACGGGCAGCAAGGCGATGACCGTCACGAGCGGGCCGGGGTTCAGCCTGATGATGGAGAACATCGGCCTGGCGGCGATGATGGAGACGCCCTGCGTCGTCGTCGACGTGCAGCGCGGCGGTCCCTCGACGGGGCTGCCGACGATGGTCGGGCAGGGCGACGTGATGCAGGCCCGCTGGGGCTCCCACGGCGACTACGAGGTGATCGCGCTGACCCCGCAGTCGCCGCAGGAGGCCTTCGATCTCACGATCGACGCCTTCAACCTCGCCGAGCGCTACCGGGTGCCGGTGATGTTCCTGATGGACGAGTGCGTGGGGCACATGACGGAGCGGGTCGTGATCCCCGAGCCGGGCGCGATCGAGGTCGTGCCGCGGGCGCTGACCGCCAAGCCGCCCGCGGAGTTCGAGCCCTACCGGATCGACGGCGGGACGATCCCGGAGTTCGCCCGCGCCGGCGACGGCTATCGCTTCCACACGACGGGCCTCACCCACGACGAGCGCGGCTACCCGGTGATGTCGGCCGGCTGCCAGGAGTCGTGCGTGCGCCGCCTGCTCGACAAGATCCAGGGCGACGCCGACCGGATCGTGCGCTTCGAGGAGGAGGGAACCGACGACGCCGACGTGGTGGTGGTCGCCTACGGCATCACCGCCCGCGTGGCGCGGCTGGCCATCGAGCAGGCCCGCCGGCAGGGGGTCAAGGTCGGGTTCCTGCGGCTGATCGTGCTGTGGCCGTTCCCGGAGAAGCGGATCCGCGAGCTCGCCGGATCGGTCGGCGCCTTCGTCGTGCCGGAGATCAACTACGGCCAGATCGTGCTCGAGGTGGAGCGCTGCGCCGGCGGCCGCTGCGACGTCGTCTCCGTGACCCACGGCGGCGGCGCGGTGCACGATCCGGCGAAGATCACCGGCGAGATCCTCGCCGCCGGGGCGGTGGCGGCATGAGCGTGGCGAAGGTGGGAACCCGCACCGACTTCCCGGCCGAGCCGCCGGAGCACCCGACGGCCCCCTACCTGAGGATGGAGCGCATCCCCCACGTCTGGTGCCCGGGGTGCGGCATCGGCACCGTCGTGCAGTGCTACGCCACCGCCCTCGGGCGCTCCGGCGTCGATCTCGACAAGGCGTCGGTGGTCTCCGGCATCGGCTGCTCGGGACGGGCGGCGGGCTATCTGAAGCTCGACGGCTTCCACACCACCCACGGCCGCGCCATTCCGTTCGCCACGGGTCTCAAGCTCGGCCGGCCGGAGCTCCAGGTGACGGTCTTCTCCGGCGACGGCGATCTCACGGGCATCGGCGGCAACCACTTCATCCACGCCGCCCGCCGCAACATGGACCTGCTCGTGATCCTCATCAACAACTTCATCTACGGCATGACCGGCGGCCAGAACGCGCCGACGACGCCGCTTTCGGCCAGGTCGTCGACGATGCCGTTCGGCAACTTCGAGCCGCCCTTCAACGTGCCCCACCTGGCGGCGTCGAGCGGCGCGGCCTACGTGGCGCGCTGGACCTGCCTGCACATCCGCCGCCTGACCTGGACGCTCGAGGAGGCGATCCAGCGCCGCGGCTTCCGCCTCGTCGAGGTCATCGCGCCGTGCCCGACCCTCTATTCGCGGCTCAACAAGCTCGGCACCGGCCTCGACGGGATGAGCTTCTACCACGACAACGCCGTCATCCGGCACGGCGCCGACACCCGGGAGCTCGCCATCGACTTCCAGAAGGGGATCGTCTGCGGCAAGTTCGTCGACGAGGAGAAGCCGACCTTCAGCGAGCTGATGGACGAGCACTACGGCAGGGTGCTCGGCGAGAAGTACGTGCCGATGCCGGCTTCGGGAGGGTGGCAGCATGGATAGCGGCGAGCGCGTCGAGGTCCGCCTCACCGGGTTCGGCGGCCAGGGGGTGGTGCTGGCCGGGCACATCATCGGGCGCGCCTGCGCCATCCATGCCGGCAAGAACGCCACCCTGATCCAGAGCTTCGGCCCCGAGGCCCGCGGCTCCGCCTGCAGCGCCACGCTGGCGATCTCCGACGGTCCGGTTCTCTACCCCTACATCACCCGCCCCGACGTCCTCGTGGCGATGTCGTCGGAGGGGTTCGAGAAGTACCGCGACGAGCTCGCCCCCGAAGGGATCCTCGTCTACGAGCAGGACCTCGTGCATCCGACCGTCCGCGAGGGGCAGCGCGCCTTCGGCGTGCCGTCGACCCGTATCGCCGAGTCGCTGGGGCGGGCCATCGTCCAGAACCTCGTCATGGTCGGCTTCTTCGGAGCGGTCACCGGCCTCGTGCCCGTCGAGGCGCTGCGGCAGGCCGTCGAGCACTCGGTGCCGGCGGGCACGGAGAAGCTCAACCTGGCGGCCTTCGAGAAGGGCTTCGAGTACCTCGGCGGCGCCGTCGACCAGCCGGTGCCGGAGGTCCTCCTACCGTCGCTCGGGGGGGCCCCGGCATGAGCGCCACTGCGGGGTCGCAGGCGCGCGCCACGCTGACCGTGCCCGGCCTCGCGGCCGGCCCCTTCCCGTTGCGGGAGGTGCCGCCGTCGCCTTGCACCCTGGCCTGTCCGGCCGGCATCAACGTCAAGTCCTACGTCTCGCTCGTCGCCGAGGGCCGCTTCGCCGAGGCGCTCGAGGTGGTGCGGGAGCGCTGCCCCCTGCCGGGGATCTGCGGCCGCGTCTGCCACCACCCGTGCGAGGACGCCTGCGAGCGGCGGCCGGCCGGCGGGCCGATCGCCATCCGTGCGCTGAAGCGCTTCGTCGCCGATCTCGAGCTCGAGCTGCCGCCGCCGGAGGCGCCGGACGTGGCGCCCCGGCCCGAGCGGGTGGCGATCGTCGGCTCGGGACCGGCCGGCCTCGCCGCCGCCTGGGATCTGGCGCGCGCGGGGTTCCCGGTGACGGTGCTCGAGGCCGCGGCCCAGCCCGGCGGCATGCTGCGCTACGGCATCGCCGACTACCGGCTGCCGGTCGAGGTCCTCGACTACGAGATCGACGTCGTGCGCCGCGCCGGCGTCGAGATCCGCACGGGCTACCGGGTCGGCGTCGACGGCGGTCTCGGGGAGCTGCTCGCCGAGGGCTACGCGGCGGCGCTCCTGGCGGTGGGCGCCCAACGGGGCCGCGGGCTGGGCGTGCCCGGCGAAGAGGACTGCCCGGAGGTCGAGGACGCCCTGGCGTTTCTGCGCCGCGTCAACGAGGGCGACCGCACGCCGCTCGCCGGCCGGGTCGTGGTGATCGGCGGCGGCTCGACGGCGATCGAGGCCGCGCGCTCGGCCCTGCGGCTCGCGGCCAAGGAGGTGGAGATCGTCTACCGCCGCCGGCGCGAGGAGATGCCGGCCGACGAGGAAGAGATCGAGACGGCGATCGCCGAGGGGGTCGCCTTCCGTTTCCTGGCGGCCCCGGCCCGCATCGTGAGCGAGGGCGGCCGGCTGGCCGGCGTCGAGTGCCTGCGCATGGAGCTCGGCGAGCCCGACGCGAGCGGCCGCCGCCGGCCCGTGCCGATCCCCGGCAGCGAGCTCTTCGTGGCCGCCGACCACGTGTTCGCGGCCGTCGGCCAGGAGGCCGACTTCGGGTTCCTGCCCGCGGAGCTCGCGCCGCGGCTGGCCGCGGGCGGCCGGCTGGCGACCGATCCCCAGAGCACGATGACCCCGCTGCGGGGCGTCTTCGCGGCGGGCGACGTGGTGACCGGCCCGGCGACCGTGATCGAGGCCATCGCCGCCGGCCACCGGGCGGCCGAGGCGATCCGCGCCTTCCTCGACGGGGAAGAGCCCGGTGCCGCGCGGCCGGCCGCGCCGCCGCCCCGGGAGCTCGAGATCCCGTCGCCGCCGCCCGCCTGGGCGCAGCGCCGGCACGCCGCGACCGCGCCGATCGCGGCGGGCCGCGAGTTCGACGAGGTGGAGCGCGCCTTCTCGGCCGCCGAGGCGATCGCCGAGGCGCGGCGCTGCCTGCGCTGCGGGCCGTGCAGCGAGTGCCGGATCTGCGCCGCCTCGTGCGGGCGCCGGCACCTCACGATCCACGCCGGCGGCGCCGGCGCGGGCTCGCGCGGCTGGCTGCTGCGCGCCCCGGAGCGCTTCGTCGCGAGCCTCGAGGCGGCGGGCGCGGGGGGCGCCTGCCTGCACCGCGAGCTGGCGGACGAGCTCTTTGGCGACGCCGAGGCCGGCGACCAGGCCGTGGCGCTCCTGCCGACGCGGGTCGCCATCGACGAGGACTTCTGCCGCGGCTGCGCCAAGTGCATCGAGGTCTGCGCCTTCGATGCTCTGAGCCTCGTCGACCCGGAGGCGGAGGAGACCACGGTGCGGCTCGCGCCGGCCCGTTGCCGCGGCTGCAATCTGTGCACCGCCGTGTGCCCCACCCACGCCCTCGTGCCCACGGTCGTGGCGCCCGAGTGGTGGGGGGTCCGCATCGAGGACCTCTACCCGCCGCTCGCCGCGGCGGCGCCCGGTGAGCCGCGCTTCGTGGTCCTCGCCTGCCAGCGCCGTGCCGGCGCGGTGGGCGCCTCGCTGGCCGCCGCTGGCGTCGCGGCGGAGCTCGTGCCGGTGCGCTGCTGCGGCCAGGTCGACGCCGGCATGCTGCTCGAGGTCTACCGCCACGGCGCCGGGGCCGTCCTGGTGGCGGGCTGCCCGGGGGACGCCTGCCGCTACGGCGCCGGCGCCGATCTCGCGGCGCGGCAGGTCGAGCGTGCCCGCGTGCTGCTGCGCAACCTCGGCGGCGACGCCGGCCGGATCACGGCCGACTGGTCGCCGGATCCCGAGGGCTCGCTGGCGAACTCGGGATGGCCGCATCTCGCAGTCCTGGCGCGCGGCCTCGGCGCGAGGCAGGAAGGCGTGAGCGATGCCTGAGCTCGCGAGCCTGCGCAAGCGGACCCAAGCCGCCCTCTGCCTGGCGTGCGGCAAGTGCAGCACGATGTGCCCCCTTTCCCCTTCCGGCTGGTTCTCGGCCGCGCGCCTCGCCGCCATCCGCGAGCCGGAGACGGAGATCGCGGGCCAGACCCGCTCGCTCGACGCCTGCCTGACCTGCGGCGCCTGCGAGCAGCGCTGCCCGGAAGGGGTCCGCTTCGTCGAGTTCGTGCGCGGCGTGCGGGCGCTGGCGCCGCCGGTCGGCCGCCGGGCCTGCCCGCACGGCGAGATGCTGCAGGCGGCGGCCCGCCTGATGGCGGGCCCCACGGCGCCGACCCGCGATCTCGGCTGGATCGGCGACGAGCTCGAGATCGCCGAGACGGGAGAGGTGGCGCTCTTCGTCGGCTGCCTGCCGTTTTTCGACCTGCTGTTCACGGACGAGCTCGGGATCGCGACCGTCGACATCGCCCGCGCCGCCATCCGGCTGCTCAACGGGCTCGGCATCCGGCCCGTCGTGCTGGCCGAGGAGCGCTGCTGCGGCCACGACCTCTTGTGGAACGGCGAGCCGGAGGCCTTCCAGGCGCTGGCCGCGGCCAACGCCGCTGCCTTCGAGGCACGCGGCGTCAAGAAGGTGCTCACGACATGCGCCGAGTGCTGCAGCACCTGGCGCCGCGACTATCGCGAGGCCGCCCCCGGCTACCGCCCCGAGGTCGAGCATCTGGCGGAGTTCCTGGCGGCGCGCCTGGCGGCCGGTGAGCTGGCGGCGCGCGACGGCGCGGCACCGTCCACCACGTTCCAGGATCCGTGCCGGTTGGGGCGTCATCTCGGGGTCACGGAGGCGCCGCGCAGCGTGCTCGCGGCGCTCGCCGGCGGTGCGGCGCCGCTCGAGATGGAGCGCTCGGGCCGCGACGCCGACTGCTGCGGGACGTCGGGCTTCATCCACTGCGACGCCAACTCGCGCCGCTTGCAGTCCGAGCGCCTCGCGGCCGCCGCCGCGACCGGCGCCGAGACCCTGGTCACCGCCTGCCCCAAGTGCCTGATCCACTTCCAATGCGCGCAATGCGAAGACCGGCGCCGTCAGCGCGCCGGCAACGGCATCGCGGTCGAGGACCTGACCGTCCTCGCCGCCCGGATGCTGGTGCCGGCGTCGACGGCGCGGCCAACAGGAGACGCCTGATGAGCGACGAGAGCCCGAGGATCGGAGTGTTCGTCTGCGAGTGCGGCCACAACATCGCCGGCACGGTGGACACCGCGGAGGTCGCCCGCTTCGCGGCCGGTCTGCCGGACGTGGTGGCGGTGGTCGAGAATCGCTACACCTGCGCCGATCCGGGCCAGCAGGAGATCCAGAAGGCGATCGCGGAGCACAAGCTCAACCGCGTCGTCATCGCCTCGTGCACGCCCAAGATCCACGAGCCGACGTTCCGGCACTGCGTGGCGGAGGCCGGTCTCAACCCGTACCTGATGGAGATGGCCAACGTCCGCGAGCACTGCTCCTGGGTCCACATGAAGGACCGGGCGGCGGCCACCGCCAAGGCCAAGGACCTGGTGGCCAGCGCCGTGGGCCGGGCCGCCCGGCTGGTGGCGCAGGACGAGAAGACCTTCCCGGTCACCGACGCGGCGCTGGTCATCGGCGGCGGGGTGGCGGGCATCCAGGCGGCGCTGGAGCTGGCCGACGGCGGCCATCAGGTGTATCTCATAGAAAGGGGGCCATCCATCGGTGGGATCATGTCGGCGCTCGACAAGACCTTCCCCACCATGGATTGCTCGATATGAATTCTCGGCCCTAAAATGATGGATGCCGGTCGGCATCCCCGCATCGAGCTCCTGGTCAACTCCGAAGTCGAAGACGTCACCGGCTTCGTCGGCAACTACCGCGCCACCGTGCGCCGGCGCGCCAGCTACGTCGACGCCTCCGAGTGCACCTCCTGCGGCGACTGCGCCGACGTCTGCCCGGTCGTCGTTCCCGACGAGTACCAGCAGGGCCTGTCCTCGCGGCGCGCGATCCACCTCCCCTTCCCCCAGGCCGTGCCGTCGTCGTACTACCTCGACGCCGCGAGCTGCCTGGGCTTCAACCCGATCGCCTGCGGCAAGTGCCTCGAGGTCTGCGACAAGAAGTGCATCGACTTCGACGTCACGGACGAGCTGCTCGATCTCGAGGTCGGCACGATCGTCGTCGCCACCGGCATGGAGCCCTACGACCCGCGGCCCTACGACGAGTACGGCTACGCCCGCTTCGACGACGTCGTGACCTCGATGGAGTTCGAGCGGCTGATCTGCGCCGGCGGTCCCAGCGCCGGCGAGCTGGTGCGCCCCTCGGACGGCAAGGTGCCGCAGCGGGTGGGCTTCATCCAGTGCGTCGGCTCGCGGTCGACGACCCGCGGCGTGCCCTACTGCTCGAACATCTGCTGTATGAACACCGTCAAGCAGACGCTGCAGATCGCCGAGCACTACCCGGCGGCGCGGCAGACGGTCTTCTACATCGACATCCGCGCCTTCGGCAAGGGCTTCGAGGACCTCTACCGCCGCAGCCGCGAGGAGGGCGTCGACTACGTGCGCGGCCTGCCCGGCTCGGTCGTGCGCGACCCGGAGACCGGCGAGCTCGTCGTCCAGGTCGAGAACACGCTGGCCGGGCGGCGCGAGGAGCACCGCCTCGACATGCTGGTCCTCTCCGTCGGTCTCGTGCCGCGCAAGCTCGAGGGCGCGACCAACGGCCGCCGTCACATCGACGAGATCTTGAGCCTCTCCCACACCTCCGACGGCTTCGTGATGGAGTCCCATCCGAAGCTCAAGCCGGTCGACGCGCCGACCCGCGGCGTCTACTTCGCCGGCTGCGTGGAGGCGCCCAAGGACGTCAAGGACAGCGTCACGCAGGCCGGCGCCGCCGCCGTCCGCGCCGCCAACGTGCTCGGCGCCGGCCAGGTGCGGATCGAGGCGATCACGGCCCTCCTCGTGCCCGATCTGTGCGCCCGCTGCAAGATCTGCGCGGACGTGTGTCCCTTCAACGCCATCGTCCAGGCCGACAAGAAGGCCGGCCTCGACCCCGAGTTCATCGAGGCGGCCTGCGCCGGCTGCGGTACCTGCGCCGCGGAGTGCCCCTTCGACGCCATCGTCATGCGCCACTTCGAGGACGCCCAGATCGAGGCGCAGATCGACGCCATCCTGGCTACCGACCCGCTCGAGAAGATCGTCGCCTTCGCCTGCAACTGGTGCTCCTACGCCGGCGGCGACAACGCCGGCACGTCGCGGCTGCAGTATCCGCCGGCGATCCGTCTGATCCGCACCATGTGCAGCGGCCGCGTCGACCAGCGGTTCATCTGGCACGCCTTCGAGCGCGGCGCGCCGTTGGTCCTCGTGTCCGGCTGTCACTTCGCCGACTGCCACTACATCGACGCGGTCACCTGGACCCAGCGGCGGGTGGAGAAGGTGTGGACGAAGATGGAGAAGCTCGGCATCCGGCCGGAGCGGCTGCAGCTCGAGTGGATCAGCGCCGCCGAGGGCCAGAAGTTCGCCCGCGTCATGCGCGAGCTCGACGCGATGCTGCGCGGCGTGAGCGCCGAAGAGGTCGCCGAGACGGTGCGCATCCTGGAGAAACAGAAGCTCAGCCGACCCAAGGGCGTGGCGGCGAAGCCCGAGCCGGCTCTCGCCGCGGCGGCGCCGGCGTGAGGGAGGCACGACGATGAGCCAGCAAGCGACGTTCTACTGCCTGCGCTGCGCGAGCCGGTTCCCGCTGGGCTACGACCCCAAGAAGGTCGTCGAGAGAAGCTGCCCCGAGTGCGGCAGCAACAGCGTGCGCCTCGAGACTCCGGCCGCCGCCGCCAGCCACGAAGCCGCGAAGCGACACTAGACAGGAGGATGATGACGATGCCGGAAGTCCTGACGAACACGTGGGCTCGGCAGGTGATGGCGGAGCACCGCGAGCTGCGGGCCGACGTGGCCCGCCTGCGCGAGTTCCTGAACGCGCCGCGGCCCGCGGCGTCCCGCGCCGGCGCCCACAGCTGGGCCGCCGAGCTGTCCAGCCGGCTGTCGGCGCTGCACGACAAGCTGTTCCGCCACTTCCGCCTGGAAGAGGAGGGCGGCATGGTGGAGGAGGTGTCGACGGCGCACCCGCGAGCGGCCGGCGAGATCACGCGGATCGTCGCCGACCATCCCCGGATGCTGCAGGAGACGCGCGAGCTGGTCGGCTTGACCCTCGACTACTCGGCCGCCAGGACGCCGATCGACGTGCCCCTGCGGCGGCGCGTCACGGCGCTGCTCGACTGGCTCGAAGAGCACGAGCGCGACGAGACCGACCTCATCCAGCGGGTCGAGTACCGCGACACCGCCGCCGCCGACTGAGCGCGGGGAGCTTTCCGAAACAGGTCGCGACGCTCGAAGCGTCGGATCCCCTGGCCTTCCGCCCAGGGGCCCCCACCGTCCTCCGATCCCTCAGCCGGTGATCTTGCCGAGGGCCTGTTCCAGTTGAGCGAGCTGGGCCGTGGCCCAGGTGTCGAGATCCGCGATGCCGTCGGCGACCTTGATGAGTCCGTAGTAGGCGTCGACTCGCGCCCAGTCGACGACGTTCCACCAGGCATCGATGTAATCCGCCCGCCGGTTCTGGTAGTTCAGGTAGTAGGCGTGCTCCCAGACGTCGATCCCGAGGATGGGCACCTGACCTCGGGAGAGGGGGTTGTCCTGGTTCGGGGTCTTCGTGACCTCGAGGCTGCCCTGGGCGTCGACCACGAGCCAGGCCCAGCCGCTACCGAACTGCGTCATGCCGGCCTGCTTGAGTCGCGCCCTGAGCTCGTCGAACGAGCCGAACGCACTGCCGATGGCACCGCGGACGAGCGGTCCGGGCTCGCCGCCGCCGCCAGGCTTCATCAGTGACCAGAACAGCGAATGGTTCAGGTGGCCGCCGCCGTTGTTGCGAACCGCCGTTCGGATGTTCTCGGGGATCGCGTCGAGGCCCATGATCAGCTCGAGCACGCTCTTCTCCTGCAGATCCGGGTGCCCTTCGAGCGCGGCGTTGAGATTGGCCACGTAGGCCTGGTGGTGCTTGCCGTGATGGATGGTCATGGTGGTCCCGTCGATGTGGGGCTCCAGGTCTCCGTGGCCGTAGGGCAGGTCGGGTAGCTTGTGGGGCATGGTTTCGCTCCTCTGGCTGGTTGCAAGTCCGGTTCGCGGTACGGAACCGGGTTCGTAGGATTCGGCGTCGGTGCGCCGCGGTCGACGGGTGGCCGTCGGCATCGCGGCGGAGAGTATTCTAGCGGCTGCTTCTCCCCTCGTGCACGATGGGTCCATTCGCCCCTGCTGCCGGCCGCGAATGCAAGGCAAATGACGATCGAATCTTGTATTCCTCGACGAATGCTTGTAAGCTGGGTCTCCATGGACACGGTCGTATCCAAGCGCGGTCAGACGGTCGTCCCCGCGGCCATTCGCAGACGCCATCAGATCCACGAGGGAGATCGGCTCGCGTGGCTCGACGACGGCTCGACGATCCGGGTCGTACCCCTGGCCGCGGACCCGATCAAGGCGCTCCGCGGCGCCGGCAAGAGCGGGCGCCTGACGGAGCGCCTGCTCGCGGAGCGCGCCGAGGACCGGCGGCGTGCCCCCTGAGCCGTTCCTTCTCGACAGCTCGGCGCTGCTCACCCTCATCGAGGACGAGCCCGGAGCCGGCCGGGTCGAGAAGGTGCTCAGGACCCGGCCCTGCCTGATTCCGTGGCTGGCCCTGCTCGAGGTGCACTACGTCACCCAGCGGGAAGAAGGGCTCGACGAGGCGGAGCGCAGACTCGCCCTTCTCGAGGACCTGCCCGCCGAGGTGCTCTGGCAGGCCGACGTCGCGGTGCTGCGCGCGGCCGCGAGCTTCAAGGCGGTGCACCGGATCTCCTTGGCCGACGCCGTGATCGCGGGCTTCGCCAAGGCGCGAGGTGCCACGCTCCTGCACAAGGACCCGGAGCTCGAGGCCGTCGCGGGACACGTCGCGCTCGAGGCTCTGCCCTACAAGGGCGGGTAGGGGATTTCCGAGCCAGCCGCGTGACCCGGCCGCGTGACCCGGCCGCGTGAAAGCAATCTGCGGATAGAATCCCGTGACTCGAGCCCGTCGCCGGGATCACGATCGAGGCCCGGGCGGCCGCCCATCGGAGCGCGATGCACTATTCCGGAATCGTCGTCAAGGCCGACCCGCGGCGGGTCGACGACTGCCGCTGCGCCCTCGAGCAGTTGCCCGGCGTCGAGGTGCACTACATCGAGCCGGAAAGCGGCCGGCTCGTGGCAGTTCAGGAGACGGCGAGCGCCGCCGCCCAGGCGGAAGGGCTGCGGCGGATCCAGGGATTGCCGCTCGTCAAGGTCGCCGCGCTCGTCGAGCACCGGATCGAGCCGGACGACGGCGGGCGCGAGCTCGTGCGGGAAGGGGGAGCGGGATGGAGCTGAACGGCAGCTGGTCGCGACGCGACTTCATCAAGGCGAGCGTGGCCGCAGCGGCGGCCTCGGCGGTCGGGATCCCCGTGGCGGCGTGGGCGGCCTCTCCCGACGCCGAGTGGCGCTGGGACAAGGGCGTGTGCCGCTTCTGCGGGGTGGGCTGCGGCATCCGCATCGCCACCCACGCGGGCAGGGTGGTCGCCGTCCAGGGCGACCGCGACAACCCCGTCAACCGCGGCTTGCTGTGCGCCAAGGGCTACGCCAACGCCCAGATCCTCTACGGCGAGGACCGGCTGACCCGCCCCCTGCTGCGGATGAAGGACGGCAAGTTCGACAAGCAGGGCGATTTCGTGCCGGTCTCCTGGGAGCGCGCCTTCGACGAGATGGAGCGCCAGTTCAAGCGCGTCCACGCCGAGCTCGGGCCGACCGGGGTCGGGATCATGGGCTCGGGCCAGTACACGGTGCAGGAAGGCTACGCGGCCGTCAAGCTCGCCAAGGCCGGCTGGCGCACCAACAACCTCGACCCCAACGCCCGCCACTGCATGGCCTCGGCGGTGGCCGCCTTCATGCAGGTCTTCGGCATCGACGAGCCGGCCGGTTGCTACGACGACATCGAGCTGACCGACACGGCCGTCCTGTGGGGCGCCAACATGGCCGAGATGCACCCCATGCTGTGGGCGCGGATCGTCGACCGGCGCCTGGCGCGGGACGACTACCGGATCGTCAACCTGACGACCTACGCCAACCGCTCCTCCGACCTGGCCGACGACGAGATCGTCTTCGCGCCGGGCACCGATCTGGCGATCTGGAACTACATCGCGCGCGAGATCGTCGAGCGCGGCGCCGTCGACCACGAGTTCGTCGACCGCCACTGCGTGTTCGCCACCGGGCCCTACGACATCGGCTACGGCATGCGCGGCACGGACGAGTTCGCCTACGCCGCCGAGAAGGACACCCAGGCCCGGGAGCGTGACGTCGTGCTGACACGGGAAGAGGCCATCGCCCAGCGCCGGAATCCCGACGAGGTCCACCGGATCGCCCAGACGAGCGCCGCGGCCGCCGGCAAGCACTGGCGGATCTCGTTCGACGAGCTCCGGCGGGCGCTTGCGCCCTACACCCTCGACTTCGTGGCCGCCCTCTCCCAGGGCGACCCCGAAGAGAAGCCCGACGCCTACCGCCAGAAGCTCGAGCGGCTGGCCGGCTACTACGCCGACCCGCGGCGCAAGGTCGTGTCGTTCTGGACGATGGGCTTCAACCAGCACACCCGCGGCACCTGGGTCAACGAGCAGGCCTACATGGTGCATCTGCTGACCGGCAAGCAGGCCAAGCCGGGCAACGGCGCCTTCTCGCTGACCGGCCAGCCGTCGGCCTGCGGCACGGCGCGCGAGGTGGGGACCTTCTCGCACAGGCTGCCGGCCGACATGGTGGTCGACAACCCCGGCCACCGGCGGCGCGCGGAGGAGGTCTGGAAGCTGCCCGGCCGCACCCTGAACCCGAAGGTCGGCAGCCACATCACGAAGATGATGCGCGACCTCGAGGACGGCTCGCTCAAGTGGCTCTGGGTGCAGGTGACGAATCCCTTCCAGTCGACGGCCAACGCCAACCACTGGCTCCCGGCGGCCCGCGAGCGCGACTGCTTCATCGTCGTCTCGGACGTCTACCCGACCCTGTCGTGCAAGGTCGCCGACCTCATCCTGCCCTCGGCGATGATCTTCGAGAAGTGGGGGGCCTACGGCAACTCCGAGCGCCGCACCCAGATGTGGCGCCAGCAGGTGCCGCCGCCCGGCGAGGCGCGCAGCGACGTGTGGCAGATGATGGAGCTCGCCAAGCGGTTCACCCTCGCCGAGGTGTGGGGCGCCCAGCCCGTCCCCGGCTTGAGCGACCCGGAGTTCGACGACGGCGCGCTGCCGGACGTGCTCGCGGAGGCCGAGAAGCTGGGCTACGCGCGCGACGCCACGCTCTACGATGTGCTCTTCGCGACCCCGGCCAACCGGCGCTTCGCCTGGCCGGATCCGATCGCCGACGGGCGCGGCAACTGCACGGTGAGCGCGGCGGGGCTCGAGTGGTTCCCCGAGAAGGCGCTCTTCGAGGAGTACGCCGAATTCGGCCGCGGTCACGCCCACGACCTCGCCGCCTTCGACACCTACTACCGCGACGACGTCAGGGGGCTGCGCTGGCCGGTGGTCGACGGCCGGGAGACGCCGTGGCGCTTCAACGAGGAGCACGATCCCTACTGCGCACCGGGCTCGGGCTTCGACTTCTACGGCGGCGCCCTCAAAGCGCTGCCTGCCGGCGACCTCGACGGCGTCACCGATCCCGCGCCCCAGTCGCTGCCCGGCAGGGCGAAGATCTTCTTCCGCCCCTACGCCGCGCCGGCGGAGAGCCCCGACGCCGACTACCCCCTGTGGCTCGCGACGGGGCGGGTGCTCGAGCACTGGCATTCGGGGACGATGACCCGCCGGGTCCCGGAGCTTCACGCGGCCGTGCCCACGGCCCAGCTCTTCATGCACCCGGCCGACGCCAAGGCGCGGAGCCTGGCCCAGGACGACCTCGCCTGGATCGAGTCGCGGCGCGGCAAGATCCGCGCCCGCGTCGAGACCGCGGGCCGCAACGCGATGCCGCGCGGCAGCGTCTTCGTCCCTTGGTTCGACGAAGGGGTCTTCATCAACAAGGTGACGCTCGACGCGACCTGCCCGATCTCCAAGGAGACGGACTTCAAGAAGTGCGCCGTCCAGGTCTACAAGGCGGAGGGCCCCGAGAATGCGTAAGCGCTGGATATTGACGGCCACCGTGATCCTCGCGCTCGCCGCCGGCGCCGGCGGCCTGGCGCGAGGCGAGCAAGAGCAGCCGACGCCGATCGCCGACGCCGACCTCGGCCTTTCCAAGGGCAGCGTCTTCGAGGTGCCGTCGCCGCCCGTGCCGGCGGTCAACGAAGCGGACCCCGGCGACCTGCCGCCGGTTGCCCGCGCCTTCCCGGACGCGCCGCCGCGGGTGCCGCACGCCGTCGCCGACTTCCTGCCGATCACCCGCCGGGAGAACTGGTGCGTCGACTGCCACGCCCTCGACTGGACGGCGCCCCAGGAAGACGAGCCGACGCCGATCCCGGAGAGTCACTACCGGGACCTGCGGGCCGCCCCGGAGACCGTCGGCGACGAGGTCGCGGGCGCGCGCTGGGTCTGCGTGTCGTGCCACCTCCCGGTGACCGCCGCGCCGCCGCTGGTCGCGAGCTCCTTCGGCGATTGAGGACTCGGCGCCCGGGCGGTTCCGCGGCCGGCGGCGGAGTCGAGCGGCCGGCGGCCGGTCTGAGAGTGCTCGCCCTCGAGCCGTACTACGGCGGCAGCCACCGCGGCTTCATCGACGGCTGGATCCGCCATTCGGCCCACGAGTGGGATCTCCACACCCTCCCGGCCCGCAAGTGGAAGTGGCGCATGCGCCACAGCGCCCTGACCTTCGCGGAGGCGGTGGAGGAGCGGGTCGGCGCCGGAGACTCCTGGGACGTCGTCTTCTGCTCGGACATGGTCAACCTGGCGGAGCTCCTGGCGCTCGCGCCGCGGCCGGTGGGCGCCCTGCCGGCGGTCGTCTACTTCCACGAGAACCAGCTCACCTACCCCGTGCGGTTCCCGAAGGAGCGGGACTACCAGTTCGGGCTGACCAACGTCACGAGCGCGCTGGCGGCGCGGGAGGTCTGGTTCAACTCGGCCTTCCACCGCGGTGAGCTCCTGGCCGCGATCCCGCGCTTCCTGAAAGCCATGCCCGACCACCGTCCCTGGGGCGTGGTCGCGCGGATCCGCGAGCGCTCGCGGGTGATGCATCCGGCCACCGGGCCGATCGCTCGGCGCCGTGGTCGCAGGGCCCCCGGTCCGCTGCGCGTCGTCTGGGCCGCGCGCTGGGAGTTCGACAAGGCGCCCGAGGTCCTGTTCGAGGCGGCGCGGCGCCTCGCGGAGGGCGGCGTCGACTACCGGCTCTCGGTGCTCGGCGAGCGCTTCGCGGACGCCCCGCCGGTCTTCGCCGCCGCGCGCGAGCGGTTGGGAGACCGGATCGAGCGCTGGGGTCCTCTCGAGAGGCGAGAGGACTACGTCGCGGCGCTCCAGGCGGCCGACGTCTTCGTCTCGACCGCCATCCACGAGTTCTTCGGCCTCGCCGCCGTCGAGGCGATCGCCGCCGGCGCCTACCCCCTCGTCCCCGAGCGGCTGGCCTATCCCGAGGTGCTCGAGCTGGACGAGCATCCCGAGCGCCAGGAGCACTTCTACGACGGCAGCGCGGACGGCCTGGCGAAACGGCTGGCGCAACTCGCCGCCGCGCTCGAGGGCACGAGCCCGAGCCTCGCCGAGAAGGCGGCGTGCCTGCGCCCGCGCATGGCCTCCTTCTTCTGGCCACGGGCCGCGCCGCAGCTCGACGCCGCGCTCGCCGCCGCGGCCGGCCGAAAAGCCGGATCCGAGCTCGAGTAGGACTCGACCGGAATTCGACGGCACGAATCCGGAGGACAAGCCGCGGGACATGCCCTAGCATGCGGCTCATGGGATTGACCCGGCAGCGGATGTTGGCCCTCGCCGAGGCCCGGGACCGTCGTTACGACGGGCGGTTCCTGACCGGGGTGCTGTCGACGGGCATCTTCTGCCTGCCGTCGTGCGCGGCCCGCAAGCCGCGGCCGGAGAACGTGCGCTTCTTCTTCTCGCCCGAGGCCGCCGGCGGCGCCGGGCTGCGGGCCTGCCAGCGTTGCCGGCCGGACCTCTTCTACGCGCGGCGGGACCCCGACCTCGAGGCGATGGAGAGCCTGGTGGCTGCGATGCGGCGGGAGCCGGAGTCCTTCCTGGACGTCGAGGCGGCGGCGCGGGCGGCGGGCTTCGGGCGCTCGAAGCTCCATCGGCTGGCGCGGCGGTACTACCACTCGAGCCCGGCCGCCCTGCTGCAGGCGGCGCGGGTGGCGCGGGCCCGGGAGCTGCTCCTGACCTCGAATCTTCGGATCCTCGACGTCGGCTTCGAGGCCGGCTACGAGAGCGACTCCGCGTTCCACGAGAACTTCCTGCGCGCCGGCGGTCTGGCGCCGGGGGCCTACCGGGAGATGACCCGCGGCGGTGCCTTCGTGCTCCAGCTGCCCGCCGACTTCAACGCCGCGGCGACCTGGCGCCACCTCGGCCGCGACCCGGACAGCGTCGCGGAGCGGGTCGCGGGCAGCCGCCGCGCCTGGCGCGTCTTCCGGCACGGCTCGAGCCGGACGGCGGTCGAGCTCGAGCGCCGCGGCAGCCAGCTGAGGGTGCGCCTGCTCGGCGGCCGGGCTCCTTCGCCGGCGGCGATGGCGGCGCTCCACGACCAGGTGTGGCGCTGGCTCGGCCTCGGGCTCGAGCCACGGGCCTTCGAGCGGCGAGCGGCGCGGCGCGAGGGCTGGGCGGCGCTCGTCGCGCGCCGGCGCGGGCTGCGTATTCCCCAGACGCCGACCGTCTTCGAGGGCCTCGTGTGGGCGATCGTCGGCCAGCAGGTCCATCTCGCGTTCGCGTACCGCCTGCGCCGCCGGCTGATCGAGCTCTGCGGGCCGGCCACGGCGGAGGGGCTCCGCGCGCACCCGACGGCCCGGGAGGTGGCGGCGCTCGACTACGCGGACCTGAGGGCCAGGCAGTTCTCCCGCCGCAAGGCCGAGTACGTGATCGACGCCGCCCGGCTGGCGGCCGCCGGCCACCTCGAGCTCGAGGAGCTGGTCCGCAAGTCCGCTCCCCGAGCGGCCGCGGCGCTCGAGGAGCTTCGCGGGGTCGGGGAGTGGACGGTGCAGTACGTGCTGATGCGAGCCTGCGGATTCGCCGATTGCGTGCCGGCGGGCGACGCCGGGCTGGTGAGCGCGCTCAGCCGTTTCCACGCCCTGGAGGCGCGGCCCGACGCCGCCGCGACGAGACGGATGATGGAGCCCCTGGCTCCCCACCGGAGCCTGGCCACGGCCCACCTCTGGGCCTCGCTCGACTCCCGAGAAGGAGACGCCGCATGAAGGTCTACGCATCCCGTATCCCGACTCCCGTCGACGACATGATCGCCGCCGTCGACGAGGCCGGCAACCTGGTGTTGCTCGTGTTCGTCGCCGGCCGCCGGCCGGAGGAGCTCGTCGAGAGCCTCGGCGAGGTGACCTGGCGCGACGCGCCGCTCGCCGGCGTGCGGCGGCAGCTCGACGAGTACTTCGCGGGGCGGCGCCGGACCTTCGACCTGCCGATCGCCCCGGCGGGCACCGAGTTCCAGCAGCGGGTCTGGAAAGAGGTGCGCGACATTCCCTACGGCGCGACCGCGAGCTACGGCGAGCTCGCCGCGATCTTGCAGCGCCGGGGCGCCTCGCGGGCGGTCGGGCGCGCCAACGCCACCAACCCCGTCTGCCTCGTCACTCCCTGCCACCGGGTCATCGGCAGCGACGGCTCGCTGACGGGCTTCGGCGGCGGCCTCGAGACCAAGCGCTGGCTGCTGGCGCACGAGTCGGCGCAGGCCCGGCTGCTCTAGAACAGCCGGGCCCGCGGTCGGCGACGGCGTCCCTACGGCACCGTTGCCGACCAGGCCGAGGTGTCCCCCGACTCGAAGCCGTCCTCGAAGATCAGCGAGCCGGCGCCCGCGCAGTAGCCGAGGACGGTCTCGAGCACGGTCATGCGGTCCGCCTCGGCGGCGATCGCCTCCCACGGGTAGACGAAGAAGACCGTCTTGTAGGCGCCGCCGTCCTTCTGCACCGCCGCCCCGTTGAGGTTGTTGCCCTGGAACGCGAGCAGCGCGGTGCCGTCCGGCGTGATGATGTCGGACCAGTCCGTGAACGGGTACGTCAGCGGGTACGGCCCCTGGCCTTCGAAGATGCTGCCGGGCTGTCCGGTCACCGCGGTGTAGTCGCCGCTGTCGTCGACGACCGAGGCCGCTCCGAGATAGGACTGCATGAAGGCCGTGAGCCCGCGGTCGAAGTGGTAGTCCTGGCTGCTGATGAGCAGGCAGCCCCCCTGGTTGTCGAGCCAGTCCGCGAGGGCGGCTTCGCCGGCCGCTCCCGGTCCGGCGGCGCCGCCGAACTCGTCGCCGGTGAACCACACGACGAAGTCGTAGGGCGCAAGATCGAGGGCCGTCGGCTCGTTGTCGGAGTTGCCCGTGTCCCAGAGGTCGTAGCCGCCGACTCCGGCGATCGCGTCGAGGGCCGCGGAGTAGGTGCCCAGCACGTCCGGGTTGTTGTCGTCGTCATCGACCAGCAGGATGGGCGGGATGGCCATGGTGGTGAACGAGAAGGTGGCGGAGAAGACGCCGTCGCCGCAGAGGTTGCCCGCCCGCACGTGCCAGAAATACTCGGTCACCGGGTCGAGGGCGGCCGTCGGCGTCGCCGTCGTCTCGTCCGTCGCGGCGGTGAAGACGATGTCGGTGAACCCGGGATCGGTGGCCACCTCGACGACGTAGGTCTCGGCCTGCGTGCTGGCGCTCCAAGCGAGCGTCGGCACGAGCGAGACGTCGACGGCGCCGTCCGGCGGCGAGAGGAGGGCCGGCGCGGCGGGGATCTGGTCGAAGACGTCGAGCGAGAGGATCAGGTCGAACGTGGTGCCGCCGTCGTCGCCGGTGGCCGTCATGAGATAGTTGCCCGCCGCCGCGCCGCCGGTGTTGCCGATCGTGAGCACGGTCTGCTGCGGCAGGGGACCGGGGAGCGGGTTGGGGTCGAAGGTCGCCGTCGTCCCCGCGGGCTCGCCGCTGAGGCTCATCGTGACCGGCGGCACGAACGGCTCGTTGGCCGTGATCGTGTAGGTCGCGTCGCTGCCGACGCAGATGCTCGCCTCGGCGTCGTCGACCGCGAGGAAAGCGACCGGGACGACGGTCGCGCAGGCGCTGGCGGCTCCCATGCAGGAGTCGCTCGCGCCGAAGCCGGCGACCACGTAGGAGTACTCGTGGTCGTTCTTGAGCCCCGTGTCCGAGAAGCTCGTCGCGGTCGTCTCGCCCACGATCGCCTTGCCGAAATCGCACTGGAACACGCCGTCGCCGCGGAAGATCTTGTAGCGCGTCGCGCCGGCCACCGGGGCCCAGGAGAGAAAGGCGCCGCGGTCGGCCGGCCCGATCGTCACCACCGGCGGATCGGTGGGGCCGCCGGCGCAGCCGCTGTCCTGCACCGTCGGCGTCGGGCAGGCGATCTGATGGCGGTCGAAGGCCGAGAAGAGGGCCTGCATGTGCGGCGTCCCGTCGGCCAGGTTGCCGTTGTCGTCGTCGACCCCGAGGAACTGCTGGTAGCCGCTGGTGGCGCCGCAGCCCCCCGGCGGGGTCAGCACGTACCAGGTGGAGACGTTGTCGGCGCCCAGGAAGGTGTCGCGGTTGGTGATCTCGTACGCGGTGTTGCTGTCGTGGCCGTAGAAGGTCGGCAGGTCGCGCTTGAAGAGGTCCCAGATCGCCTCCGAGTAGACGTAGCCGCGGCAGTGGGAGCTGCCGCAGTTCGGGTTGCCGTTGACCCAGTCGATGTCGTGCGGCACGCCCGAGGTGCGGTGCTCCCAGTCGATGTCGCGGATCCCGGTGCAGCCGGAGGCCGGCGTGCACGGGTCGCCGTAGCCGCCGCACAGCGAGCCGTCGGCCCAGAAGCCGCGCCCGACGCACGAGTTATCGAGCCGCAGGGCGGCGTAGACGTCGGGGATCCCCTCTCCCGGAGAGGAGATGCCGCCGTTGGTGCCGTTGTCGTCGATGCCGTGCCCCCACTCGTGGTCGAAGACCCCGGCGATCTCTCCCGTGTTGCCGCACTGGCTGCCGCTGTTGCGATAGAAGTTCACCGTGCTGCCGTTCCAGAACGCGTTGCAGGTGTTGTTGATGTTCATGTTCGCCGTCAGCTGGCTGTTGAGCCAGCTGTTGGCCGGCCCGGGGTCGGGCCAGTGACCCAGAGCCATCTCCACGATCCGGTTCAGCTCGAAGAAACCCGTGCGCGAGGAGTGGGTGTCGCCGGCGGAGTGCCCCGGCGGCACCACGCAGTCGGTGCCGCCGCTCACGCCGAGATCGAGGTCGTCGGCCGGGCTCGTCTCGACGATCGGACCGCAGTTGTCGTTCATCCGGATGAACGGGCCTGCCAGCGCCGTCGTCATGTCGCCCGTCACCCCCACCACGTTGCCGCCGGAGTCGGCCGTCGCCGTTCCCCCGCTGTGGGTCACGTCGGCGTACGGCATCGGGAAGCCCGCGGCCTCGACCCCGTCGGGTGGCAGGCCGTCGTTGCTCACCGGGAAAACGCCGCCCCTGATGTTGCGGGCGGTCTCGTAACGGTTGGTGTCCCAGAAGGCGAGCAGCTCGCCGCTGTGGGCGTCGACGGCCGCCTCGTAGCGGTTGACGAGGCCGTCGAACTCGGGGCTCACGATCCAGGCCAGGCGGTGGGTGTAGCCTCGGCCTACGGCGCCGATCACGCCCAGGGGGAGGATCTCGAGGCGCGGCTCCCGGCGCTGGCCGTCTACCTTCCAGGGCAGGACGTGCGCGGCGACGCCGTCGAGCGCCGCCGCGGCCGTGACCCTCGGCGCCGTCGAGACGTCGATCGCGCCCCAGCGCTCGGTGCCGAAGAGAACGAGGTTGCCGTGGTTGAGGGTGGCGGCGATGCCGGCTCCACGCACGGGCAGGCCGTCCACCCGGCGGGCGCCGTGAATCTGGATCAGCGCCCCCATCGCCGCTACGCTGACGCTCGGCTCGAGCTCGCCGGGATCGACCCGCAGCTCCTTGCGATGCCGCTCCAGGAACGCGACGAGCTCGCGCCACGCGGCCTCGCCCAGGGCCTCGGCTCGAGGGGCCTCTTTCAGCCCGAGGTCGAGCCAGGTCAGCCGGTTGCCGACCCCGGTGCCGGGGATCAGCGGACGGGCGAGCCACAGCGTCGCCCAGGCGGCGCCGCGGGTGTCGAGCAGGGCGAGCTCACCGTCGATCCCGAGGACGGAGAGATCGCGGCGCAAGTCGCGCGCCAGGTCGGGCTCGAGCTCGCCGAGGGTCGCCTGAACGGCCTCCGGATCGAGGCCGGGATGGCGCAGCTCCTTGTCGGCCAGCGGCGAGTCGCCGGGCTCGACGAAGGCCAGGGCCGGGCCAGAAGACAGAACGGCCATGCAAGACAGGGCGAGAACCGAGAGCTTCCCGTTCATGGAGCACCTCCGGACGCTGGATCGTTCAGGTGGGGAGCGCCGGGCGCGAGCTCGCGATGCCTCGGCGCGGGCGAGGGGCGGCAGGACCGGCGCGCGACTCGCGGCGCGCACTGTGCCGTCCACCGCACCGTGCACCGTGCCGAGCACCGTGCGGCCGAGGCTTCTCATCGCCTTGGGCAGCGGATCGAGCAGTTTGCCCCTCCAGGCCGCTAGCATCCTGCGCGGGTCATTACAGGGGCATTACCGCCGCAGGCCGAGATGGGCCGCGGCCCGAGCCGGTCTGCCGCCGGGGACTCAGGAGGCGTAGGCGCCGTCGTGGCGCCTGAGCCAGCGGTCGAGGACGAGCAGCGCCCAGGTCTGCTCGTTGGTGGGCGAGAAGGGGCGCGGGCGGCGGATGATGCCGTTGGCGGCCAGGCGGCCGAGGGCGCCGGCGAGCAAACCGGGGTTGGCGCGCGCCCAGCGCCGGATGGCCAGGTTGAAGCCCCGCTTCGGGCGCTCGAGGTGCCCGGGCGGCAGGCGGCCCGCCATCAGGCGGCGCAGCACCAGCTTGCCGCGGTCGGTGGCCGCGTCGCGCTGCAGGGCGGCGTCGAGGGTGAGCGCCCACTCGACGAGCCGGTGGTCGAGAAGCGGCGGCCGGACCTCGAGCGAGAACGCCATCGAGGCGCGGTCGACCTTGGTCAGCATGCCGTCCGGCAGATAGGTGTAGAGGTCGGCCCACTGGAGCCGTTGGTGGAAGGGCAGCTCGGGCCGCCAGTGCCGGCGGAAATGCCAGAGATCGTCGGCGCCGGCCGCGAGCCGCGGTCCGGCCAGCGCTCGCTTCTGGGCCGGGGTGAAGAGCCCGAGGAACGAGGCGTAGCGCTCGAGGTCCGCGCAGCCGCGGCGCTGCGCCGAGCGCCCGGCGAGGGTGAAGGTGGGCAGAAGCGCCGCCGATAGCCGCCGCCAGGCCGGCGCCGGGGCGCTCATCGCCCGCCCGTACCAGCGGTAGCCGCAGAAGATCTCGTCGCCCCCCTCGCCGCTCAAGGCGACCTTCACGTGCTCGCTCGTGAAGCGCGACACGAGCCAGACCGCCAGCGCCGCCGAGTCCCCGAAGGGCTCGCCGAACACCTCGACCAGCTCGTCCACCGCGCCCGCGAGGTCGGCGACCTCGGCGGTCTCCTCCGTATGCCGGGTGCCGAGGTGCACGGCCACGCGGCGGGCCGCCGCCGCCTCGCTGCGGGCGGCCTCGGGCTGGCCCAGGGTGAAGGTCCGCGGACGGTCGAGATACGCGGTGACCGTCGCCGAGTCGATGCCGCCGGAGAGGAAGACGCCGACCGGCACGTCGGCCAGCGAGTGCTCGGGGACGATGCCTGCCAGCAGCTCGTCGAGCTGCGCGGTGGCGGCGGCGAGGTCGGCAACCGAGCATCGTGGCTCGGGGCGCCAGTAGCGGTCGAGGCGCAGCGCGTCCTCCTGCCAGACGAGCGTCTGGGCGGGACCGAGCTTGAAGATCCCCTTCCAGGGCGTCCTCGGGGTCGGGACGTAGCTGTAGGTCAGGTAGTCGGAGAGCGCCTCGTCGTCGATCTCGGGGCGGCCCAGCTCGAGCAGGGGCGCGACCTCCGAGGCGAAGGCGAGGGCGCCCGCGAGCGGCCGGTAGTAGAGCGGCTTGATTCCCAGGCGGTCGCGGGCCGCAAAGAGCCGGCGGCGGCGCTCGTCCCAGATCGCGAAGGCGAACATGCCGTGGAAGCCGTGCACGCACTTCGCGCCCCGCTCGCGGTAGGCGTGCAGGATCACCTCGCTGTCGGTCCGCGAGCGGAAGGGCCCCGCGAGGCCGGCCCGCAGCTCGTGGAAGTTGTAGATCTCGCCGTTGTAGGTGAGCGCCAGCTCCTCGAGATGCATCGGCTGGTGGCCGGCGCTCGACAGATCGAGGATCGCGAGGCGGGTGTGCCCGAGGTGGGCGCCCGGCGAGCGCCAGACGCCGGAGTCGTCCGGCCCGCGATGGCGCAGCAGCGCCGTCATTCGCGCGATGACGCCGGGGTCCTCCGGCGGGCGCCCGACGATGCCGACGATGCCGCACATAGGGGAGATCGTACAGGCCGCGCGCTCAGCCGGGAGCGCCGGCCGGCGCCGCCCCGGGACTCCCGGGCTTCGTCGCCTCCAGGACCAGCGACTCGAGGCCGAGGTGCCCTTCCGGCTTGCGGCTCACGTTCTCGAGCTCGCGCAGATCCCCGTGCGCGCTCTCCGAGACGGCGCACCGCGTCACCTCGCCGAAACCGGACGCCTCCAGGACGTAGCGCAAGGTCTTCTCGTCGTAGAGGAACTCGTGGCCCCAGGCGCGAACGAACTTGTTGATCAAGAACGTGTCGTAGTCCTCGGGAGCGTTGCGGCCGCGGTGCTCGATCTCGGTGGCGAGGAAGTGGCGGAGGAACTCCTCCTGGAGCGGCGACCGGCGGCGCGCCGGGACCTCGTCCGGCCGGTAGAGATCGATCAGGAACGCCAGGTCCGGCGTCGAGATCCGCACGGTACCGCCCGGCGCGAGCACCCGGAAGCACTCCTCGATCATCTTCCTGCCCTGGGCGAAGGCGACGTGCTCGATCATGTGCTCGCTGAAGACGTAGTCGAAGACCCCGTCGGCGAACGGCAGCCGGCGCGTCGCGTCGAGATGGAGGACGTCCCGCGTCTTCGGATGGTAGTCGGCATTGAGCCACCCGGGCAGGATCCGCGGGCCGCAGCCGATCTGCAGCTTCCTGGTGCCGGCGGAGGCCAGATAGGAGCGCGCGATCCGCTCGTCGCGATCGATCCCGAGCCGCCGCGCGGCGCCGCGGCGCAGAGCGAGGCGCAGCTTCTTCTTGATCTGGCGCATGGCGCGCTACCGGAGAGGCGGCGACAGGATATCCGCTTCTCCGCCCGGCTGCTGCAAGCTCGACCTCCGGCTGCTCATGCCGAGTCAGCGAAGAACCTCGAAGGCCTCTCGGCGACCGGGACCCGTCCGGTAGACGCTGAAGTCGTCATCGAACGTCGCCACTCTTCGAATTCCCAGGCGATCCATGACGGCGAAGCTCGTTCGGTCCACGATCGAGAAATCCTGATCCCCGAAGGCCTCCCCGATCGCCCAGGCCCGCTCGAGATCGGCGGCGACGATCGGCTCGATCCGGGCGACTCCCCGCCGCAGCCCGTCCCAGAAAGCTTCGGCGGCTCGATGGTGGATCCGGTACCGGAGAAGCACCCAGGTCTCGACGAGTACGTGGTCGGTGGTGACCAGCGTCTCTCGAGCCCCGAGGATGGACCTCGCTCTCTGGTGGCTCCGATCGCCGGCATCGGCGGCCGCATACCACGCCGAGGTGTCTACGAAGAGGCTCAATCGCGCCGGCCCATTGCCGCCGCCAGACCGATCATCTCGTCTTTGTCCCGGGCAACGTCCGAGCCGCCAGAGTCGCCGAGGGCAAAGACCGCTTCGACGTCGGCCGCAGGCGTATCCTCCGCCAGGTCGCGAGCCACGAGGCGACGCACGTACTCGGCGAACGAGATGCCGAGGAGAGCGGCTTTTTCCCGAGCGCTCGCGCGAAGCTCGGAGTCGAGAGTGATCTGCGTTCGCACCACCATGATGGTGACATCATAACATCATCATCCGAGATCGTCGCAGCAGGGGGAATTCCCCTGCCGCTCGGGACACCGGGTCGTCCCCACCAGGACCGGCTC
>JAOTWP010000251.1 GCA_029862975.1 Acidobacteriota bacterium
GCCGAAGCACGGGTCGCCGCTCGTCTGGCTCTGCGCTGCCGTCTGGCCGTCGAAGCGGGTCCGCGGGTCCTCGTCCGTGCCGAAGCGGACCCGGGTCTCGTCGACGTCGAAGCAGCCGCGGACCTCCCATTCGACGGCGATCGGCTCGCCGACGTCTACGCTCGCCGGCACGGTCTCGCGGTTGGTCCACAGGACGTAGGGCTCGGCGAGGTCGATCGCCGCCAGCCCGATGCGGATGTTCTTGGGGACGTAGCCGTCCTCGGCGCCGCCCGGGGTCAGGATGTCGGCGTCGCCGCCCAGGTCGCTTTGCGGCGGCCGCTTCAGGTCCGAGATCTCGATCGTGTAGCCGAGCGCGCGCCAGCCCTGGGTCGGGTAGCTCGGGTCGGCGTTGCCCGGGTCCCAGCTCGTGGCGTACGAGCTGTCGTCGAGCGGGCCGTGGACGGGGCCCAGCAGGTCGCTGGCGCGGCCGACGGGATAGAAGCCGTGGAAGCCGCCGCCGTAGGCGCTGAGGCGCTGGCCGAGGTCGTTGTGCGCGACGTCGTCGGGCGACTCGGTGTTGCCGTCGTGGACGGGGCTCCCCCAGGGATGGAGGATCAGCTCGACGCCGCCGTGGTAGTCGAGCAGGACCCGGAAGAGGTGGCGGCGAGCCAGCTCGTGGGCCGCCTGCCCGCCCACCGTGCTCAGCGTCACCTCGTCCTCGCAGAAAGGGCCGCTGCAGCGATCGTAGAGATGGTCGCGATTCATGTCCTCGGAGCCGCCCTCGCCCCCCGGGCTCCAGCGCCGGTCGTGGCGGAAGCCGTGGGGGTTGGCCATCGGCACCAGGTAGATCTCGCGACGGTCGACGAGCTCGGTCAGCCAGGGCTCGACGCCGTGGCTCTCGAGCAGCAGCCGCGCCAGCTCGAGGCACACCTCGAGGCCCACGACCTCGTCCCCGTGCTGGACGCCGACGAGCCCCACCTCCGGCTTGTCGAGGCCGGTGCTCTCGTTGGTGACCCGCAGCACGTAGATCGACAGCTCGTCGCCGCCGTCGGGGATCGTCGGCAGCCCCCACGCCTCCTGCGCCGTGAAGAGCTCGGCAAGGCCCGGGTGGGCCGCGGCCAGGGCCTCGAGGTCGGCGATCATCGACTCGTAGTCGTGATAGGTGAAGGGCGTCGCCGCGAGGGGCACCGCGGCCGGCACCGCCGCCAGCGCCAGGGCCGCCAGCAACGCTGCCCGGGCGGAGCTCACTCCTCGACCCAGCCGCGAATCGTCGCCGTGAGGCCCGCGACTTCGCCCGTCAGCGGATCGTAGGCGGCGAAGACGTAGACGTAGCGGTGGACGATGTCGAACGCGGCCGGCAGGCGCGGGCCACGGACCTCGACGTGCAGCCGGCCGCCGCCGTCGCGGCCCAGCACCCGCCCCACCAGGGGGCCGGGCGAGGCCGGCAGCCTCCACCCCGCGGTGGCCGCTCTCTGGTAGCGCGAGAGCGCCTCCCAGTCGAGGTCCTGCAGCTTTCGCCAGTCACGCCGCACCGCGCGCTCGACCGCCACGACGGCGGCGGCCCCCTCCACGGAGGCCGCGAGCCCGGCCCGGATCCCGGCGGGATCCACGACGACGCCGCCGGGAGGCTCCATCTCGGGGAGCGTCCTCCAGCCCGCGACGGCCGCCGCGACGGCCGCCGGCGCGAGCCAGGCCAGGATCACGGCGAGCGCGCCGAGGCCGAGCCGCGACGCCGGGCCCGACGAACGGCTGGCGCGTGGATCTCGCATGATGCCCGGCAGAATACACCGGCCGGGCCCTCGAGCTGCTCTCTTCTCCTCGCGCCGTCTTTTCGCGCCGTCACCCGGCGGACGCCATGGCGGCGTCACGAAGAGACCTCCAGAGGAAGGTGCCGTGCCCGCGGCCTCAGTAGCTCTGCCCGGGCTGGAGGGTGATCACCTCGCACTCGAGGTCGAGCTTGGCGAGCTCGATCCGCAGCTGCTCGGGCGTGCCGGTCAAGGCCGGGAACGTGCCCCAGTGGATCGGGATGACCTCGGTGACGTCGAGGTAGCGGCACGCCAGCGCCGCCTGCCGGGGGTCCATCGTGAAGAGGTCGCCGATCGGCAGGAAGGCCAGCTTCGGTGCGTAGAGCTCGGCGATCAGGCGCATGTCCGAGAAGAGCGCCGTGTCGCCCGAGTGGTAGAAGGTGTAGCCCTCGGGCAGCTCGACGACCCAGCCGGCGGCCACGCCGGCCGGGACGAGGGCGTCGCCGTCGTCGATGCAGCTCGAGTGGTCGGCCCGCACCATCGTCGCCCGGCAGCCCAGCACCTCCTGCGACCCGCCCAGGTTCATTCCCGAGGTGTTCTCCACCCCCTGCCGGGCCAGCCACTGGCAGAGCTCGAAGCAGCCGACCACGGCCCCGGGCCGGTGGTGCCTGGCGAGCTCCACGACGTCGCCGATGTGGTCGGAGTGGCCGTGGGTCAGGAGCATCGCGTCGATGCGCTCGAGCACCCGGCTGCCTTCCGGGCACGCCGGGTTGCCGGCCACCCAGGGATCGATCAAGAGGACCTCGCCCGACGGCAGATCGCAGCGCACCGTCGAATGGCCCAGGTAGGTGAACTCAGGTCGTTCCATCTCGCATCCTCCTTCCTCTCCAGGTGATGATGCCACGGGGTCCCGCCGCCCGGCCCACCCGGGCGGGTGTTGTGGCGCGCCGGCCGCGACCCCATCCTCGAAGCGGAGTCCGCGATGGACCACGCTCAGCTGGTCTCAGCCCTCCGGGATCCGCGCTTCTACGATCCGCCGGCCGCCCGGGTCGAGTTCCTGCAGACCCACGTCTCGTCGCTCTTCCTCACCGGCGAGCGCGTCTACAAGCTCAAGAAGCCGGTCAACTTCGGCTTCCTCGACTTCTCGACCCTGGCCCTGCGCGAGCTCTACTGCCGGCGGGAGGTGGAGCTCAACCGCCGGCTCGCGCCCACGGTCTACCTCGAGGTGGCACCCATCGTCCGCGCCGGCGGCCTCCTGCGGCTCGGCCGCGCGCTCGCGACGGGAGCCGGCGGCGGCGAGGTCCTCGACTGGCTCGTCGTGATGCGCCGGCTGGACCACCGGCTGCACGGCACGTACATGGTCGAGCGCGGCGAGCTCTCCGCGGACTCGCTCGATCAGCTCGCCGAGGTCCTCGTCAACTTCTACCGGCGGGCGCCGACGGGCCCCGAGGTCGAGCGCTACGGCACGCTCGAAGCCGTGCGCTACAACACCGACGAGAACTTCGGCCAGACCCTGGAGAGC
>JAOTWP010000252.1 GCA_029862975.1 Acidobacteriota bacterium
GCGACCCGGAGGTGCGCAAGCGCCTGGCGCTGAGCGAGGGCGAGGGCGAGTTCGGGTCCGCGGACCTGACGCCGCTGCCGTACTACGTCATCGTCATCGACGAGCTGGCCGACCTGATGATGGTGGCGGCCGCCGACGTCGAGGCGTCGATCGCGCGGCTGGCGCAGATGGCCCGGGCCGTCGGCATCCACCTGATCATCGCCACCCAGCGGCCCTCGGTCGACGTCTTGACGGGGACGATCAAGGCCAACTTCCCGTGCCGGCTGGCCTATGCCACGGCCAGCCGGCACGACTCGCGGACGATCCTCGACGCCATCGGCGCCGAGCGCCTGCTCGGCAAGGGGGACCTGCTCTTCATGCCGGCGGGCACCTCGCGCCCGATCCGCCTCCACGGCGCCTACGTCACGGAGCAGGAGACGGCCGGCCTCGTGCGCTGGCTCAAGAAGCAGGGGCCGCCGCAGATCGACTCGAGCGTTCTCGAGGAGCCAGGCGAGGGGCGCAGCGCCGGTGAGGGCGGGGACAACGACGACGACATGTTCGAGGAGGCCGCCCGGCTGGTGATCGCCGAGCGCAAGGCCTCGGCCAGCTTCCTGCAGCGCCGGCTGCGGGTCGGCTTCTCGCGGGCGGCGCGGCTCATCGACATGATGGAGCAGGACGGCCTGCTGGGTCCGCCGCAGGGCAGCAAGCCGCGGGAGGTGCTCGTCGCGGCGGACTACTTCGAGGAGATCGACCGCGCCGGGGAGGGGGTCTGAGCGGCCGCATCGAGCGCGTCGTCTTCTTTGGCACTCCGCAGTTCGCCGTACCGTCGCTCGCGGCGCTGTGCGCCGCGGGCTACCGGCCGCGCTTGGTCGTCAGCCAGCCGGCGCGCCCGGCGGGGCGCGGGCGCCGGGTCCAGGATCCGCCCCTGGCGGCCTGGGCCCGAACCGCGGGTCTCGACGTGGCGCAGCCCGCGAAGGTCAACACCCGCCGCTTCCGCGAGTCGATCGCGGCGCTCGCGCCCGACCTGGGCGTCGTCGTCGCCTACGGCGCCATCCTGACCCGGCAGCTGCTCGCCGTGCCGCGCCTGGGCTTCGTCAACGTGCACGCCTCGCTCTTGCCCCGCTATCGCGGCGCGGCGCCGATCCAGGCCGCGATCGCGGCGGGCGACGGGACGACCGGGGTGACGACGATGCGGATGGAGCCCGGGCTCGACAGCGGGCCGGTGCTGCTGCAGCGCGAGGTGCCGATCCTGCCGCGCGAGACGGCCGGCGAGCTCGCGCCGCGGCTCGCCGCGGCGGGCGCCGAGCTGCTCGTCGAGACCCTCCGCGGGCTCGAGCGCGGCGGCGTCGAGCCCCGCCCCCAGGACCCGGCGGCGGCGAGCTACGCCCCGAAGCTGACGAAGGCCGACGGCGAGGTCGACTGGGGGCTCCCGGCCGCGCGGCTCTGTGACCGCCTGCGCGCCTTCACCCCCTGGCCGGGGCTCAGGGCCGAGCTCGGCGGCGAGGAGGTCAAGCTCCTGGGGCTCGACCCGGTCGACCCGGCCGGCGCGGCCGGCGGGGAGGCTCCGGGAACGATCCTCGGCACCGACGGCGCCGCGGTCCTCGTGCGCTGCGGCGGCGGCACGGCCGTCGCCGTCCATCGCGCGCAGCGCCCGGGCCGCGGCCCGGTCACCGGCGCCGAGCTCGCGCGCTCGCTCGGCCCGGCCGCGGGGTCGCCGGCGGCCGGCGGCGGGGAGTAGGCCTACGCGCCGTCGAGCCGAACCGTGCGCACCGTGTCCCCGGCGCCGGTCAGCGCGAGGCGGCCCTGGGCGAGCGCCAGGGCGTCGGCGCCGAAGAGCTCGCGCCGCCAGCCCTTGAGCGGCCGCAGGTCCGCGGTCGGCTCCGCCGCGATGCGGGCGAGCTCGTCGCGGCTGGCGACGAGCTTGGGCGCCACGTCGTGGCGCTCGCAGCACAGCTTGAGCAGGGTCTGCAGGAGCGCGATCAGCGACTCGTCGCCCGCCCGGCGGCGATCGCGCTCCGGCGGCGCCGGCCACTCGGCCTCGGGCGTGGCGAGGGCGTCGCGCACCGCGGCCAGGAGCGCCTGGCCGTCGCGGCCGCGGGCCAGCCGCTCGTCGAGGCCGCGCACGCGCGCCAGGGCGGCGGCGTCGCGGGGCGCGTGGCTGGCGATCTCGACGAGCGGCTCGTCGCGCAGCACCCAGCGGCGCGGCAGGTCGCGCTGCTGGGCGGCCTCCTCGCGCCAGGCGGCCACCTCGCGCAGGATCGCCAGGGTCTTGCGGCTCGGGCGCCGGACCTTGATCCGCAGGTAGGCGGCCCGGGGGTCCGCGGCGTAGGTCGCGGGATCCGTCAGCGCCGCCATCTCCTCGCCGACCCACGAGGCGCGGCCGCTCGCCGCGAGCTGGGCGGCGAGCGTCTCGTAGATCGCGCACAGGTGGGTGACGTCGGCGAGAGCGTAGGCGACCTGGCGGTCCGAGAGCGGCCGCCGCGACCAGTCCGTGAACTGCGACGCCTTGTCCACGGTGGCGCCGGCGATCTCGGCCGCCAGCCGGGCGTAGCCGACCTGCTCGCCGTATCCGGCGACCATGGCCGCCACCTGGGTGTCGAAGATCGGGGCGGGGAGCCGTCGCGTCGCGTAGAACAGCACCTCGAGATCCTGCGAGGCGGAGTGGAACACCTTGACGACGCCGGGCTTCGCCAGGAGATCGAAGAGGGGGGCGAGGTCGATTCCCGGGGCCAGCGTGTCGATCGCCGCCGCCAGGTCGCCGTGGGCGAGCTGGACGAGGCAGAGCTTGGGCCAGTAGGTCTTCTCGCGCAGGAACTCGGTGTCGACGGCGACGTAGGGGGCGCCCGCGAGGCGCTCGCAGAAGGCGGCCAGCGCCCGGGACTCGGTGATCAGCATGGGGGCCAGTATGCCGCAGAGCGGGGGATCCGCGTGCCCCGGGAGCCGGCAGGCGGGGGTCCGGCCGGCGTCAGCCGCCGCACTCGGCGCCGCTGGCGAGGTACAGGATCCAGACGTCGCGCAGGTCGTTGCGCAGGGAGCCGTCGACCCCCCGCAGGTCGTCGAGCGGCTCGTAGGTGGCCTCGTCCGCCAGGAACTCGAGGTTGGCTTCGAGCCCCTGGCTCAGGAACCCCGGCATCGTCACCCGGTACTCGCGCTCGCGGTCGAGCGGCGCGCCGTCGATGGCGTAGCCCGCCTCCGTCGGCACGACGTTGGGCGTCAGCTGGAGATAGCCGCCCTCGCCGAGGTTGGCTCCGAGG
>JAOTWP010000253.1 GCA_029862975.1 Acidobacteriota bacterium
GAGGGGCACCTCCGGGGAGGCCTCCACGGCGGCGGCCGGCGGGGCGGCGGCCGGCGGCGAGGGAGCGGCGCGCTCGAGCCCCCCCTCCGCGGCCAGCGCCGAAAGCCGGTCTCGCAGCTGCTCGCGGGCGCGGTCCAGCGGGTCGCCGGCACGCTCGCCGATCTCCCGGGTGCCCTGGCCCGCGTCGCCGGCGGCAACGTTCTCCTCCCGGACCTCCTCCGGGGCCGGCGCGGCGGGGATCGGCGGACCGGGCGCGACGACCCTCTTGCCGCCCTCGTCGCCGGGAAGGACCTCGACGGCGTCCACCCGCCCCGTCGGCGCCGCGGTCCCGGGAGCATCGTCGACCCCTCGCGGCTGGTCCGAGCCGGGAACCGGTGCCTCGGCCCGGGGAGCCGCGGGCTCGACCGAACGGGGCTCGGCCGAACGGGGCTCGACCGAACGCTCGACCGGCGCTTCCCGGAGCAGGCGGTATCCGAGGGCGCCGCCGGCCACGACGACGGCGAGCGAGGCCGCGAGCAGCCGCCAGCGCCGCCACCGGCTCGCTCCCCCGGGCGCCGCCTCCTCGCCGGCCCCCAGGGTCTCCGGGATCTCCCTCACGAGGCTCTCGAGCAGACGGGGCGGCGGCCCCGGCGCCTCGACATCACGAAGCCGCTCTTCGACCTCCCGCAAACGACGTTCGGCGTGACTCACTGTGCTTCCTCCAAAGCCGCGGCGAGCAGGCCCAGCGCCTTCCTGAGGCGTTTGCGCACGGTGACCTCGCTGACCGACTGCACGGCGGCGATCTCGCGCACCGGCACCTCGCCCCAGTAGCGGGCGGCGACGGCAAAGGCGAGGTCGTCCGGCAGCGCCAGCACGGCCCTGCGCAGCCGAGACTGCTCTTCTTCGCGGCGTAAAGTGTCCATGGGTGATGGATCGGCGTCGGAGAGCCGCTCCGCCCTTCGCTCGTCGAGCGGCACGACGCGCGCCGGCCGCCGGACGTGGTTGAGAAACGTCGTGTAGGCGATGCGATAGAGCCAGCTCGTGAAGGCGCTGCCGCCGCGGAATCGCGGCAGGGCGGCCCACGCCTTGCGATAGGTCTCCTGGGTCAGATCGGCCGCCAGCTCCGGGTCCCCGGCCAATCTCACCAGCGCGGCGAAGGTCGTCCGGTAGGTGCACTCCACCAGCCGCTCGGCCGCCTCGCGATCCCCCCGCGCCGCGGAGCGCCACAACGCATCCGGCGATCCGGAGCGCGCGGCCGGCGGGCGGCGTGGAGTGAAGTCGGACAAGGCTTCGAGGCTCTCCATACCCTAGTAAGACACACCGGCCCGCCGAAACGGAACCAACGACACGACCAGGCTGGCGCCTGCTACGATCCTCTCCCTTCTTCCGCTCGCTCTCGAGGAGAATCGCCATGTTCCGTTGCCTGACCTCGCAGTGCTCCGGGCGGCCGCTCGCGCTCGTGTCGCCAGCCGGTTTCGCCGTTCTCGCCATGCTCGCCGTCCCGGCTTCGCGAGCAGGACAGCTCGATTTCGACGTGATCTTCGGCGACGGCGCGGACGGGGAGCGGCCGGAGCAGGTGACCTGGGCGCCGGACGGCCGGCGGTTGAGCTACGTGTGGGACGACGGCGACGGAGAGGCGCTGTGGGTGCTCGACGTCGGAAGCGGCGCGGCCACGGCCTATCTCGAGGGTTCGGAGGAAGAGATCGGCGGCCACCGGTGGTCGCCGGCCGGAACCGAGATCCTCGTCGAGGGTGACGGGGCCGTCTCGATCCTGACCCTCGCCGGGTCCGCCGTCGCGCCGCTCTCCGCGAGCGGCGGCGAGGAGGACCCGAAGTTCTCGCCCGACGGTGGGCAGGTCGCGTTCGTCCGCGACCACGACCTGCACGTCGTCGACCGCGCCACCGGCGAGGAGCGGCGGTTGACGACCGGCGGCAAGAAGGGCGAGCTGCTCCACGGCGTGACCGACTGGGTCTACTGGGAAGAGCTCTGGAACCGCGACTCCACCGGCTACTGGTGGAGCCCCGACGGAAGCCTCATCGCGTACTACGAGTTCGACGAGACCCCCGTGCCCGAGATCCCGATCGTCGACTACCTGCCGACCTATCCGGAGGTCGAGTGGCAGCGCTACCCGAAGGCCGGCGGGCCCCTCCCCGTCGTCCGCGTCGGCGTGCTCGATCTCGCGTCCGGCGGCACGGTCTGGCTCGCGACCGGCGACCCGGAGAGCCACTACTTCCCGCGGGTCCACTGGAGCCCCGACGGCTCCCACCTGGTCGTCAGCCAGCTCGACCGCGACCAGAACCGGCTCGACCTGCTGTCGTGCGACGCCGCCGCGGGCGCCTGCGAGACGCTCCTGACGGAGACCTGGCCGACCTGGATCAACCTCCACGACGACTTCCGCTGGTCGGCCGACGGCGGCTTCCTCTGGAGCTCGGAGAAGAGCGGCTTCCGGGCCCTCTACCTGTACGACGCGAGGGGCCGCGAGCGGCGCCGCCTGACCCCCGAGGGCCTGGCCGTCGGGGCGGTGCGCGGCTTCGACGCCGCGGGCGGTTGGGTGATCTTCGACGCCTTCTCGACGGCCGAGCTCGGCGCGCTCCACCGCCGGCTCTTCCGCCAGGACCTGGCGACCGGCGCGCTGACCCCCCTCTCGGCGGAGCCCGGCACCCACGGCGCCAACGTCAGTGACGACACCGGCAACTGGGTCCACACGTGGAGCGACGCGGACTCTCCCGGCGGTGCCACGATCCGCGATCTCGACGGCCGCGAGATCGCCACGCTTCCCCGGCGCGAGCCGGCGGGCTACGACCCCGCCGCCCTGCCCTCCTGGGAGTTCACGACGATTCCCGGGCCGGGAAGCTCGCGCTTGCCGTTGGCGCTTCTCAAACCGGCCGGCTTCGACCCCGCGCGGCGCTACCCCGCGATCATGTACCACTACGGATGCCCCACCTCGCAGGTGGTCACGGACGGCTGGAGCCGGCGCGGGCGCGGCCTGTGGCACAAGATGATGGCCGAGCGCGGCTTCGTGGTGGCGAGCGTCGACAACCTCGCGTCGACCTTCTTCGGCAAGGCCGGCGAGGATCGCGCCTACCGCTCGTTCGGCCCCGGCAACGTCGCCGCACAGCTGGCGGGCGTCGAGTACCTCTCGACGCTGCCCTGGGTGGACGCGGAGCGCATCGGGCTGTGGGGCTGGTCGGGCGGCGGCTACAACACGCTCTACGCCCTGACCCACGCTCCCGGAACCTGGAAGGCCGGG
>JAOTWP010000104.1 GCA_029862975.1 Acidobacteriota bacterium
GCCGACGCCCTGGCCGAGCTCTTCGTCGAGGTCCTCGTCGCGCCCGCCTTCGAGGAGGCGGCGCTCCAGCGCCTCGCCCGCAAGCCGAGCCTGCGTCTCCTCGTCACGCCGCCGCTCGCGATCGGCGCCGGCACGCTGGAGTACCGCTCGATCGACGGCGGGTTCCTGACCCAGACCGTCGACCACGGCGCGGCCGACCCGGGGACCTGGAGCTGTCCCACGGCCCGGCAGCCGGACGCGGCCGAGCAGCGCGCCCTCGAGTTCGCCTGGAACATCGTGCGCCACGTGAGGTCCAACGCCATCCTCGTCGCCAACGAAGACCAGACGGTCGGCATCGGCGCCGGCCAGATGAGCCGGGTCGACGCCTGCCGGCTGGCGCTGACCAAGGCCCAGCTGCCCGTCGCCGGGACGGTCGCCGCCTCCGACGCCTTCTTCCCCTTCCGCGACGGCCTCGACGTGCTGGCCGAGGCGGGGGTGACGGCCGTCGTCCAGCCGGGGGGCAGCAAGCGCGACGACGAGGTCGTCGCCGCCGCCGACGAGCACGGCGTCGCCATGCTCCTCAGCGGCCGGCGCCACTTCCGCCACTAGACCCGCTGCTCATGACGCCGCGAGCGCAGGATGGAAAGCGCCCAGCCTCCGGGGCGCGCGTCGAGAGTCCGGGCCGGGCCGTTCCCGGCCGCCGGCTCGCCCTCGCCGCCCTGCTCGCGGCCGTGGCGGCGGCCGGCGCGGCGCCGGTGCGGGCGGCGACGCAGAACGACGCCTGGGCGGCCCTGGCCGCGGCGCGGGCCGGCTTCGAGCACGCCGCCTGGACCGCCGACTTCGTCCAGACCTGGGTGCCGGCCGGGTTTGCGAGCGGCGAGCGCGAGAGCGGCACCGTGTCGCTCGCGCTGCCGGGGTCGCTGCGCTGGGACTACGCGGCGCCGTTCCCGAAGTCGCTCCTCGTCCGCCTCGACACCGCCTACTCCTGGAACCCGGGCGAGAGCTCCGGGCGCCGCGTCTTCCTCGAGCCTGACGAGCGGCAGCACCTGGCGCTGCTCGCCCTCGACCTCGCGGCGCTGCGGCAGCGCTTCTCCGCCACCCTCGAGCCGTCCTCCGGCGCCGGGCTCGAGATCCTCCTCGTGCCGCTGGCCGCCGCGGATGCCGCCGGGCAGAGCGAGATCCGCGAGGCGCGGCTGGCGCTCGACGCGCGCTCGCACCGCCTGCTGCGCGTCGCCTACGCCGACGCCGAGGGCAACCGGACGGAGTTCGAGCTCTCCGGTCATCGGCCGGCGGCCGGCGACGGCCTCTTCACGCCGCCCGCCGGGCTCGAGTGGCTCGACGACTAGAACCACCCCGGAGCGCATCCGCAGCGCCGCGACCGCCGAACTTCCAAGCTACCCCGGGTCGGGCCGGAACCGTATAATGGCGCCGGTCTCGGGAAGCCGCCATCCATGAACGTCCGCCGCCGACTCGTCTGCTGCTCCCTGAGCGTGTTTCTGGGACTCGTCGCGGCCGCTCCGGGGAGCGCGGCGGAGCGCCCCACCTACGGCGAGGGCCGGCGGATCGAGATCCAGGGCGTCGTGACCGACGCCGCGGGCGCGGCGCAACCGGGCCGCACCGTGATGCTCGAGGCCTATCACCACGGCTTCGACCTGAGCAGCCTCAATCCCCGAAAGCGGGGTGAGAAGAAGGGCCTCGTCCAGCGGACGGCGGTGACCGACGCCGAGGGGCGCTACGCCCTGGAGTGGCCCTGGCACGACTACTACAACCGCTTCGAGCTCGCCGTGGGCGACGCCCGGACCGACGGCTTTCGGGCCCTCGAGCGGGTGGACCTCTCCCAGCGCATCCTCCAGGGCTCGCCCGTCATCGTCAGCTTCAGGCTCGGCGCGGCGCCCGGGGGCGCTGCGTCCGGCGGCGCCCGCGCGGCCGCCCCGGAGCGGGCCGGGAGCGGCCCGGCCCCGGCCCCCGTTGCCGCCGTCCCCCCCGGCGAGCAGGAGCGAGTGCGGAGCCGCGAGGGGGAGCCGGACCTGGTCGACACCCTGGAGCTGCCCTACGGCACCGAGGTGACGTGGTGGTACTTCGCCCGCGGCCGCGCCTACCGCTTCCTCGACGGCGAGCTGCGCGACGAGCTCTCCTTCGTTCCGGTACCCTCCGAGGGCCCGTGAGCCGGCCATGACGATCGAAGCGAGCAAGGCGACGCCCCCGCCGCCTTCGGGCGCCCGGTTCGTGGAGCTCATCGGGGACCGCCTCGAGTGCATGGAGGAGATCTTCGGGCGCAGCCTGTCCTCGGACGTCCCCTTCATCGAGGAGGCCGGCAAGTACATCTTCCAGGGCGGCGGCAAGCGCATGCGGCCGGCCCTCGTCTTGCTCTCCGCGACGATGCTCGAGCACGACGGCGACGAAGAGATCACCTACGCCGCCGTCGTCGAGCTGATCCACAGCGCCACGCTCGTCCACGACGACATCATCGACCACGCCACCCTGCGGCGCAGCAAGCCGACCGTCAACCGGATCTGGGGCAACAGCAGGACCGTGCTCCTGGGCGACTGGCTCTACACGACGGCCATGAACATGGCTCTCTCGCACGGCAACCTCGACGTCGTGCGGCGGCTGTGCGAAGCGACGCTGGACATGACCGAAGGGGAGCTCCTGGCCCTCGACCGGCTGGGGGCGATCGACCTCTCCCGCGAGGAGTACTTCTCGATCATCGACCGCAAGACCGCCGGGCTGTTCGCGGCCGCCGCTTCGCTGCCGGCCCTCATGGTCCCCCGCCGGCCGGACGCCGTCGAGGCGCTCGCCGCCTACGGCCGGGCGCTGGGCACCTGCTTCCAGCTCGTCGACGACCTGCTGGACTTCACGGCGCGCGAGCGCGAGCTCGGCAAGCCGGTCCTCTCCGATCTCAAGGAGGGCAAGCTCACGCTGCCGCTCCTCCTTGCCCTGCCGCGGATCGACGACGCCCGCCGCGGCTGGATCGCGTCGGTCCTCGAGGACGGCGCCTTCTCCCGCGTCGAGCCCGACCGCATCCTCGAGCTGGTCGCGGCCGAGGGAACCCTCGAAGAGACCCGGGAGCTCGCTCGCGGCTACGCCGACGAGGCGCAGCGGCAGCTAGCCTTCTTTCCGCCGAGCGAGGCCCGGGACGCCCTCGAGCTGGCCCCGGATTTCGTCCTCCACCGGCGACACTAGGGTTCCCCGCCGCTCGATCCCCAGGAGGCTCGGTAGCGGCTCGCGGGCCAGCAGCCCGGCGACCTTGTCCGGGTTCACGGGAATCACCTCGACGCGGGTGACCGCGGGCATGCCGGCCACCGTCACGAAGCGGAACTTCGCCGGCCGGCTCGCCGTCCAGTGGTCGCGGCCGGCGATCCGCAAGACCACGTCGCCGTAGCCCGCCAGGCCGTCCGGCGGCCGCCGCAGCTCGTAGTAGACGAACCCGCGGCCGCTGTCGCGGTCGGCGAACCTCAGGGTCAGGTAGCCGGTACGCTCGCGGCCGAAGTCGAAGCGCACCCAGGGTCCGAGCGGCCGGGTGGCGCGCGGCCGCGCCACCCGCCACGGGGCGCCGTGGCGGCCGAGGCGCACCGCCGGCACCGCGGGCCGCCAGGCTCCGTTCTGGAGGCCGCGGAGGCTCAGGGTGTCGACGACGGCCGTCGGCCGGCCCCAGCGGCCGGTGGGCTGCGGCCCCCAGACCCGGGGCGGCTCGCCGCGGAAGCGGCTCCCGGGGCGCGGCAACGACTCGTCGAAGCGGCGGACGACCCGCCACGTGCCGTCGCTCACGACCGTCTGCCGCCGGCCGCCGCGGCCGGAGACGTCGAGCCACGCCAGGAGGCCGCCGGCGCCGCGGGCGCTGCGCAGCTCGACGAGCAGGCGGTTGCGGCGCCCGAGGACGTCGCCGACCGAATAGGCGGCCAGCGCCCCGGACTCCGGATAGCTGCCCGCCCCGAAGTCGCGGCCGTTCAGGGTGGCACGAAACTCCTCGTCGGCCACGATGCGCAGCTCGGCGTGCGTGACCGGGAAATCGAGCGCGAAGTCCTTGACGGCGAAGAACGCCGCCGGCGCTCCCGCCTCGCCGCGCGTCTCGGCCCAGATCCACTCGGCGCCCGGCGCCGCCGCGGCGGCCGGCGAGCCCGCCCGGCGCAGCACCTGGCGAGCCGCGATCAGCACGAGGGCCGTCGCGGCCACGAGCAGCAGGCTGCGCCAGCGCTTCATGGGGCGCGATGGTACACCCTGGCAGGGCGCACCGGTGGCCGCGCGGCCCCGGTTGACTCGCCCGCGACGGGACAGTAGATTGAATCGTGCACCCCTCGGCAACCTCCCGGCCCACCCCCGAGCCCCGCGTCATCGGCGCCATTCCGGCCCGCTACGGGTCCACCCGGCTGCCCGGCAAGGTCCTGCGCGAGATCGCCGGCCGGCCGATGATCGAGCACGTCTGGGAGCGCGCCCGGCGCGCCGAGGGGCTCTCGGCGGTGACCGTGCTCACCGACGACGAGCGCGTCGCGGAGGCGGTGGCAGCCTTCGGCGGCACCGTCGAGCTGACGCCGGCCCACTGCGCGAGCGGCACCGACCGGATCGCCTGGGCGGCCCGCCGCTGGGAGGCGGAGGGGGTCGTCAACATCCAGGGCGACGAGCCGCTGATCGACCCCGCGGCCATCTCGCGGCTGGCGCGCCACCTCGCCGCCGGCACCGGCGACGCGATGGTGACGCTGGCCGCGCCCGCCGCACCGGGCGACCTCGAGAACCCGGACGTCGTCAAGGTCGTCACCGGCGTCGACGGCCGCGCCCTCTACTTCAGCCGGGCGCCGATCCCCCACCGGCGCGCCGGCGCGGACTCCCGCCCCGCGGCGCTGCGGCACATCGGCATCTACGGCTATCGGCGCGACACGCTGCTGCGGCTGGCGGCCCTCGAGCGCACTCCCCTCGAGCGCGCCGAGTCGCTCGAGCAGCTGCGAGCGCTCGAGAACGGCATCGACATCCGCGTCCTCTTCGTCGAGTCCGGCTGGCCGGGCGTGGATACAATGGACGACCTGGAGGCCGTCGAACGGCTGCTCGCCCGATAGCCGGCGAGCGGCCGCCGGCCGGCCGCCGACCCCGTCCCGGCGAGCCGCAACCACAGGGAGCGAACCCATGGCAACCAAGTACATCTTCATCACCGGCGGCGTCGTCTCGTCGCTCGGCAAGGGCGTCGCGGCCGCCTCCGTGGGAGCCATCCTCGAAGCGCGGGGATTCTCGGTGACGCTGATGAAGTTCGACCCCTACGTCAACGTCGACCCCGGCACCATGTCGCCCTACCAGCACGGCGAGGTGTTCGTCACCGACGACGGCGCCGAGACCGACCTCGATCTGGGCCACTACGAGCGCTTCACCCACACCACCACCAGCCGCTTCCACAACTACACCACCGGCAGGATCTACGAGTCGGTCATCAACAAGGAGCGGCGCGGCGACTATCTCGGCAAGACGGTGCAGGTGATCCCCCACGTCACGGACGAGATCAAGAGCGCCATGCGCCACTTCGAGGACACCGTCGACGTCGTCATCATCGAGATCGGCGGCACGATCGGCGACATCGAGTCCCTGCCGTTCGTCGAGGCCATTCGCCAGCTCCGCCTCGAGCTCGGCCGCAGCAACGCCTGCAACATGCACCTGACGCTCGTCCCCTTCATCGCCGCGGCCGACGAGCTCAAGACGAAGCCGACGCAGCACTCCGTGCGCGAGCTGCGGGCCATCGGCATCTCGGCCGACGTGCTCCTGTGCCGCTGCGACCGGCCGCTGTCCGAGAGCCTGAAGAAGAAGATCGCGCTCTTCTGCAACCTCGAGCCGCGCCAGGTCATCGCCGCCCGCGACGTGGAGACGATCTACGAGGTGCCGCTCGCCCTGTGCCAGGAGGGGCTGGACGAGATCCTGCTCGACCTGCTCAACCTGCCGCACTACCCGCGGGACATGTCGCACCTCGAGAGGCTCGTCAGCAAGATCAAGCACCCGCAGACGAGGGTGCGCATCGGCATCGTCGGCAAGTACGTCGAGCTCCCCGACGCCTACAAGAGCCTCAACGAGGCGCTCATGCACGGCGGGGTGGCCAACGACGCCGAGGTCGAGCTCGTCTACATCGGCGCCGAGCAGCTCGAGACCGAGCGCTGGCCGCGCGAGATCTTCGACGTCGACGGGCTGCTCGTGCCGATCGGCTTCGGCAAGCGCGGCAGCGAGGGCAAGATCCGGGCCATCCGCTACGCCCGCGAGCACCAGGTGCCCTTCTTCGGCATCTGCCTGGGCATGCAGTGCCTGGTCATCGAGTACCTCCGCAACGTCTGCGGGATCAAGACCGCGACGTCGTCCGAGTTCGATCCCAACACCAAGGACCCGGCGATCTACATGCTGCGCGACCTGCTCGGCGTCGAGGACATGGGCGGCACGATGCGCCTCGGCGCCTACCCGTGCGAGCTGCGCGAGGGGACGCTGGCGCGCCGCATCTACGGCAGCGCCGACGTCAGCGAGCGCCATCGCCACCGCTACGAGGTCAACCAGCGCTACGTGCCGGACTTGAAGAGCCACGGCCTCGTCGTCTCCGGCAAGAGCCCGGACGGCAAGTTCGTCGAGATGGTGGAGCTGCCGGGCCACCCCTGGTTCCTCGGCTGCCAGTTCCATCCCGAGTACAAGTCGAAGCTCACGGAACCGCACCCCCTCTTCTCGTCCTACATCGCGGCGGCGCTCGAGGAGCGGCGGCGCCGGCAGGACCCCGAGCGGGTGCGCGAGCGCGAGGCCATGCTGGTGGCCGGAGAGGTGGCGGCCGGAGACGTGATGTGAGCGCGGCGAGCTTCGAGCTGGCCCCGGGCGTCAGCCTGGGGGGCGACGCGCTGCCGGTCGTGGCCGGGCCGTGCGCGATCGAATCCGAGGAGACGACGCTCGAGGTGGCCCGCTTCCTCGCCGAGACCGCCGCCCGGCTGGGCATCGCGGCCGTC
Source organism: Acidobacteriota bacterium (assembly GCA_029862975.1). Taxonomy (GTDB): domain Bacteria; phylum Acidobacteriota; class Thermoanaerobaculia; order Multivoradales; family JAHEKO01; genus CALZKB01. Next base: position 6,927 of record JAOTWP010000104.1, read on the forward strand.
TTCAAGGCGTCGTTCGACAAGGCGAACCGCAGCTCGGTCGAGAGCTACCGCGGGCCCGGCCTCGAGGAGGGGCTGCGGGTGCTCGCGAAGGTGCGCGCGGCGACGGGCCTGCCGCTCTTGACCGACGTCCACCTGCCCGAGCAGTGCGCCGCCGTCGCCGAGGTCTGCGACGTCCTGCAGGTCCCGGCCTTCCTGTGCCGGCAGACCGATCTCATCCTCGCCGCCGCCCGCACCGGCCGCGCCGTCAACCTGAAGAAGGGGCAGTTCATGGCTCCCGAGGACATGCGGCTGGCCGTCGACAAGGCGCGCTCCACGGGCAACGAGAGGGTGAGCGTCACGGAGCGCGGGACGAGCTTCGGCTACAACAACCTCGTCGTCGACATGCGCTCCTTCGCCATGATGCAGCGCCACGGGATCCGGGTGATCTACGACGTGACGCACTCGCTGCAGCTGCCGGGCGGCGGCGAGCAGACGGGCGGCCTGCGCCACTTCGCCGAGCCGCTGGCGCGCGCCGCCGTCGCGGCCGGCGCCGACGGGCTCTACCTCGAGATCCACCCCCGCCCCGAGGCGGCGCTCTCGGACGCGACGACCCAGCTCGATCCGCCGCGCGCGGCGCGCCTGCTGGCCGAGCTCGTCGCGCTGCGGTCGGCGCTACGGTCGGCCCTGGGGTCGCCCCCCGAGGGCGGCGCGTGAGCCGGGCCCGGGAGATCGCCCGCAAGGTGCTCGCCACCGAGGCCGCGGCGGTCGAGGGCCTCATCGAGCAGCTCGACGAGAGCTTCGACGAGGCCGTCGCGCTGCTCGCGGCCTGCCGCGGCAGGGTGGTGTGCACCGGCATGGGCAAGAGCGGCCTCGTCCTGCGCAAGGTCGCGGCGACCCTGGCGTCGACCGGCACGCCGGCGCTCTTCCTGCATCCGGCGGAAGCGATCCACGGCGACCTCGGCATGCTGACGAGCGACGACGTCGTGCTGGCAGCCTCGTACTCCGGGTTCACGGAGGAGCTCGTCCGGCTGGCTGAGATCCTGAAGCGGCTGGGCGTGCCGATGGTGGCGATCACCGGCAGCGCGCAGAGCGCCGTGGGCAGGCTGGCCGACATCCACCTGCCGGCCGTCGTCGACCGCGAGGCCTGCCCGCTGGAGCTGGCGCCGACCGCCTCGACGACCGCGGCCCTGGCGATGGGCGACGCCCTGGCCATGGCGCTGCTCGAGACGAAGGGCTTCTCCGCCGCCGACTTCAAGCGCCTGCATCCGGGGGGCAGCCTCAGCCGCAAGCTGCTCACGGTGGCCGAGCTCATGCACTCCGGCGACGACCTGCCGCGGGTCACCGTGGACACGCCCATGCCCGACGCGCTCTACGAGATGTCGAGCAAACGGCTCGGCATCACCGCCGTGGTCGACGCGGAGGGCGGGCTCGTGGGCTGTCTCACCGACGGCGACCTGCGGCGGCTGCTGGCCGGCGACCCTCGTCTCCTCGAGCGCTCGACCGGCGAGTGCATGCATCCCGACCCCTATACCATCGGCCCCGACGAGCTCGCCTCCGCCGCCCTCAAGGCCATGGAGGACCGGCGCATCACCTCGCTCTTCGTCCGCGACCCGGCCGGCAAGCTCGTCGGGCTCGTCCACCTCCACGACCTCTGGCAGCTGGAGCTCTTCTGATCGTGTCCGGAATCTCCGCGAGCGAGTTCGCCGAGCGGGCGGCCGACGTCGAGTGGATCCTCTGCGACGTCGACGGGGTGCTCACGGACGGCGGGCTCTATTACGACCGCCGCGGCCACGCCATGCTGCGCTTCGACGTCCGGGACGGCCTCGGACTCGAGCTCGCGCGGCGAGCGGGCTTGAAGACGGGCGTGCTGAGCGGCCGCGCGGCCGCCGCGCTGGATCATCGGGCGAGCGAGCTCGGCTTCGACGCCGTCATGAGCGGGGTCCGCGACAAGCTCGCGGCCCTGGAGCAGTTCCTCGAGGAGCGCGGCGTCAGCGCCCGCCAGGTCGCCTTCGTCGGCGACGATCTCCCCGACCTCGTGGCGCTCGCGCGCTGCGGCCTGACCTTCGCGCCGGCGAACGCGGCGCCCGAGGTGAGAACCGTCGTCCACCGGGTGCTCGAGGCCCGTGGCGGTGCCGGGGCCGTGCGCGAGATGGTGGAGGCGATCCTGCAGGCGCGCGGCGACTGGGAGGCGGTCTTCCGGCCGTTCACCTTCGACCGCTGATGGACCGCGACCGCCTTCGCGGCCTGCGCTCGCGAGGCTTCCGGGTCCTGCTCCCGGTCCTCGTCCAGACCCTCGGGCGCCTGCCCTACGCCGTGCTGGCGCGGCTCGGCGTCGCCCTCGGCGCGCTGCTCCTCGTCACCAACCGGCGCGAGCGCGAGCGCAGCCTCGTGCACCTGGAGCTGGCCTTCCCGGAGGCGAGCCCGGCCGAGCTGCGCGCCCTGCGCCGCGGCTGCTTCGTGAACGCCGCCTTGAACGCGCTCGAGGCCTTCCAGCTGCTGGCCCGGGGACACCGGGTCTTCGATCGCCGGCTGCAGATCGAGGGCTGGGAGAACGTCGAGCGCGAACGGGAGAAGGGCCATCGCCTGCTCGTGCTCTCCTGCCACAGCGGCTTCTGGGAGATTCTCGGCATCGCGACGGCGCGCCACGGAATCCGGCTCTTCGGCATCGGCCGGCGGCCCGACGACGAGGTCTTCGCGGAGCTCGTGTCGCGCGTCCGCACGGCAGTCCAGGGCTACTCGATCGAGCGCGGCACGGTCGAGGGACGCCGCCGGCTGCGGCGGGTGCTCAAGGGCGAGGGGGCGCTCGTGATCTTCATCGACCAGGACACCCGGGTCGAGGGCACCTGGGTGCCGTTCTTCGGCCGCCCGGCCTTCACGCCCGTCGGTGCCGCCCGGATGGCGCTCGGCCACGGCATGCGGGTCGTGCCGGCCTTCGTCGAGCGCCGCCCCGGCGGGCAGCACCTGGCGCGGTTCCTGCCGGCGCTGGAGCTGCCGGACGACGTCACCGCCGCCACCGCCGCGATGACGGCCGTCATCGAGGCGCAGGTGCGGCGCGTCCCCGAGCAGTGGGTGTGGTGGCACCGCCGCTGGCGGCGGCAGCCCGGCGACGCCGCGACGCCGGCAGCCGGGTCAGAGCTCTGACGCCGCCGGGCGCTTCTTCTTGCCCACGCCGGCGAGCGCCGCGGCGCCCACTCCCAGCAGATAGAGCCCGATCGTCGGCACGGCGAAGACGCAGAGGTTGACGACGTCGGGGGTCGGCGTCACGACGGCCGCCAGCACGAAGATCAGGATGACGGCCCAGCGGAAGTGGCGCATGAGGAAGCGCGGGGTGACGACGCCGAGGGCGGCGAGCAGGAAGATCAGGATCGGCAGCTCGAACATGAGCCCCAGGCCGAAGATCACGTACATCAGAAAGCGGTAGTAGCGGTCGGCGGTGATGACGGGCTCGAACGCCTGGCCCATGCCGATCAGGAAGTCGACGGCGAAGGGAAACGCCACCTTGTAGGCGAAGAATCCCCCGGCGACGAAGAAGAGCGTGCTCGCTGCGATGAACGGCAGGGCGTACCGGCGCTCGTGGGCGTGGAGGCCGGGAGCGACGAACTTCCAGACCTGGTAGAAGACGAACGGCGAGGACACGAAGAGGGCCACGAGAGCCGTCATCTTGAAATAGAGGACGAAAGGATCGCTCAAGCCGAGGAAGGCGAGCCGGGTGCCCGCCGGCAGCACCTCGTAGATCGGGCGCGCCAGGAGCTCGGCGATCTCGTCGCGGAAGGTCCAGCAGCCCGCAAAGGCGATGGCCGGCGCGATCAGCGCGCGGACGATGCGCTTGCGCAGCTCCTCGAGGTGCTCGAGCACCGTCATGCGCGATTGCGCGAGCGGATCGGCGCCCGGAAGCCCCCGCGGCCGCGGCTCGGCCACCAGGCTACTCCCCGGCCGGCGAGCGGGCGGGCTCGGCCGGCGCCGCGGCGGGCTCGGCCGGCGCCGCGGCAGGCTCGGCCGGCGCCGCGGCGGGCTCGGCCGGCGCCGCGGCAGGCTCGGCCGGCGCCGCGGCGGGCGGCACCACCGCGGTCGGCCGCGGCGGGGAGGCCTCGGCCGTGGAGATCTCGGTCTCTACCGTCCGTTTGAGCTCGTTGGTCGCCCGCCGGAACTCGCGCAGCCCGCGGCCCAGCGTGCGCCCCACCTGCGGCAGCCGCTTCGGACCGAACACGAGCAGCGCCAGCACGAGGATGAAGAGCAGCTCCGGCATGCCGAGAGAGCCGAACATGGGAAGCATGATTGGCCCCCCCGCGCGCAAAGTCAAGGCGCCGCCGCGGCCCGCGCGGCGCGCCGGAGCGCCGCGGGCGCCGCGCGGAAACCCGGCCGCGACCTGATATGCTGCCGCCCGTGCGACGCCCCTGGCGCCTGACCGCCGCGATCGTCTTCGCCTTGACCCTGTTGCTCGGCGGCCTCTTCGGCGACCGGGTACTGGCCGTCACCGCCGAGGCGCGCGACGTGCTGCGCGTCTACACCGAGCTGGTGTCGGCGGCGCACGACAACTACCCGGCGGAGCGCTCGTACGAGGAGCTCGTCAACGCCTCGATCCAGGGCGTCGTGCGCACCCTCGACCCGCACACGAGCTTCCTGAGCGCCGCGGCCTTCGACGAGATGCGCAACCGCCAGCAGAGCACCTTCTCGGGCCTCGGCATCCTCGTCGGCATGCGCAACGGCCGGCTGACGGTGATCACGCCGATCGAAGGAACGCCCGCCTCGCGCCTCGGCATCCGGGCGGGAGACATCATCTCCTCGATCGAGGGCGAGCCCACCGAGGCGATGAGCGTCGACGACGCCGTGGCCCGCCTCAAGGGGCCCCGCGGCACCTCGGTCAAGATCGAGATCGTCCGCCACAGCCTTCCCGAGCCGCTCGCGCTCGAGATCACCCGCGCCGAGATCCCACAGAACACCGTTCGCTACGCCTACATGATCGCCCCCGGGACCGGCTACATCGCGGTCTCGGACTTCAACCGCGGCACCGGCAAGGAGGTGCGCGACGCCGTCGCCCTCTTGAAGGGGCAGGGAATGAAGCGGCTGCTGCTCGACCTGCGCAACAACGGCGGCGGCCTGCTCGATCAGGCGGTCGTCGTCTCCGACCAGTTCGTGCCGGCCGGCGGCAAGATCGTCGAGACCCGCGGCCGGACCCGCGACTCCTTCCAGGATTTCCAATCGAGCGACCGCTACGAGGATCTCGACCTGCCCGTCGTCGTGCTCGTCAGCGACGGCACCGCCTCCGCGGCGGAGATCCTCGCGGGCGCCATCCAGGACCACGACATCGGATTGATCGTCGGCACTCCCACCTGGGGCAAGGGGCTCGTCCAGACGGTCTACTCGCTCTCCTACGGCAACGGCCTCGCGGTGACGACGGCCAAGTACTACACCCCGTCGGGGCGGCTCATCCAGCGCGACTACACCTCCTGGTTCGACTACGCCTCCTACCGCAGCTCGGGCGAGGGCGCGCGGGGGCCCGTCGTCGCCGACGCCGGCGACCGGGAGACCTACTACACCGACCTCGGGCGCGAGGTGTACGGCGAAGGCGGCATCCAGCCCGACGTGATCGTGGAGCCGCACACGGTCGCCCCGTTCGTCCAGTTCCTGCTCAGCCGCAACGCCTTCTTCGACTTCGCGGTGGAGTACACCGAGGATCGCGAGATCGAGAGCCGCGACTGGCAGCCCCCCGCCGACCTCCTCGAGCGCTTCGAAGACTGGACGATCCAGCGGGAGCTGGCCACCCGCGAGGAGATCGAGGAGGGTCTCGCCGGCGAGGAGGACCGCGTTCAGTCGCGGCGCTACCTCCTCGCCGAGATCCTCAACTCGGCCTTCGGCATCGAGGCGCGCTACCAGGTGCTGGCCGAGGGCGACAACCAGATCGCGCGCGCCCTCGAGCTCTTCGACGAGGCGGCCGATCTCCTGGCCCGCCGCCAGGGCCTCGAGGCGGCCACGCGGACGACGAGCCTCGGACCGCTGCGCTGAGGGCGCTCCCTAGCGTCGCCCTTTGCCCTCGCGCAGCTCGATCCCCCCGGCCGCCAGGCGGTTCCGCGTCCGGTGGACGACCGAGTCCACGTTGTTGGCAGTGATGGCGCCCAGCCGCTGGGCGATCTCGCGGCTGCTCCAGCCCTCGAAGACGGCCAGGTAGGTGACCCACAGGTCGCGGCGGCGGTTGGGGCCGGAGAGGATCCGGCCGGCGCGATCGAAGAAGTGGCGCCGGCTCTCGCGCACGAGCGCCCGCCGCTCGGCGCAGGCCCGCGGATCCACCGCCCGGTCGACGACGCGCGCCGTGCCGTAGCGCGCCGCGGGCGCCCCCTGCAGGCGGCGGCCGCGCTTGACCGCGTTCGAGCGCCGCAGATGGTCGACGACGACGTTCTCGGCGATGCGGCACAGATAGCCGAGAACCGCCCGGTCGTCCTCCCCCCGGCAGTTCAGGAGGCGGCGCCGGCCGTTGGCGAGCAGCCGGCAGTAGACCTCCTGGCGGATGTCCTCTTCGTGCTCTCGGGCCGCCGGGCTGCCGAAGGCCACCAGCACGCGGCGCACCGTCGCGGCCAGCACGCGGCCGTAGCGGCGCAGGAACTCCTGCCAGCTGTCCGCGCAGTCGCGTCGGCCGCAGCGCTCGACGAGCTCCGCGGCGCTGACCGCGGCCAGGGTGTCCGGACGGGTGTTGGGACGGGGTCGGGATTCGGTCTGCATCGTTCCGCTCCTCTGGGGAGCGGAGACGCGGCAGACGGCACCAACGACAAACGCCGGGCGCAAGGCCCGGCGGCGGTAGGCGAGCGAATGCTAGCACAGCGCGGGCTCGACAGCCCGCGCCGCGCCGCGCTCAGCGCAGCTTTTCTTCGACGAAGTCGACGTGCTTGCGGACCTTGGGGTCGTACTTCTTCATGGTCAGCTTGCCGGTCGAGAGCTTCTTGTTCTTGTCGGTCGTGTAGTAGTAGCCGGTGCCGGCGCTCGACACCAATTTGATCTTGTCTCGCATCGCTCGAGTCCTCGTCGCGGGCCCGGCGACGGGCCGCTGAAGTGTGGGCCGCGAGGCTACCTGCTATCTCTCGCGCCCGTCAACCGCCGGCGCCTCGGCGCTCGATGCGGGAGGCTCCGCAGGACGGGAGGTCGCAAAAAGACTTCAGGTAAGAAGAGGACGGCCCGGCCTCCAGGGTGCGGCGCCAGCGATCTCGGGCGGCGGTTTCGGGCGGCAATCTCGGGCGGCGATCTCG
>JAOTWP010000254.1 GCA_029862975.1 Acidobacteriota bacterium
CAGCTGCCGGCGGGCGCGCTCGCGGGGCTCTTCGCGCGCCGCGGCCTCGAGGCCCGGGTCCTCGTGCCCGCCGAGCACGCGGACGCCGCACGGGCTCTCCTGCAGCCGGCCGCGGAGGCGTTGGCGGCCGACGACTCGCCGGCGGCCCTGGAGGAGCAGCCGTGAGCCGCGTGAAGATCGCCCTGGCCCAGGTCTCCTCCTCGCCCGATCGCGGCCGCAACCTCGAGCGCTGCCTGGACGCCATGCGCGGCGCCGCCGCCCAGGCCGCCGGGCTCGTGGCCTTTCCGGAGGTCGTCCTCGACCGGTTCTTCCCGCAGCGGCCGGGCGACGAGGCGGCCCGCGACCTCGCCGAGCCCATCCCGGGGCCCTCCACCGAGCGCGTGGCGGCCCTGGCCCGGGAGCTCGGCCTCGTGACCGTCTTCAACCTCTACGAGCGCGCCGCCGACGGCCGGACCTTCGACAGCTCGCCGGTCTTCGACGCGGACGGCACGCTGCTCGGCGTCACTCGCATGGTCCACGTCGCCCAGTACGAGAACTTCTTCGAGCAGGACTACTACGACCTCGGGGACCGCGGGGCCCCGGTCTACGACACCGCAGTCGGCCGCGTCGGGGTGGCGATCTGCTACGACCGCCACTACCCGGAGTACATGCGGGCCCTGGGCGTCGGCGGAGCGCAGCTCGTGATCATCCCCCAGGCCGGCAGCGTCGGGGAGTGGCCGTACGGCATGTTCGAGGCCGAGGTGCGCACGGCAGCCTTCCAGAACGGCTACTTCGCGGCGCTGTGCAACCGGGTCGGGGTCGAGGAGCAGCTGACCTTCGCCGGCGAATCCTTCGTTTCGGACCCCGAAGGGCGCGTCGTCGCGCGCGCCAGGTCCGGCGAAGACGACCTGCTCGTCGCCGACCTCGACCTCGGGCGCGCCGCCGACTCCACCGCGCGGCGTCTCTTCTGGCGCGACCGCCGGCCCGAGCTCTACCGCGACTGGCTCGAGTAGCGTCCGCGCCGCTCCCTTCCTCGACTCGACCCAGGCTCAATCCGGTGCCGGGCTCGATCGAGGCAACGACTCGTGCAGGCGGATCTCGAGGTGCGACGCGTAACGCTGGAAGTCGGTGTCGGTGGTGAAGATGGCAACGTCGAAGCGATGGGCCACGGCGCAGACGAGGAGGTCGATCGCGGTTCCCGAGACGCCGCGAGCCCGGCAGACGTTGAAGAACCGCGCCGCCTGATCGTAGTCGAAGGGCTGGATCTCGAGATATCGGAAGTCGCCGAGAATCTCCTGGATCGCGGTGAAGCTCCTCTCGTCGCGGATGCCGGACAGGATCTCCTGGCGGATCGGGCCGACGAGGACCGCCTCGCCGGAACGTACCAGGCGGGTCCACTCGTCCACCAGCACGCGCTCCTCGCCACTGAGGGTGCGGCGCCGACGCCGCAACGCCAGAGACCAGATCGTAGTGTCGACGAGGACGATCAATCCGAGTCGGCGCGGCGCAGGTTCTTGTGATCGTAGTCGTCGAAATACTCGACTTCGCCCACCCACTCGAGGATGCTCAGGCGCCTGCGCGCCTTGACGTACTCCTTGAGCGCCGCGGTGACCGCCGCCTTCTTGGACGGATGATGCCCTACCGCGACGGCTTCCTCGATCAGTCGATCATCCAGTGCCAGGTTGGTCGCCATGGCTGCCTCCTGCACCGTCATCCTACACAGCCTGTTGTGTAAACGGCAACCCTGATGCTCCGCCCCAACAGCGACGGGATGGTCCACGCCGCCCCCTGTTCGCATCGCGGAGCGCCGGCGCCAGCGGCGGAGCCCAGCGGTCGTGCCGGACGGTCAAGCGTGGTGGCGAGCTGCCAGAAAGAAGATCCGGGCCTAGAAGCCACCCCTAGGCACCGAGCCCAGGAGGTACTTGAGATCGTCGTCGCTCCAGCGCACGCCGCCGCCCAGGAAGAGCGTCTCGCTGTCGCTCACGAGAAAGTCGTCGAGCCCGGCGAGCAGGTAGAGGTTGGGGTGGAGCCACCACTTGCCCGTCAGGCGGAGGTGGGGGTCGAGCTTGTCGGGGCGGCCGAAATCGAAGGCCTCGAGCGACATCCACAGCTTCTCGTCGAAGACGCCGTAGTCGACCCCGACGCCGGCGGTCGATTCGAAGATGCCGGTGCGCAGTCGTGCGGCGCCGGAGACGAAGCCGAACTGCGCCGTCAGTGCGTACTTGTCGTCGACCGTGCGGGTCTCGGTCGTCGTCGTCGCGCTCGCGCCGTCCGGCCCGGTCACGGTCTCCGTCTCGCGCCGGATCTTGAGCACACCGCGCGGGTCGTCCACCACTCCGATCCGGTAGAAGCGATTGCTGGTCGAGGGGTCCAGCGTGATCGTGAACGAGCTCGCCGCGTCGCCCGGCGCGTCGAGGTGGTAGCTGTCGAAGGCCAGATCCAGTCCCAGCTTCTGCACCCGGCCCAGGGTGTCGCTCAGGCTCTCGATGCCGGTCTTCATCGTTTCCAGGGTCGAGGTCAGCTGGTCGTGGGCCTCGTCGCTCGAGACGAGCTTGCCGAGCGTGCCCTCGCCGGAGGCCACCTGGCTCGAGATCTTGTTCAGGTTGTCGATCGAGGTCCGCATCGAGCCCGCCACCTGCGCCATGTTGTCCATGCCCTCGCGCAGCGAGCCCCGGTTCTCCGCGACGACGGCCTCGACCTGCGTCAGCAGCCGCTCCATCTGCTCGGTCAGCCGGGGCAGCTCGTCCGCCAGGCTGGCGCTCAGCCGGTCGAAGTTGTCCACGGTGCTGCCGAAGCCTTGCCGGTTGGCCGCGATCAGGTCGCGAACGCTGGCGCTCGTCACCTCGAGGTTGGCCAGCAGCCGCTGGATCGTCGGTCCCATCGCCTGGAAGTCGAGCGCGGTCAGGCTCTCCTCGAGGGTCGTACCGAGGTCGCTGAACTTCGCCATCGCCTGGTCCCAGCCCATGGGCGTCTCGCCCGGCAGAAGCGCGCCGTCCGGCAGCGGCGCGCCGCCGGCCTCGCCCACGCGGAGCTCGACGAACTTGTCGCCGAGCAGTCCGAGCGAGCTGATCGTGGCCGTCGCGCCTTCCCTCAGGTTGACGGGAGTCTCGAGGAGCAGGCCGACGACGGCCCGGCGGTCTTCCAGACGGATGCCGTCGACCCGTCCGACCCGGACGCCGGCCACCCGCACGGCCGAC
>JAOTWP010000255.1 GCA_029862975.1 Acidobacteriota bacterium
CGCGGAAGATGGTGTTCGAGATCGTCGACACGATCGAGAACCCGGCCAAGGGCAACACCGCGACCAACGTGCTCAAGGACGCGCAGATCAGCACCGGGATGACCGTCCAGGTGCCCCCCTTCATCAACATCGGGGACCGGGTGCGGATCGCCACCGACGACGGCAGCTACGTCGAGCGCGTCAACGACTGAGCCGCGGCCCGGCGCGGCTGAGCCTTCAGGCGGAGGCCGCGCGCTCGATGTCGCGGATGATCTTCAGATGGTGGTGGTGGTGGACGGCCAGGAACCGGACCCACCGGGCCGCGGACAGGCCGCCGAAGATGTGATGCCGGGAGACGGGTCGAGGGTCGGCGAGCCGCTCTGGAGAGCCCAGGGCCGCGGTCACCAGGGCGCGCACGGCGAGGACCTGCGCGGCCAGCTCGGCGGGGGACGCGAGCTCGGGGGCGACGGCGGCCGGCGCCTTGCCGCGGCCGCGCGGAATCCAGCCGGTCGCGAGGACGAGCCGCCCGGCGAGCGTCAACGGCGGGAGCGGCTCGGTGGCGGGCTCCGCGAAGCGCGCGACGATGCTGCGGTCCGCCTTGCAGAGGTGATCGAGGTGCTGGCCGATCGACCACCCGGAGACCCGGTCGGCCCGCACGTCGCCGCGCGGCGCCCAGGCGGCCAGCTCGTCGAACTGGCGCTCGATCCGCCGGAGCGAGCGCTCGAGAACCCGCTTCAACCGCCGGCCTCGCGCAGCCGCCGGTCGAGCGCGGCGACGGCGTCCTCGAGCTCGGCCACCCGCTCCTCGAGCCGCGCGACGCGGCCGGCGTCCGGGCTCTGCGCCCTCGACTCGGTGGCCGGCTCCGGCCCTGCCGCCGGCGCGGCTACGGGGCCGCCGACGAGGTGCGCCCAGCGGCTCTCTTTCTGGCCGGGCCGGCGGGCCAGCTCGCGGACCAGCGGCTCGTCGCCGGCGGCGAGCTCGCGCAGGGCATGCTCCGCGGCGGCGAGGTCGGGGAAGGCATGGAGGCGCTCGCCGCGGGCTCGGATCTCGCCCGGCGTCTGCGGGCCGCGCAGCAGCAGCAAGGTGATGGCCGCTTTGGTCGCCGGCGTGAGCTGCCAGCGGCGGTCGACGTTCTGCTTCCACTTGACGACCCGCGCCGCGCGGCTGCGCCAGGCGAACACGTCCTCGTTGAAGAGCCGCTCGAGCCCGTCGCGCACCGCGGCCGGCGTCAACGCCATGACCGGGTCGCGGTTGGTCTTCTGGTTGCAGGCCTGGGTCACCGCGTTGGCGGTCATCGGGTAGTAGTCGGGCGTGGCCTGCTCCTTCTCGAGCAGGACGCCGAGCACCCGGATCTCCACCGCGTCCAGGGTTCTGGGAAGACGTTTCATCGCCGCTCCTCGGATGGGTCTCTACGCACGGGCCCTCCGGACGGGCCCCTCCGGACGGGCCCCTCCGGACGGCCCCCCCCCGGACGGGCAAGGTTACCGGAAAACGGCGGGGGGGTCGGCCGGTCCCCAATGTGGGTACAATCGTCGCCGTATGGACGACCGGGGAATTCCGCAGGACCACGCCGAAGGCGGCGACTTCGCGTCTCTCGGGCTGAGCGCGCCGCTGCTCAAGGCCCTGCGCAGCCTCGGCTTCGAGCGCCCGACGCCGATCCAGGCGGCGGTCATTCCCCACGCCCTGGCCGGCCGCGACGTCATCGGGCTGGCCCAGACCGGCTCCGGCAAGACGGCGGCCTTCGGCCTGCCGCTGGCCGAGCGCCACCAGCACGGCCGCGGAGTGCGGGGGTTGATCTTGAGCCCGACCCGCGAGATCGCCATCCAGACCAAGGACTTCCTCGACATCCTCGGCCGCGACCACCATCTCGAGACGGCGCTGCTGATCGGCGGCGTGCGGATCGGTCCGCAGTTCGACGCCTTGAGAGGCGAGCCGGACCTCATCGTGGCGACCCCCGGCCGGCTGCTCGATCACGTCGAGCGCAAGACGGCGAAGCTCCAGGGGATCTGCGACCTGGTGCTCGACGAGGCGGATCACATGCTCGATCTGGGGTTCCTGCCCCAGATCCGCAGGGTGCTGCAAGCCCTGCCCGAGAAGCGCCGGACGATGATGTTCTCGGCCACCCTGCCGCCCCCGATCGAGGGGCTGGTGGCGCGCTTCATGCGCGATCCGGTGCGCATCGACCTGCTGCCCGCGGGGCGCGCGGCCGAAGGGATCGACCACCGGCTCTACCTCGTCGAGGAGAAGGACAAGAAGCAGTGTCTCATCTCGCTGCTGGCGGGCGACGAGGGCTCGACGCTCGTCTTCCTGCGCCGCAAGATCGACGCCGAGTGGGCGTGCCGGCAGCTCGAGATCGAGGGCCACCCCGTGGAGCGGATCCACTCGGATCGTTCCCAGAGCCAGCGCACGGCGGCGCTCGATGGGTTCCGCGAGGGCGAGCACCGGGTGCTGGTGGCGACGGACGTGGCCGCGCGCGGCATCGACATTCCCCGCATCGAGCACATCATCAACTTCAACCCCCCGCAGACGGTGGAGGACTACATCCACCGCGCCGGCCGCACGGCGCGCGGCAAGCTGCTGGGCCGCGTCTCGACGATCGCCACCTGGCGCGACCGCGCGATGATCGCCCAGATCGAAGCGGCGCTCGGCAAGAAGCTCGAGCGCCACGAGGCCCCGGGCGTGGCCGCCTACGAAGAGGTGTCGCCCAGCCGCCGCGGCCGCATCCGCCGGCGGCTGCTCTAGCCGCTAGCCCCGGGCGGCCGCGAGCAGGCCGCTCACGTCGGCGCCGTCCGCGATCTCGGCCGGTTCGGTCCCGCGGCGGAAGAGCCTGCCGCCGGGCGCGCCGAGCAGGGTCATGCGGTCGCCGCGGACCCGCAGCATCGATCCTTCGCGCAGCGCGACGACGTCGAGGTCGTTCTCCTCGTGGTACTCCGCGAGGCGCTGGTCGCGGGTCTCGCCCATGTGGGTCGAGCCGGGCTCGGGGTCGACGTAGTGGGGGTTGATCTGGAACGGCACGAGGCGGAGGGCCTCGAAGCTCGGCGGCGCGACGATCGGCATGTCGTTCGTGGTGCGCAGGGTGGGGCAGGCGACGTTCGACCCGGCGCTGGTGCCCATGTAGGGCATGCCGGCCAGGGCGCGGCGGCGGATGGGCGCGACGAGGTCGAGGGCGTGGAGGTCGCGCAGCAGGCGGAAGGT
>JAOTWP010000256.1 GCA_029862975.1 Acidobacteriota bacterium
TCGCGTGGCTTCGCGGCCGCCCGCTGCGAGCTGCGGCGGCGGACGGCTGCGCCGCCAGCGGCGGGGCGGCGGTGGCGCTGGCCCTCGCCGTGCTCCTCTTCGCCGTCGCCGGCCGCGAAGGGGCGGTGGAGACCTGGCGCCAGGCCGCACGGTGGATGCTGCTGGCGAGCCCCCTCGGCGCCACCTTCGGCCTCGCCCTGCGCCGGCGGGGAGGCGCTCCGCGCACCCTGCTGGGCGGCGCGGCCGCCCTCGCCGGCGTGGTGCTGTGGCTGACCTTGGCCCTGCGCGGTCCACGGGGCGGCTGGCCGGCGGCCACCGTGGCCCTCGTGGCGCTCGCCGCCGCCCTGGCCGTGGGCGGCGGAGCCTGCCTCGGCCGCTGGTCGCGACGCCCGGCCCCCGGAGGCGGCTCCCGGCTCCCGGCCCGCGCCTTGACCCTGGGCCTGTCGGCGCCTCTATTGGCGGCCCTGTTGGCCTCCGCCGCGTGCCGGGTCGGCGACGGCTCCGCCACGCCCCCGGGAAGCCTCGAGCTGACGGTCGTGGACGCGGCGACGGGGCGGCCCACCCCCGCCCGCGTCGAGCTGCTCGACCCCGGCGGCGCGGCCCTGATCGCGGACGACGCCCTCGCGGTCTTCGCGGACTGCGGCCAGCCGCCGATCGACGCCTGGGTGCCGGGCGCGGCCGCGCTCCAGGCTATTGCGTCGCGGCGGCGCGAGATCTGGAACCCGTACGCGGAGACCCGCCAGTTCTACGCCGCCGGCACCGTTCACGCCCGCCTCCCCGCGGATCGCTACACGGTGCGCGCCACGAAGGGTCCGGAGTACCTCGCGGCGAGCGCCCACGTTCTCGTCGAGCCGGGGCGGCCGACCCGCCTCGAGCTCGAGCTCGAGCGCTGGATCGACCTCGGGGCCGAAGGCTGGTACTCGGCCGACGATCACCTCCACATCCCCAGGCCCCACCCGCGGTTCGACCCGGAGCTGGCGACCTGGCTCGAGGCCGAGGGGCTCGCGGTCGGCAACTTCCTGCAGATGGGGCTCGCCCGCGACGTCCACATCACCCCCCAGCAGGGCTTCGGTCCGCGCTCGGCCTTCCGTCACGGCGACACCCTGCTCCTCTCGGGGCAGGAGAACCCGCGCACCCACGTCCTCGGCCACACCATCGTCCTCGGGGCCCGGCGCTATCTCGACCTGCCCGCGGACTATCTGCTCTACGACCGGGTGTGGCGGGAGGCGCACCGGCACGGCGCCGTCAACGGCTACGCGCACTGGGGGCTCGGCGGGGCTGAGGAGGGGCTGGCACTGTGGGGGCACGCGGCCCTGCTCGACTTCCTCGAGGTCTTGAACCTCGGCTTTCCCTTCTACGACCGCTGGTACGAGGCCCTCGACTTGGGCCTCCGCATCGGCCCCACGGCCGGCACGGACTATCCCTGCCTGCCGAGCCTCCCCGGCCGCGAGCGCTTCTACGCCCGGACGGAGGGGGAGCTGACCGCCGAGAGCTGGCTCGCCGCGGTCCGCCGCGGCGCCACCTTCGTCACCAACGGCCCGGCCCTCGACCTGGCGGTGGGGGAGGCCGGGCCGGGGGACGAGCTGCGGCTCGCCGCCTCGGGCCGCGTGCGGGTCCGCGGCCGGGTGCGCTTCGACCCCGCCCGCGACGCCGTCGCGGCCCTCGAGCTGATCCGCGCCGGGGCCGTGGCGCTGCGGGTCGAGGCGCGCCCCGGCGCCGCGGAGGTCCTCCTCGAGACCGACCTCGAGGTCGACCGCACCACCTGGCTGGCGCTGCGCGCCGCGGGCGTCAAGCGCGGCGAGTCGCCGATCGACCTCCATGCCATGTTCTCCACCATGCTCGTCCTCGACCGGCCGTCCAACGAAGCGCTCCTGGCCGCCCTGCCGCGGGGCTCGGTGCCGCGCCCTTCCGCCGCCCATACCGGCGCCGTCTTCGTCACGGTGGCCGGTACCCCGCCCCTGGCCGAACAGGACCGCGCCCGCGAGGTCGCCCGCCTCTGGCTCGACCGCCTCCACACCCTCGAAGGCCGCCTCGCGGACGGCCAGATCGAGAGCTGGGCCCGCTTCCCGGGCCGCGGCGACGGCGTCGACCTGCCGACGGCGAGGGCGAACCGGGCGCTCCTCCTCCAGGCCATCGAAGCCGCCCGCCGGCACCACGAGGCGGCGACTCGGCCCTGAGCTTTGGCATGCGCCCTGCATCGCTGAATCCCGGGACTCCAGAGGACTGGATCCCGCGACTCTTGAGGAGACGACCATGTCCGACCACCGGACGACCGAACGTATCGCCACCGCTTTCCTGCTCACCCTCGCCCTCCTCGCCGCGGCTCCCCTGGCCGCCGGCGACTCCCGCTGGTACCTGGCCGGATCCGCCGGACAGGCCAGCGTCCAGCGCGACTTCGGGTCGCCGACGCTCGGCTGGCGGGTGGACGGGAGCGAGCTCACGGCCAACCTCGACGTGGGCTACGCGCTGCGCCCTCGCTTTGCCCTCCAGGCGGGGTATCGCGACCTCGGCTCGGGCACCTTCATCGGGCTGCCTCGGCCCTGCCCGCCGGACCTTATCTGCCCGCTGTCGGTGGAGGAGGTCCCGCAGCTTCTCCCCGCCTATCCGACCCCGGTCGACTTCACCGGCTGGACGCTCGCCGCGGTTCCGAGCTGGTCGCTCGCCGACCGCGTCGACCTCTACGGCAAGCTCGGCCTCCTCGACTGGCGGGCCGACGTCCGCCGCGACCCCTTCGGCGATCCCATTCCCCGGCCCTCCGGAACCGACCTGCTGGCCGGCGCCGGCGCCCGCTACGCCCTGACCCAGGCCCTCGGGCTGCAAGTCGAGTACGAGACCTCCGACCTGGTCGACGCCTTCAGCATCGGCGCCGTCTGGCGCTTCTAGGCCCCCCCGTCCCCGCCCGCGGACGGGCCGTCCAACCCCCCGGACGGCCCGTCCCGGGCGCGTTCCTTACCGCCCCGCGGGTGCCGTACACTGACCCCACGCCGGAGTGGCGGAACTGGCAGACGCAGGGGACTTAAAATCCCCCGGCCGCAAGGTCATCCGGGTTCGAGTCCCGGCTCCGGCACCAGGCGTCGCTTGCAGCCTCGGTCGAGTATTCGTCTGGCACCTAAGATCTGGCGATGGTGAAGCGGTACGCCACCTCACCGAGCAGCACACCTCGTG
>JAOTWP010000105.1 GCA_029862975.1 Acidobacteriota bacterium
GAACGACCACGAGTACTCCTACGTGGTCGCCGGCTTCGGCGCGAGCGACTCCTGCATGGGAGCCGCCAGCGCCTGCGCGACCGTCGTCCCGGTCGCTTTCCTGGGCGTCGACGAGGCGGAGGTCAGCATCTGCGCCGGTGACGATGCCGTGTGGGCGATCACGGTCAACGAGCCGTTTGTGCCGCCGGTCGCGATGAGCCTCAGCGGCGAGCCCGCGGGGACGACGGCGACGTTCGATCCCAACCCGCTGCCCGGCCCCCTGCCCCAGATCACGGTCCTGACCGTCGGCAACACGAGCGCCGCGGTGGCGGGCAGCTATCTGATGACGGCGACCGCGGACGACACCGTCAACGTGTTCGACCTGTTCCTCACGCTGAACGTCTTCGACGACGCTCCCGGTGCCCCGGCCCTGCAGCTGCCGCCCGACGGCGCCACCAACCAGCCGCCGCGGCCCGACTTCGCGTGGGATGCCGCCAGCCAGGCGCAGACCTACACGATAGAGATCGCCACCGATCCCGGCTTCGTCGACATCGTCGACACCGCCAGCGGCTTGACCGCCACGACCTATACCCCGGCCGTCGATCTGGCGACCAATACCGTCCACTACTGGCGGGTGCGGGCCGACAACAGCTGCGCCGGCGGGGCGAACTCCGCCACGTTCAGCTTCGTCACCGAGCCCGTGCCCGGCGACTGCACCCTCGGGACCGATCCCAACCAGGT
This sequence comes from Acidobacteriota bacterium, assembly GCA_029862975.1. Taxonomy (GTDB): domain Bacteria; phylum Acidobacteriota; class Thermoanaerobaculia; order Multivoradales; family JAHEKO01; genus CALZKB01. The sequence continues at coordinate 721 of JAOTWP010000105.1, forward strand.
CTTCGTCGACGACCTAGAGGGCGGCGCTCCGGGGTGGACCCACAGCGGACCGGGCGATACCTGGGCGCTTTCGGATGCTCGCACCCACAGCGGCGTCAACGCCTTCTACGCCGTCGACGTGAGCACGGTCAGCGACCAGTACCTGGTCTCGCCGCCGGTAGCGCTGCCCGGCGCCGAGGAGGCACCGCTGAGCCTGCGCTTCTGGCACTGGCAGGCGATCGAGGACTCCGGCTCGGGCTGCTTCGACGGCGCGGTCGTCGAGGTCTCCACCAACGGTGGCGGCAGCTGGATCCGGCTCGAGGCCGAGCTCTTGACGGACCCCTACGACGGGACCGTCAGCTCCTGCTGCAGCAACCCGATCGCGGGCGACGAGGCGTGGTGCGCCGATCCCCAGGACTGGTTCGAGTCGATCGTCGATCTCGACGCCTTCGCGGGCCAGCTCGTCCAGCTCCGCTTCCGGCTGGCGACCGACTCGTCGGTCAGCCACGAGGGCTGGTACGTCGACGACGTCGAGATCCAGTCGTGCGGCAACGTCATCTTCGAGGACGGCTTCGAGAGCGGCGACACGTCAGCCTGGTCGAGCACCGTGCCCTAGCAGCCCGTGGCAGAAGTCTGCGGGGGGCCGGTCTCCGCGGTGTCGTCAGCGGTTCCGGCCCCCGGCCCCCGGCTCACGGCTCGATGAGCGCGAGGTGGCGTGCCTCGGCCCCGGCCACCGCCGAGCGGGAGATCTTGCGGTCGAAGGTGGCGAGGCGCCCGCCGCGGCGCAACGCGAGAGCCAGGAGATAGACGTTGGTGACTCGGGGCGCGCCGCCGATCCGCCCCGGGTCGACGAGCGCGGCGTCGCGCAGAGAGACCGAGTCCTCCCAGAAGACGTGGCCGCCGCTCTGGCTGAAGGCCCGCAGCCGGTCGATCGCGTCCGAGACGGTCGTGCGCCGCCCGGGGTAGGCGGCGCTCGAGATGACTCGCACGAAGCCGTTCTCCGTCAGCGGACAGGTCGCCCAGCCCGCGTCGCGGCGTCGCCCGAACCAGTAGTGAGCCGATTCGTGATGGATGTGCGCGCCGTCGAAGAGGGCGACGAGCACGTTGACGTCGAGCAGGGCGACCACGGGCGGTCAGAGCTCGTCGCGGAGCCGGTTGACCGTGGCCGCCGTCACCGGCCGCTCGTCCGGCCGGGCGGGGAGGAGCGGCACGCCGTGCCGCACCCGCGGCCCGGAAGCGGCCGGCCGCAGCCCCGCCCGCGCGAGCTCGGAGAGCACCTTGCCCGCCGTCGTTCTTCTCTGGGCGGCCAACTCCTTGGCGGCCTGCAGCACGTCCTCGTCGAGATCGAGCGTCGTTCTCACCGGGAGAACCTATCGCATCACACATCACGCATCAAGTGCTCCCCGACCTTCCCCGTCCCGGCGCGCCCGGGAGCCGTGAGGGCCAGCGCCCAGGACGACGCCCGCCTGCTGCCTCGGACGGGGAGGCCACTTGCGGCTCGCGGTGCTCTTGACAGGTATCCTGGGGTATGGCCATACTGTTGAAGATTATGGCCAGCACATCCATCAAGTCGACCTACTCCCTGGACGTGGAAACGGTTCGCCAGCTCGAGCGGATGGCAAGCCATCTGGGCGTGAGCAAGTCCGAGGCCCTGCGCCGGGCGATCCGGGCGGCCGCCCGCGAGAACGCGCTCGAGGAGCGTGACGCGGTCGCGGCGCTCGACGAGTTGCAGCGGGCGCTCGACCTGAGCGACGCCGCAGCCCGTGAGTGGGCCCGGCGTGCCGAGGACGAGCGCCGCGCCGGCTCCCGGCGCCGCGAGGCGACAAGCGGGTGATCCACCTCGACACCAGCTTCCTCATCCTGGGCCTGGTGCGCGACTCTCGGCAGAGCGGATTGCTGCGGCAGTGGCTCGAGGAGGGCGAGCCGCTGGGGATCAGCGCCATCGGATGGGCGGAGTTTCTGTGTGGGCCGGTCGGTGACTCGGAGGCTCGGATGGCCGCCCGTTTTCTCGGGGACCCTGTCGCGTTCGGGGCCGAGGACGCCGCTTCCTCCGCGGCGCTGTTCAACCGCTCGGGCCGCCGCCGGGGCAGTCTCGTCGACTGCATGATCGCGGCGATAGCCCTGCGCGACGGCGCCGTCCTCGCCACCGCGAACCCCACCGACTTCCGACGCCTCGAGCCTGAAGGGCTGTCGTTGCTGGTGGTCTGATCGGCCTCCTCGCTGCCCGAAGCCTGCTATCGTCGAGGCTTCCGAGCAGAGGCGCCGGGGTTCTTGCTCGACAGCGAGTCGACCGGGGAGTCAGACATGGCCAGGGAAAGAGACGCCGCGAGCCCGCCCAAGCAGGAGTTCTACCGGGCGTTTCGCCGCCTCGTGCTGACCTTCGGGTCCGACCAGCAGTTCACTCAGGCCACGCCGATCCTGCCCGACGTGTGGATGGCCTTCATCGGCGACACCTCGGTGACCGCCCGTCGCGACGGCCGCCGCCTGGATCTGATCGTCCTCCCCCATTACGACAGCGAGACGTCGGCGGTGGCGAATCACCTTCACCGGTGCCTCGGCGAGCGGCAGGGCTCGTCGGCCCAGGTCGCGGCCCTGCGCGCCGAGGTGGCGGCGTGGCTGACGTTCGAGGAGGTCCTGCGGGTGGTCCTGCCGATCACCGGCTGGTGGCGCGAGAGCCACGGGATTCCGGCCGCGGGCAAGGCGCTCCGGGACGCGGCCACGAAGATCGTCGTTGCCAGGAAGAACGAGTCCGGGGAGGAGAAGGGCGAGAGGGCGAACGAGCTCGCCCGACGCCTCTACGGGGACGACGACCAGGACTTCTGGCGCTTCATGGTCCTCGCGGTGCTGGTGCTGGCCCACTCCCGGCTGGAAGCCGGAGGGGGCACGAAGCCCGGATACACCGCCGAGGACCTCTCGCGAATCGCCAACGCCCTTCTCGAGGATGGCGACGCGGCGGGAGCCGGCGGGAAGGGGCTCGAGCGGCGGGTCGAGCCGTTCCTCGAGCATGGTGAGGAGCTCGTCAAGCCGCTTCTCGATCTCCTGGCCACGGCCTCCGAGCCCGAAGAGCCCGAGGGTCGGCGGCCGCCCCTGGTGTGGACCGTCAACCTCAATCGTCCGGTGGCTCTCACCCTCGACAAGTCGCGCAGAGCCATCAAGGCCGATGCCGCGGAATCGGTGTTTCACCAGCCGGCCGGCCACATCCGCTGGGCGATCGTCGACTCGGGCGTCGATGCCCGTCATCCCGGCTTTGCCCGCCGCGATCAGAGCGGGGCCATCAAGCCCGAGTGCTGGCGCCGAAGCAAGGACGGCAAGAGGATCCTCAGCAGGGAAGGGATCCTCCCCGCCGAGAGCCGCGTCGTGGGCACCTATGATTTCGGCCGTCTGCGCGGCCTGCTCGGCCGGCAGGAGGACCGCGACGAGTTTCTCGAGATCGCGGCGGCCAACAACTTCCCGGCGAGCCAGGCGAGGTCGTTCCTCGAGCAGCTGTCGCCCAGCGTGACCAGCGGCCGGAGCATCGATTGGGCACTGGCGGTTCCCTTCCTTCGGGTGCCGGACGACCCGGCGCGCTACGAGCCGCCTGCGCACTCGCACGGCACCCACGTGGCGGGCATCATCGGCTGCGATCTGCGCCAGTCGGATCTCGGAGCGCCGGCCAGCGCGAAGCGATCGAGAAGGAGGACGCCGAGCTGGGCCGCGTTCCTCGAGCGGCGAAAACGGGACGTCCAGGGCGTTTGCCGCGACATCTGCCTCTACGATCTGCGGGTCTTCGACGCCAAGGGCGAGAGCGACGAGTTCACCATTCTGGCCGCCCTGCAGTTCATCAGCCACCTCAACCGCGACCGCGACCTGATGCAGGTGCACGGGGTGAATCTCAGCCTCTCGCTGGTCCACAACGTCACGAACTTCGCGTGCGGGCAGACGCCGATCTGCAAGGAGTGCGATCGCCTCGTCGCCGAAGGCGTCGTGGTGGTGGCCGCAGCGGGCAACAACGGCTACGGCGAGTTTCGCACCAAGGCCTTCAGCGGCGGCCTCGACGACTACACCTACCGCAACGTGGCCGCCTACAACGCGATCAGCATCACCGATCCGGGAAATGCACAGGAGGTGATCACGGTCGGCTCGACCCACCGCTCGCGGCCTCACGCCTACGGCGTGTCCTATTTCTCGAGTCGCGGGCCGACCGGCGACGGCCGGCGCAAGCCCGACCTGCTGGCCCCGGGAGAGAGGATCGAGGCTCCGGTGGTCGACGGACGGTTCGACTCCATGGACGGCACCAGCATGGCGGCGCCCCACGTCAGCGGCGCGGCGGCGATGCTGATGGCGCGCCACGGAGAGCTCATCGGTCAGCCGCGGCGCGTCAAGGAGACCCTCTGCGCCACGGCCACCGACCTGGGCAGAGACCCCTACTTCCAGGGGGCCGGCCTGGTCGACATCCTCCGGGCTCTGCAATCGATATGACCGAGAGACTCGAGCTCGACGTCCTTCGCGCCGCCTACGGCGATTGCCTCATCGTTCGCTACCAGAACGGCGAGGTCCCGCGCCATATCCTCTTCGACGGCGGCCCCACGAGGTGTTGGGACGACGCCCTCGAGCCCCATCTCGAGAGCCTCTGGGCCGAGTTCAAGGACGAGGACGACCAACTGGTGTTCGAGCTCGGCATCTGCTCGCACATCGATCGGGATCACATCCGCGGGCTTCTCGAGTTGACCTTGCGGCTCCTCGACGAGGCCGACGGCGGCAGGCCGTTCGTCCGCTTCAACGAGTTCTGGCACAACAACCTGCGCAACATCGTCCAACGCGACGATCCCGCGGCGCATAGTGCGGCGCTCGCTTCGATCGTCGACGAGAACACGGCGGCGCTCGGCCTCGAGAACGAGATCTCGCGAGCGGTGCTGGCGTCCTACTCCGAGGGCAACAAACTGCGGCAATCGCTCTCCCGGCTGGCGGTGACGACACCGTTCGTGAGCGTCGAGGACGAGCCTCGAGAGCGCGCCGGCGGCCTGATCGTCAGGGTGCTCGCGCCGTCACGCAAGCGGATCGAGGCGCTGCAGAAGGCGTGGGAGGTCCGGGCCCCGGACGCGGAGCAGCTGGCCGCGGACCTCGACAGCTCGATCCCCAATCTGGCGAGCATCGTGACGCTTCTGGAGTTCGGAGCCGGGGCCGAGAAGAAGACCCTGCTGATGACCGGCGACGCCCTCTGGACCGACGTGATCGAAGGCCTGGAAGCCCATGGGTACCCGGTGGACGGCAGCGCCATGCTGGACGTTCTCAAGCTTCCGCACCACGGGAGCGGACGCAACGTCGGGGCGGAGTTCTTCGAGCGGGTGCCCGCCAGGATCTACGTGATCTCGGCCAACGGCCGCCACTCCAACCCGGACGCCAAGACGATCGACATGTTGCGCGAGGGCCGAGCCCGCTCGCGACCGGCGGACGAGCCTTTCACCCTCGTGATGGCCGATACCCTGACGAGCGGGAAGAAGGCCAGGCGAAAAGAGGTCCTGGCGAGACTCGAGGCTCTCGAGGCCGGCGGCTGCACGATCCTGCGACCGGACGGCGTCGCGCGGACCCTCAAGCTGGTCTGACCGCGCCCCTCGCTACTACCGCGACACCAGGACCTGATACTCGCCCGTCCTCCGCTCGTCGTAGTGTCGCACCTGCACGTAGTACGTTCCCGGCGACAGATCCGCCGCGATCAGAGCATTGCGCCCCGAGCCGCTGTCGTCGTCGTCGGCGATCTTCGCAGTCTGGCTGTCGGGACCGAACAGGGTCATGAAGACGTCGGTCGCTCCCAGGGTCTGGATGACGTGGCGACCGGCGCTGGCGGCCTCGAAGGAAAAGAGGTCGACCTCACCGGGATTGCCGATCGAGGCGGCCTGCGCCTCGGTCACGGCGAGCGCGACGGCTCCGCTCCCGCCGCCGTCGATCGGAGGGTAGAGCGCCTCGCTGGCGACGAAGGCCTTGTCGAGGGTCGAGAGCTTCTCGTTCTCGTGCGTCGAGACGCCGTTGACCGTCCAGGAGGCGGGGAAGGCATAGAGCATGATCGAGTTGCGATCGAACTCGGTGCCGTGGAGCTGGTCGGCCGAGTACTTGTGCAGGACGTTGCGGCGGGTGGTCTCCGGATCCCAGAAGTTGGGCGGACCGGCGAGATCCGCGATGACCTTCTGCTCGTTCCACTGGAGGCCGCCGTCGGGATTCTGATGCTCGTGGCTCAGGCCGATCATGTGACCGAACTCGTGCAGGATCACCCCCTCGTCCTGCCACCCCAGGTTCAGCGTGGCCGCGTGGAGAGGAATGTCGAGGTTGTCGATCCCGACGTAGGACCAGGCGCCGTCGTTGGCGTCGAAAGAGACGCGGATCTCGGCCGTGGGGTCCTCGGTGAACGCGAACTCGAGGTTGGCGTGCTGGGTCCACTGCGGAGCGACGTCGCGCACCAGGTCCTTCTGGCTGGCGCTGCCTCCGAGGAAGCGGACGCGGATGGTGCTGCCGTTGGGCCACTGCTTGCCGATGAGCGAGATGGCCCGCGACCGGCCGGCCGCACCCTCCCGCTGCAGCTGCATCCTCTTCAGATCGCGGGGCAGGAGCCGGTCGAAACACATCTTGGGCGCTTTAGCCATGACATTACCTCCCGTGCGGGGTCGTTGATGGACGGCCGGTGCGCGAGGCAGCGGCCTGTCTCTACTGGCGTCGTGGGGCGGCAGTTGTTACGGGCGCCGCGCCGCCGGGCCCGCGTTTCCCGGTTCGTTCGCTGAGCGCTCACTCACGGGGTTCGAATCCCTGTGGTGCTGCGGTCCCGAGAGGACCACGGAAGTCTGACGAGTTGGCTGGGAGGCAGGGATTCGAACCCCGATTCTGCGGGTCAGAGCCGCATGTCCTACCATTGAACGACCTCCCAACGGTGGGAGAGGCTACCAAGCGGTCTGGGGTCGGTCCGTGCCGGTGATTCTGCGAGCGTACCGTAGACTACTTCGGCCCGTGCGCTCCCTTCCGAAAAACCCTTCCATCCGCCGCTCGCTCGCCGCCGGTATCCTTGTCGCTTCCGGGGCGGCAGCGCAGAGCCCGCCGGCCGACGCCCACCGTGGCGAGTTCACCGCTCAGTTCCTGCTCGGCGGCGAGCTGGTGGCGGAGGACGCGGTGCCGTTGGTGGTACCCAACGCCAATATCTGGCCGGTGCAGGTGCGCTGGTTGGCGGAGGACGGGGCCGAGGTCCAGGCTGGCGACACGCTGGTCGAATTCGACAACTCGCAGCTCGCCAGCCAGCTCGAGCAGCTCGAGCGCGCGGCGGTGGAGGCGGCCAACCAGCTGGCAAGCCTGGAGGCCGAGACCCGTAGCCAGGTACTCGAAGCAGCCTTCGAGCTGGAGCAGAAGGAGGCGGCGCTGGAGAAGGCCAGGCTGGCGGCGGCGGTGCCGGCCGAGCTTCTGGCCCGGAAGGAGTACGAGAAGCGCCAGCTCGACCTCGAGCGCGCGGCGCTCGACGAGGCAGCGGCGCGTGAGGCGCTCGACCTACGGGAGACCTCCGGCAACGCCCGGGTGGCCAAGCAAGAGGTGGAGCTGCGCAAGGCGGAGGCGGCGGCGCAGCGAGCGCGCGACGGGATCGCCATCCTCACGCTGACGGCGCCGCGTGCCGGCATCCTGCTGGTGAGCGAGAACGAGGACGAGGGACGCACCTTCCAGACCGGCGACAACACCTGGCCGGGCACGACGATCGCGCGGCTGCCGGACCTCGCGTCGATGATTGTCGAGGCCTGGCTCTACGATGTCGACGACGGGCGCATCACCGCGGGCCAGAGGGTCACGGCAGTGGTCGACGCCTTTCCCTCCACCGCGCTCGAGGGCGAGGTGATCGATGTCGACAACATCGCCAAGGAGATCACCCGCGCGTCGCCGCGCCGCGCCTTCCGCACCCGCCTGCGGCTCGCCGGGCTCGACGTCGTGCGCATGCGGCCCGGGATGTCGGTCAAGGTGATGGCCGAGACGCGGATTGCCGACGCCCTGCTGCTGCCGCGCGCCGCTCTGCTCTGGCGCGAGGGGCCCGGCGGTCACGAGGCCGAGGCGCGCGGCGCCGACGGGGAGCCGCGGCCGGTGGCCTTGGGGCCGTGCAACGCCCTCGAATGCATTGTGCTCGAGGGCGATGCCGCGGGAACAGGGGCTGCGCAGTGAGCCGCAAGTGGCGCTTCGGAGTGCCGGCCGCGCTGGTAGCCGGAGGCGCCTTGATGGCCTGGGCGGCCAACCGCGACGGCGGCGAGATCTGGCTGCGCGCCGAGCGCCGCGATTTCGTGCTCGGCATCCCCACCGACGGGGAGCTGCGCGCGGTGGACAGCGTGCTCATCGGCCCGCCGGCCCTCGAAGGCGTGTGGAACTTCCAGATCGCCATGATGGCGCCGGAAGGGGCGCAGGTCGAGGCCGGCCAGCCGGTGCTGGGATTCGACACCACCGAGCTGGGGCAGAAGCTGCAGCAGGCCACAGCGCAGGCCGACTCCGCCGAGAAAGAGCTCGAGAAGGCGACGACCGATCTCGACGTAGCGCGGCGCCAGCTGGCGTTGCGGCTGGAGGAGGCCGAGGCGCGCCTGCGCCGCGCCGAGCTCGAGAGCGGCGTCAGCGAGGAGGCGGTGGCGGCCGTCGAGCTGGAGCAGGCGCGCATCGACAGACGGTTGGCGGCGTTCGAGATCGCGAACCTCCAGGCCGCGCTGGGGCAGCACGCCATCAAACAACGCCTCGACCTCGCCAGCCTCGAGAGCAAGCTGGCCTTCGCCCGCTCCGAGGTGGAGCGGCTGGCGGCGAGCATCGAGCGCATGACCGTGGCGGCGCCGCGGTCCGGAACGGTGAGCTACCGCGCCGACTGGCGCCGCAACAAGAAGAGCGTCGGCGACCAGGTGTGGCGGGCCGAGCAGGTGCTGGAGATCCCCGACCTGTCGGCGATGGAGGCGGTCGCCACGGTGGACGAGGCGGCCGCCGGGCGGCTGGAGCCCGGCCTCGGCGTCACGTTCCGCCTCGACGCCTACCCAGACCTCGAATACCGCGCCAAAGTAGTGCAGATCCGTCGCGCCGTGCAGCGCAAGTCCCGCGACAATCCGGCCAAGGTCGTCAAGCTGACGCTTTCTCTGCCGGAGACCGACACCGAGCGCATGCGGCCGGGGATGCGCTTTCGCGGCACGATCGTCACGGAGAGCTCGCCGGACACTCTCACCATCCCGGCCGACGCCGTATTCTACGGGCCGGAGGGACCGTTCCTGTTCGTGCGCACGGCTCTGGGCAAGCGGCGGGCTGAGCCAGAGCTCGGACGCCACAATCCCGACTGGGTCGAGGTGCTGGGCGGGCTCGAGGCCGGCGACCGGGTGCTGCGGCGCGAGCCGGAGGACGGGGTGTGAAGCGGCGCGTGGCGTGGCGCCTGGGCGGGGCGGTGGCCCTCGTCCTCGCCGCCTGCCGCTCCCCCGCCGCCGAGACGACCGTCTTCCAGGTGGCGCGCGGGCCGTTCGTCCACAAGGTCACGGCGGAGGGGAACCTGCGGGCCAAGGAGTCGACCAAGATCTCGGTGCCGCCGACGGTGCGGCGCCGGGTGCGCTTGGCGTGGATCGCCCGCGAGGGGGCGCTGCTCGAGGCCGGCGACCTCGTCGCCCGCTTCGACGCGAAGGACTTCGAGCAGAACCTCGAGGTGGCCGTGGCCGACCTCGCCGGCACGCGTCACGACATGACCCGCACCGAGGCCGAGAGCGGCGTCAAGGAGGGGCGGTACCAGCGCGACTTCGAGGTGGCGGACCTCGAGCTCGACTTCGCCGAGCGTTTCGAGCTCACCGACGACTCGATCTTCTCGCGCCACGAGATCGCCGAGGACGCTATCGACCAGGAGCTGACCGAGGCGCGCCGCACGCACGCCGCGGAGATGAGCGGCATCCAGCGTCAGCTGACCCAGACCGAGCTCGCCATCCTCGAGATCGAGCGGCGCAAGGCCAACCTCAAGATCGAGGAAGCGCGGGCCGGGCTCGGCAGCCTCGAAGTGCGCGCCCCGCACCGCGGCATTCTCACCCTCATCCGCAACTGGCGCGGCGACCCGCCGGCGGTGGGGAGCGAGATGTGGCGCGGCCAGGAGATCGGCGAGCTGCCGGCGCTCGACACGATGGAGGCCGAGGTCTTCGTGCTCGAGGCCGACGCCGCCGGCCTGGCCGAGGGCAAGGCCGCCACCGTCATCGTCGAGGCTCACCCGGAGACCGCGCGCCAGGCGACGGTCACCCGGGTGGACCCGATCGCCAAGCCGCGGTTCCCCGGCTCGCCCGTGCAGTACTTCGGCGCCACCCTGAGCTTCGAGGCCACCGACGCCGCGACGATGAAGCCCGGCCAGCGGGTGGTGGCAACGCTCTACATCGAGGAGCTCGAGGAGACCTTTGTCGTCCCGCGGCAGGCCGTGTTCCAAGAGGGGGACACGTTCTGGGTCTACCGCAAGAACGGGGGCGGGTACGACGACGTGCCGGTGACGATCGCCGCGTCTTCCGCCGCCCTGGTGGCGATCGCCAGCGGCCTCGAGCCTGGTGACGAGGTGGCCCTCGGCCGGCCCGCCGGTGCAGAGGATGCGCCCAGACCGCCGAACCCTGGGCAGAGCCAGGGCGCTACCTCCCCGGCAGGCTCCGACGCGCCATGACCGTCGAAGACTCACTGCGTACCGCCCTCGGCAACCTCGCGGCCCACAAGCTGCGGTCGGCGCTCACCATGCTGGGGATCATCTTCGGCGTCGGCGCGGTGATCGCCATGCTGTCCATCGGCGCCGGGGCCGAGCAGCAGGCGCTCGAGACCATCTCGCGGCTCGGCCTCGAGAACGTCCTGGTGCGGGCCAAGGAGCTGCGCGACGATGAGCTGCAGGAGGTACGCGCCAAGTCGCCGGGGGTGTCGCTACGCGACGTCGAGGCGATCCGCGACGCCGTCCCCGGGGTCGCCCTGGTGGCGCCCAAGGCGGAGATCGAGCCCTACAAGGTGCTCTCCGCCGACGGCAGCACCGAGGCCAAGGTCTACGGCGTGGCCGAGGCGCACGACCGTCTGGTCAACCTGGAGCTCGCCGAGGGGCGCTTCCTGGATCCGCTCGACGTGCGGCGCCACGCCCAAGTCGCGGTGATCGGCGACCGCGTGCGGCAGGACCTGTTCGGATTCGACCCGGCGCTCGGCCGCCACCTCAAGGTCAACGACGTGTGGCTCGAGGTCGTGGGCGTGCTCGCCGCCAGCCTGGGGGGCGAGAGCGACTCCTTCCAGGGCGTCCAGCTCGGCTCCGCCGCCTCGGCGATCTACGTGCCCGTGACGACGGCGCTGCGCAAGTTCGACCGCCCTCCGCTCGACTCGCCGCTGAGCGAGATCGTCGTCCAGCTCGAGGCGGCGGAGAGCGGCCGCTCCACGGCGCGGCTGATCGACGACCTGCTCGCCCATCTCCATGCATCGCAGGAGGACTACGAGCTCGTCGTCCCCGAGGCGCTGCTGGCGGAGAGTCGCCGCACCCAACGCCTGTTCAACATCGTCATGGGCTGCATCGCCGGCATCTCGCTCTTGGTCGGGGGCATCGGCATCATGAACATCATGCTCGCCAGCGTGCTCGAGCGCACCCGCGAGATCGGCGTCCGCCGAGCGGTGGGCGCCCGGCCGAAGGACGTGCTCTTCCAGTTCATGGTCGAGTCCTTCACCCTCTCCGCCATCGGCGGCGTCTCCGGCATCGTCATGGGCGTCGCCATCGCCAAGGCCGTCGCGGCCTCCGTCGGCTGGACGACGATCATCCAGCTGTGGTCGGTGGTGCTCGCCACCGGAGTCGCCGTGGCGGTCGGGCTCGTGTCCGGCATCTACCCGGCGATGCGCGCCGCGGCCCTCGACCCGATCGACGCCCTGCGCTACGAGTGACCGGTGCGGATCGCGTACCGCCCGGTGAGAATCGCCGCCCGGCTCGGGGTGCACTGCGCTTCGACATTGAAGTTCAGGAGGCGCATGCCCTCACCCTACGTCCTCGCTCTCTTCGGCGATGCGCATCCTGAGATATTGCGTATCCATCGCATCCGCCGGTCGCACCGTGTCCTTGAGCCGAATCAGAAGCTGCTTGGAGGCCAGGGGGATCTCGACTCCTTCGAGATCGAACGGCTCGAGTCCGCCGGAACGGACAGCTTCCTCGTAGGCGACACCACATGCCTTGGCCATCAGGTCCACCACGATCTCGTCGGCCACCCGGACCACCGCGTACCGTTCCATCTCGTCATCCTCTACTTCCGCCACGGCGTTGTCCGGCAGGTAGGAGAGGGCCCGACGCAGCTTGGCGACGTTCTGGGCCGAGGAATCCACCAACAGATCGATGTCCTTGGTACCCCGAGCGAAGCCGTGCAGAATGACCGCGAAGCCGCCTATCAGGACGTACTTGACGTCGGCTTCGTTCAGCCGCCGGCAGAGTTCGACGAGGTCCTCGAGCTCCGGCGCGCGTGAATAGTCGCCATCTGGTGGATCTGCCATCTCTCGGATTCCTCGTGACTCCCGAAGCGGAAGACGCCGCGCGGGGCGACGCCGACACCGCGGAGCCGGTTGATCGTCCGCTGCAGGATTGCGCTGTCAGCGATAGGGTCGCCGCCTGACGACCGCCGGGAGTGAATCCTGATGTCTCTTTGCGTCACTTGGGGCTCCAACCGCCGAATGCAGAGTATACCGAGCCGCGGAGGCGCAGACTCGGGTCTTTGCGGCGGGCCGCCTTGATCGCCTAAGGCCCGCGGGGCTCTTCCAGCCAACGGCGTGCACCAGATCGGAAAGGTGTACTCCGACGGCAACGAGAAGCCGTGGTACTTGTACCGAGCTCCCGCCACCCACTGGTCCACGTCGTACCGCCCCTCGAGGCCGGAACCGCGGCAAGTCTCAGCTGCTCAAGGAGTTGGACGGAGTAAGAGATATGGCTGGGAGGCAGGGATTCCCGCGTTTCCTGGTTCGTTCGCTGAGCGCTCACTCACGAGGGTTCGAATCCCTGTGGTGCTGCGGTCTGGGATGGACTTTGGAGTCTAGAGACTTGGCTGGGAGGCAGGGATTCGAACCCCGATTCTGCGGGTC
>JAOTWP010000257.1 GCA_029862975.1 Acidobacteriota bacterium
CTTCGCCTGGCACATGAGCAACGTGCCGGGCGTGCAGTCGGTGATCGCCCTGCCGGGGATCGCCAAGGTCATCAACTCCGGCTGGAACGAGGGCGCGCTCGCCTGGCGCGTGCTGCCGCGCAATCCGTCGGTGCTCGCCCAGTCGGTCACCTACGTGCCTACCAGCACGGGCCTTCTGAACGACGATTGCAGCGTCATGCCGGTGATGATGTTCACCGCCGACCACCGGGCGGAGACGATCGACGCCATCGTCGCCGAGGTCAAGGCCTTCGACGCGGAGTTCGGCTCCGACGAGGTCGACTTCAGGCTGGCCACCGGCAACGTGGGAGTGATGGCGGCGACCAACGAAGCGGTCTCCGCGGCCCAGTTCCCGATGCTGCTCTACGTCTTCTCCGCCATCATCGTGCTGTGCCTGGTCACCTTCCGCTCGCTGCGCGCCACCCTCTGCATCGTGCTGCCGCTGGCGCTGGTGTCCCTGCTGGCCTACGCGCTGATGACCCTGCTCGAGATCGGGCTCAAGGTGTCGACGCTGCCGGTGGTGGCGCTCGGCGTGGGCATCGGAGTCGACTACGGGATCTACATCTACAGCCGCTTCCGCTCCATCCTGGCCGCCGGCAAGTCGGTCCCCGAGGCCTACCGCGAGACGCTGACGGTGACCGGCAACGGCGTCGTCTTCACCGGCCTCACTCTCGCGGTGGGAGTCGCCACCTGGATCTTCTCGCCGCTCAAGTTCCAGGCCGACATGGGGATTCTCCTCACCTTCATGTTCCTCGTGAACATGCTCGGGGCGATCCTCATCCTGCCGGCCCTGGCGCACTACCTGCTGGGCGGCCGGCGCCAGAGCGGCTGACGCCCGGGCGGTCCCGGCGTGGCAGGGAGACGCAGCCTCGCCGCCGCGCTGGCGTCGACGCTGCTGGCTCTCGCTCCGGCCGCCCGCGGCGCCACCTACTACGTCGCCCCCCCGCCGGCCGGTGACGACGGCAACGACGGCTCGATCGAGCTCCCCTGGGCCACCTTGCAGCACGCGGCGGGCGAGGTCGTGGCCGGCGACACGGTGCTGGTGCGCGGCGGGTCCTACGACGGTGGCCACTTCACGACGTCCGGAACGGCGGCCGCTCCCATCCGGTTGGCCGCCTTTCCCGGCGAGACGGCCGTCGTCGACGGCGACAACCCGGTCACCCCCGACGGCATCAACCTCGAAGGCGCCGACCACCTGATCGTCGAAGGGCTGACGGTCACCGGCGCCACGCGGGCCGGCATCCGCGCCGTGCTGTGCGAAGGAGTCACGATCCGCGGCAACGTGGCGGACGGCAACGGCCGCTGGGGGATCTTCACGGGCTTCTGCGACGATCTCCTGATCGAAGGCAACGTCACTTCCAACAGCGCCGAGGAGCATGGCATCTACGTCAGCAACAGCGGCGACCGGCCGGTGATCCGGCGCAACCTCGTCTTCGCCAACGCCGCCAACGGGATCCACATGAACGGCGACGCCTCGCAGGGCGGCGACGGCGTGATCAGCGACGCCGTCGTCGAGGAGAACGTGATCTTCGCCAACGGCGCGGACGGGGGCTCGGGGATCAACTGCGACGGGGTCGAGACCTCGATCCTCCGCAACAACCTCGTCTACGACGCCCACGCCGGCGGCATCTCCCTCTACCGCATCGACGGCGGCGCGCCGTCGACCGGCAACCAGGTGCTCAACAACACGGTGCACGTGGCCGCCGACGGGCGCTGGGGCCTCACCGTCCGCGACGCCTCCACGGGCAACACCGTGCGCAACAACACCTTCTGGAGCGACCACGGGTTCCGCGGCGCCATGTCGGTCGACGCGGACTGCCTCCCGGGCTTCACCTCCGACTACAACGCCGTCGAGGACCGCTTCACGACCGACGACGGCTCCTCCGTCCTGACCCTGGCGCAGTGGCAGGCGGCCACCGGCCAGGATCTCCACTCGTTCGTCGCCTCGCCGGCCGAGCTCTACGTCCTGCCGGGCAGCGACTACCACCTCGCCGCGGACAGCCCGGCCATCGACGCCGGCGTGATCCTCCCCGCCGTCACCCGCGACCTCGACGGCTTCCCCCGCCCCCTGGGGCCGACCCACGACATCGGCGCCTACGAAGCGGGCGGCATCTTCGCCGACGGCTTCGAATCGGGCGACACGGGCCGCTGGAGCCTGTCGGTCCCCTGACGGCCCGCGACTGCGGAGTTGCCAGGGCTCCTTACGAAAGCTATCATTCGGTAAGGAAGCCCCGATGGCGCAGTCGAGCATTACCTCGAAGAACCAGACCACCGTTCCCAAGGAGGTCCGGGACCGGCTGGGAACCGGACCAGGCGACGTCCTCCAGTGGGACGTCGAGAACGGTCAAGCCCGGGTGCGGCCCGCGGCGGTCGCCTTCCTGCGCTGGCGGGGCGCGGTGGAGGTGGGCCGCGGTTCGACCGTGGACGACGTCCGGCGCGCCCGGGCCACGCGCGGCGCGGAGGACGATTGAAGAGCGTCGTCGTCGACGCCAACGTCGTCCTCTCCTTCGTCACCGATCGCGACCCGGGCCAGCAGCGGTCCGCCGCGCGGCTCTTCGAGCAAGCGGCTGCGGGGGGGATTCGGATCGTCCTTTTGCAGGCGGTGCTGGTCGAGATCGTCTACGTGCTGCAGAACCTCTACCGAACGCCGGCCGCCAGGGTCGCCGCCCTCCTCGGCGATCTGCTCGCCATGCCCCGGGTCGTCGCGCACGACGACGTGCCTTGGCACAGAGTCCTCGAGATCTGGCCGAGCCGCGTCCGGGACTTCGCCGACGCCGTCCTCGTCACCGTTGCGAGAGCCGGAGACCACAGCGTCGCCAGCTTCGACCGCAAGCTGACGCGAGCGCTGCGTGGCCTCGCGGTCGCGTCGCATCCGCTGCGCGGCCGATGACCCTCGGCGCCGGCGGACGTCGCGCCGGCGGCCCAGGTGTTCTCTACTGATCCGGCGGCGAGGCGGGCGGGAACTGCGCCGGCTCGACCGGACACTCGTCGTTGCCGCCGAAGCAGCCGTAGCGCTGGCCCTGATAGCTCCTCTCGTAGTTCACGCCAGCCTCGGGCGCTTCCTCCGGAGCATGCGGAACGGTCAGAACGAAACCTG
>JAOTWP010000258.1 GCA_029862975.1 Acidobacteriota bacterium
GGACGAGCGCTTCGCGCCCCTGGAGCGCTGGATCGACGAGGCCCGCGGGCTCGCGGGAACTCCCGACTGGGAGGTGCGCTCGACGGCGACCCAGCTCGTCGAGCTGACGAGGGTCCTGGGAGTGGACGTGCGGCAGCCGAAGGACCCGCTGGCGAGGAGGGCGCGGCAGGCTCTCGAGCGCTTTCTAGGGCCGGAGAGGGTGGGCGGCCTCGACGTGATCTTGCGCGGCAAGGTGGGGCTGGCGCTCTCGGGCGGCGGCTTCCGCGCCTCCCTCTACCACATCGGCGTGCTGGCGAAGCTGGCCGAGCTCGACGTCCTGCGCCACGTCGAGGTCCTCTCCTGCGTCTCCGGTGGCTCGATCATCGGGGCGCACTACTACCTCGAGCTGAGGCGGTGGCTGCAGGAGCACGAGGACTCGGAGATCCTCGACGCGAACAGGCAGATCGATCGCGAGCACTACGTGAAGATCGTCGAGCGCGTGCAGCGCTCGTTTCTCGCCGGGGTGCAGGAGAACCTGCGGATGAGGGTCGCGACGAATCCGAAGACGGCGCTCGAGACGATGCTGCGGCCGACCTACTCGCGCACCGAGCGCCTGGGAGAGCTCTACGACCGCCATCTCTTCCGCCGCGTCGACGACGGCGAGAGCCACCGCCCACGCATGCTCGACGAGCTGCTGATCGAGCCCAAGGGGACGGAGCCGATGGCCTTCGTGCCGCCGCGCGACAACTGGCTGCGGCGGACCCCGATCCCGGTCCTCGTGCTCAACGCCACGACGCTCAACACCGGCCACAACTGGCAGTTCACGGCGACGTGGATGGGGGAGTCGCGCTGGAGCATCGACGACGACATCGACGGGAACGCCCGTCTCAGGCGTCCCTACTACTGGCAGGCTCCCGAGGAGTACCGCAAGCTCCCGCTCGGACGCGCCGTCGCCGCCTCCTCCTGCGTGCCGGGGCTCTTCGAGCCGGTCATGCTGCCCAGGCTCTACCCGGGATACGCCGTGCGCCTGGTCGACGGCGGCGTGCACGACAACCAGGGGGTGGCGAGCCTGCTGGAGCAGGACTGCTCCTGGGTGATCGTCAGCGACGCCAGCGGGCAGATGACGACGGAGCCGCTGATCGACGGCGGCAGCATGCAATCGTTCGGGCGCACGTCGAACATCCAGATGGCGCGCATCCGCGAGGAGCAGCTCAAGGGGGTCGAGACGCTGCTCGACGGCCGCCGGCTGCGCGGGTCGGTCACGGTCCATCTGCGCGAGGGGCTGGCGGTCGAGCCGGTCCCCTGGGAGGGGTGCGAGGAGAAGCGCGAGCCGGCGAGCGCCCACGGTTTCGCGCTCGAGGACGTGCGCAAGGACGTGCTCGAGCCGCTGGCCGGAATCCGCACGGATCTCGATTCGTTCACCGACACCGAGGCCTACGCCCTGATGGCGGCCGGCTACAAGATGATCGAGGCGAAGCAGGACGGCTTCGCGAAGGACGGGCTGGGGTCGCCGGCGGATACGAGCTTCGGCTGGAAGTTCCTCGACCTCGTGCCGCCCATGAAGGACAAGAAGAACCCCGACCACGCCGACCTCAAGCGCCAGCTGCGAGTCGGCGGATCTCTCGCCGGCAAGATCTGGCGGCTCGAGCCGCTGCGCTCGCTGCTCCTGCTCGTCCTCGTGCTCGGGGTGCTGGGCGCCTCGGGGTGGGCCGTGTGGACGCTGGGCCTGGACCGCCTGGTCGCGGCCGCGTGGGCCGGGCTGGAGTCGTTCGGCTGGCAGCCCGGGAGGGTGCTGGGGCTCGCCTTCCTCGCGGTGCTCCTCGGGCTGTTCGCGGCCAAGGCGATCTCGAACCGAGCGACCCTGGGGACGTGGTTCGTCCGCCACGCGTTCTCGTCCCTGCTCTTCTCCCTCCTGCTGCTCGTCCTCTGGCCCGTCG
This sequence comes from Acidobacteriota bacterium, assembly GCA_029862975.1. GTDB lineage: Bacteria > Acidobacteriota > Thermoanaerobaculia > Multivoradales > JAHEKO01 > CALZKB01. The sequence continues at coordinate 1,917 of JAOTWP010000258.1, forward strand.
CCTGGATCCAGCTCCTGGTCTTCGATCGCTCGTTCCTGGCCCGGGGGCGGGTCCCCTAGGCGGCCGCGTCGCGCCAGAGAATCTCGCGGCGCCCGGGATTCTCTAGAGCCCGAGGCGGTCCAGCAGCTCGTCGCTGCGGGCGGCGACGGCGAGATCGGAGCGGGTCCGGGCGTCCACGAAGCCGTCGGCGACGGCGCGCTCGAGGAAGGCGAGCTGGGCGTCGAAGTAGCCTTCGACGTTGAGCAGGCCGCAGGGCTTGTCGTGGAGGCCCAGGACGCGCCAGGTCACGGCCTCGTAGAACTCGTCGAGCGTGCCGACGCCGCCCGGGACGGCGACGAGGGCGTCGGAGAGCTCGATCATCCGGGCCTTGCGCTGGTGCATGGTGGCGACGACGTGCAGCTCGGTGAGGCCGCCGTGGGCTCGCTCGCGCTCCTCGGCGAGGAAGGTCGGGATGACGCCGGTGACCTCGCCGCCCAGCGCCAGCAGCTCGTTGGCCATCACGTCCATCAGGCCGACGCAGCCGCCGCCGTTGACGAGGCCCAGGCCGCGCGCGGCCAGCGCCCGGGCCAGCGAGCGGGCCGCCACCCCGTAGGCGGGGCGGCTGCCCGTCCGGCTGCCGCCGTAGACGCAGACCCGCTTCACGGCGCCCGGCCGCGCCGCCTCGCGGGGCCGCTCACGGTGCTGCTCGCAGGGCCGCTCAGGGTGCTGCTCATGGTGCCGCTCGCGGGGCCGCTCATGGGGCCGCTCGCGGTGTCGCTCATGGGGCCGCTCACAGGGCGGCGCCGCCCAGGAGCCAGAGCAGGATCGCCTTCTGGGCGTGCAGCCGGTTCTCCGCCTCGGCGAAGATCCGGCTCTGCGGGCCGTCCGCCACCTCGGCGGTGACCTCCTCGCCGCGGTGGGCAGGCAGGCAGTGCAGGAAGACGGCCTCGGGGCGCGCCGCCGCCATCAGCGCCGCGTCGACGGTGAACCCGGCGAACGCCGCCGCCCGCGCCGCGGCCTCCGCCTCCTGCCCCATCGAGGCCCAGACGTCGGTGTAGACGGCCGACGCGCCGTCCACGGCCGCGCGCGGATCGCGGGTGAGCAGCACCCGCGTGCCGGCGGCCGCGGCGTCCGCCCGCGCCGCCGCGGCGTACTCCTCCCGCACCTCGTAGCCCGCCGGCGAGGCGACGGCGACGTCCATCCCGGCC
>JAOTWP010000106.1 GCA_029862975.1 Acidobacteriota bacterium
TCGTCGCCGATTCGCGCGAGGCGGCCGTCGCCACGCTGCGCCGGCAGCAGGTGCGGGTCACCTCGCTGCGCGAGAAGGGCCGCGAGATCCCGTTCATGCCCCGGCTCCCGAGCCGCATCGGCATCAAGGCCGTCGCGGTCTTCACGCGGCAGTTCTCGGTGATGCTCGACGCCGGCCTGCCGCTCGTGCAGTGCCTCGAGATCCTCGGCGACCAGCAGGACAATCGCAAGTTCCGGGAGGTGATCCACGCCGTGCGCGGAGACGTCGAGAGCGGCCAGAGCCTCGCCGACGCCATGGCCAAGCACCCGGCCGCGTTCGACAACCTCTACACCAGCATGGTCGCGGCGGGCGAGGCCGGCGGTATCCTCGACATCATCCTGCAGCGCCTCTCGACCTACCTCGAGAAGCTCTACAAGCTCCGCAGCCAGATCCGCTCGGCGATGATCTACCCGACGACGGTCATCGCCATCGCCGCCGTCGTCGTGTGGATCATCCTCTGGAAGGTCATTCCCGTGTTCACCCAGCTGTTCGCGGGCCTGGGCGGCGAGCTCCCCTGGCTCACCCGGACGGTCGTCCAGGCGAGCAACATCGTCGGCCGGTTCTGGTGGCTGCTGCCGTTGCTAGCCGTGGGCGTGGCGCTCACCGTGCGCGGCTACTACCGCACCCACCGCGGCCGGCGGGTCATCGACGGGTTCCTCCTGCGCCTGCCCGTCCTGGGAATGCTGATCCGCAAGATCGCCGTCGCCAGGTTCTGCCGCACGCTCGGTACCCTGACCTCCTCCGGCGTGCCCATTCTCGACGGCCTGGAGATCACCGCCAAGACCTCCGGCAACTCGATCGTCGAGGACGCCGTCATGGCGGTCCGCAAGAGCGTCGAGGAGGGCAAGACGCTCAGCGGGCCGCTGTCCGAGACCAAGGTCTTCCCGCCGATGGTGGTGCAGATGGTCAACGTCGGCGAGCAGACCGGCGCTCTCGACCAGATGCTGAGCAAGATCGCCGACTTCTTCGAGGACGAGGTCGACACGGCGGTCGAGGGCCTGATCAAGCTGCTCGAACCGGTGATGATCGTCTTCCTCGGCGGCATCATCGGCGTGATCGTCACGGCGATGTACCTGCCGCTCTACACGATCCTCGGCCGGATCTCCTAGCGAAGAGATCAGGCGGTTCGTGAAGCGCGACTCCGGCAGCCCGGAACCGGCGACGGGAATCGCCCACCTGGACGGCGCGCGGCTCGCGGCGCACCTGCGGCGGCTGGTCGTCGCGCGGCTCGTGGCGATCACGAGCTTCCTCGGGTCGTTCTTCCTGGTGCGCATCTTCCTGGCGGAGCCCCGGACCGACGTGCTCGTCGGCGATTGGATCGTCGCCCACTCGATCGACCGCGTCGTCTACACCGTCCTCATCCTGGCGCTGGCGCTCAACCTCGGGTTCCTCGTGCAGCTGCGCCGCGGCCGCACGCCGCTGCGCGTGCAGGCTCTGCTCCAGTTCTCGAGCGATCTGCTGCTGACGAGCGCTCTCGTCCACGCGTTCGGCGGCGCCGGCAGTCCGTTCTCGAGCATCTTCTTCGTCGTCATCATCCTGGCCGCCGCGCTACTGGGGCGGCGCGCGGGCCTGGGGACCGCCGTGGCCGCCTGGTTCCTCTACGCCCTGGCGGCGCTGGCCCACGAGTACGGCTGGTTCTGGGGAGTGGCGCTCGGCGAGGACTCGGCCGCCGAGCTCGCCTACCGGCTCGGCGTCCACCTGCTGGGCTTCCTGCTGGTCGCCGTCTTGGCGTCGCGCCTGGCCCGCGAGCTGTCCCGGGCCGAGAGCGATCTCGCCAGCCTGCGCGTCGTCCATCGCGACATCGTGGAGTCCATCCCCAGCGGTCTGATCACGTTCGACACCCAGGGCAACATCCTCACCGTGAACGCGGCCGCGCCGCGGATCCTCGGCGTGCCGCGAGAGTCCCTCGTCGGCCACACGATCGAGGCGACGGGGTTCTTCCGCGAGACCGCCTGGAGCGAGTTCGTGGAGTACGGGGACGCGGCCCGGGCGCGGCTCGAGACCTCCTACGAGCGCGACGGCGAGACGCGGCCGATCGGCTTCTCCCTGACCGAGCTCACCACCCCCCAGGGCCGCCGGGCCGGCTTCGTGCTGATCTTCCAGGACCTCTACAACTGGCGCAAGCTCCAGGACGAGGTCCAGCTCAAGGAGCGGATGGCGGCGGTCGGCGAGATGGCCGCGGGGATCGCGCACGAGATCGGCAACCCCCTGGCGGCCCTTTCGGGATCGGCCCAGATGCTCCGGACGAGCCTCTCCGAAGGCTCGTCGCAGCGGACCCTGCTCGACATCATCCTCCGCGAGAGCCGCCGCCTGGACCGCACGATCAAGAGCTTCCTGCAGTTCTCGCGGCCCCGCGAGCGATCGAGCGTCCACTTCGACGTCGCCGAGCTGCTGCGCACCAACACCGAGCTGCTGCGCAACAGCGAAGAGGTGCTGCCGGGACACCGCATCCACCTCGACCTCGACGCCGAGAGCGCCCGGATCATCGCCGACGCCGACCAGATCAGCCAGATCTTCTGGAACCTGGCGCGCAACGCGCTGCGGGCGATGGACGGGGGCGGCGACCTCTGGGTGCAAGGTACACTGGGCGACGAGGTCTACAGAATCGTCTTCCGGGACACGGGACGAGGAATGAGCGCGAGCGAGCGCACGCAGCTCTTCTACCCCTTCCACACGTCGTTCAGCGGAGGCACCGGAATCGGCATGGCCATCGTCTACCGGATCGTCGAGGAGCACGGCGGGCGCTTGAGCGTCGACAGCCAGCCCGGAGAGGGCACCGCGATCACGGTCGAGCTGCCGCTGGCCAGCACCGCCGTCGCCGCCGGCGCATGAGCGGTTCGATCCCATGAGCACGCGAGTCCTGGTCGTCGACGACGAGCCGAGCATGCTCGAGTTTCTCGACGTGCTGCTGACCGAGGAAGGCTACCGGGTGACCACGGCGCGCTCCCTGGCCGAAGGGCGCGCCCGCTGGTCCGAGCGCGAGTTCGGGCTCGTGATCTGCGATTTGATGATGCCCGACGGCAGCGGGCTCGAGCTTCTCGAGGCGATCCGAGGCGAGAAGTCGAACGTGTCGGTCATCATGATGACGGCCTACACGTCGACCCGGTCCGCGATCGAGGCGATGAAGCTCGGCGCCTACGACTACCTCTCGAAGCCGTTCGACGTCGACGAGATCAAGCTCACCATCCGCAAGGCGATCGAGAAGACCGAGCTGGCCGACGAGAACGTCTACCTGCGGCGCGAGCTCGAGGGCAAGTACAAGTTCTCGAACATCATCGGCCGCGGTCGCCGGATGCAGGAGATCTTCGCGCTGGTCGAGCGCGTCGCCCGCACCAGCTCGACCATCCTGCTCGAGGGGGAGAGCGGCACGGGCAAGGAGCTCATCGCCCGGGCCATCCACTACGCCGGCCCGCGCAGCAAGCAGCGCTTCCTGTCCGTGAACTGCGGCGCCATGCCCGAGAACCTCCTCGAGAGCGAGCTCTTCGGGCACAAGCGCGGCGCGTTCACGGGCGCCGTCACCGACAAGAAGGGGCTCTTCCAGGCGGCGCATCAGGGCACCCTGCTGCTCGACGAGATCGGCGAGATGACCCCGCCGATGCAGGTCAAGCTGCTGCGCGCGCTCCAGGAGAAGCGGGTCCGGCGGGTCGGCGGCAACACCGAGGAGCCCGTGGACGCGAGGATCGTGGCGGCGACGAACCAGGACCTGCGCGAGCTCATCCGGACCGGGGCCTTCCGCGAGGATCTCTACTACCGGATCAACGTCATCCCCATCCGCGTCCCGCCCCTGCGCGAGCGCCGCGAGGACATCCCGCTGCTCGTCGACTTCTTCATCCAGAAGTACAGCAAGGAGCTGCAGATCGAGCCGCCGCGGATCGCCGTCGAGGCGCTGAAACTGCTCGAGAACTACCGCTGGCCGGGCAATGTCCGCGAGCTCGAGAACGTCATCGAGCGCGCGCTGGCGCTGATCACGGGCGATACCCTGACCGGAGACGACATTCCGACCCACCTGCTGCATCAAGGCGCCGGCCTGCGGCCCGCCGTCGACCTGCCGCAGGAGGGACTCGATCTCGAGGCCCATCTGGACGACGTCCGCAGAGAGCTGATGATGCAGGCCCTCGATCGCTGCGACGGCGTCCAGACCCGCGCCGCGGAGCTGCTGTCGATGAGCTTCCGGTCGTTCCGCTACTACGCGAAGAAGGCCGGGCTCACGAAGGACGCCCTCGAGCAGGCCGTCGAGAGCTGAATCAGCGAGGACTCAGCCGCGGCGCCAGCGGCTGGTCGCCCGCCTCGGGCTCCGCCAGCCGCAGCAGGTTCGACCACAGCAGCCCGTAGCCCGCCGTGGCGAGATGCAGGCGGCTGTCCCGCAGCACGCTCGCGGCCACGTCGCGAGCCGGCACCGGCAGCCGCAGCCGGGCCTGCTCGCGGCCGCGCGCGTCGTAGAGCGACGCGCTGCCGCCCTGCCACAAGCCGAGAGCGGGCAGCTCCTCGTCGCCGGTCGGCAGGACCCGCGGCGCGGTGACCGCCCAGGCGGACCACTCGCCGCCCCGGCGCCGGAAGCGTCCGGCGGCCGTCTCGACGACCAGAGTGTCGCCGTAGACCCCCACCGCCGACACCGCTCCGGGTGCCGGGATCCTGGCGCGCCCCTCGAGATCCCAGCGCCACAGCTCGCCGCCGTCCACGGCCCAGAGGCCGCCGGACCACAGGGCCAGACCGTGCCCGGGCTCGGACACGGGCAAGCGCTCGACCGCGCCGTGGCGCCAGGAGACGATCTCGTGCCGTGATCCCGCGGCGACCCAGCCCGGCGCCGCGGCGACCGCCTCGACCCGCCCGGCGCCCAGCTCCTCGATCCGGCGCCAGGCGCCCGCCGCGCCCTGCCAGACGCCCTCCTCCGTCGCGGCGTAGACGGACTCACCGTCGGTCGCCAGGTCGAGAACCGTGGGCAGCGCCGCCCCGCCGTCCACGCTGAGGGCCTTCCCGGCCAGCCGGTGAACGCCGTCGTTGCCCTCCGCATGCCGCACGGAGAGCGTCAGATCCCCGCCGGCGGCGACGAGGTCGGTGACCCGCAGCCCGGTGAGGCCGTCCGCCGAGGCCGTGAAGGTCGATCCGCCGTCGGTCGAGCGCCAGACGCCCGACCCCTCGCTGCCGAAGAGCACGAGATCGGGGCGCCCGGGATGGGCGGCGATGACGTTGACGGCCACCTCGGGACTGCGCCTGCTCCAGCTCGCTCCGCGATCGTCGGAGGAGTAGACGCCCGCCACGGTACCGGCGAGCAGACGGCCGTTGGCCAGGGCCTCGAAGCTGGGGGTCCGGCGCTCCGGCAAGCCGTTGCTGTAGCGCTGCCAACGGCCCCCGCGGTCGCGGCTGCGGTAGACCCAGCCGCAGGTCGACGCCCACAGCTCCCCCTCGCCGCCGGGGCCGGGCACCAGGCTGAAGACCTCGGAGTCGAGAGCCATGCCGTCGAAGATGCCGCGCCAGGAGACGCCGCGGTCGTCGCTGCGATAGGGCCGGCGCCAGGATCCGGCATAGAGGATGTCCGGGTTCCAGGGATCGACGAGGAGACTCGTGATCTTGCCCATGCCGGGGTGCGCGGCGGTCAGCGGCCGCCAGCTCGCGCCGGCGTCGCGGCTGCCCCAGACGCCGTCGCGGGTGGCGGCGAACAGCTCGCCGGCCCTGTCCGCGGCCAATGCCAGGGCGTACACCTGGCGGGCGGGCAGCCCGGCGCCGCGCCCCAGCCACGTGCGCCCCCCGTCCTCCGACACGGCGACCGTCCCGTCGGCGCCCCAGAGCGCCCAGAGAGCGGCCCACACCCGCCCCTCGTGATGGGGATCGAACTGCAGGTCGCTGACCACCCAGCCGGGGAGCGCCACCCGCTCCCCGGCCGCGCGCCAGGTGGTGCCGCCATCGAGCGACTCGTAGACCTGGCCCGCCGAGGTGCCCGCCAGCACCCGGCCCGCGACGGCCGGATCGAAGGCGAGGCTGCGCACGTCGGCGCCGAAGAGCGGCACCGCGCGCCAGCCGTCGGCGACGGCCGGGCCCGCCGCGAGGCCCATCGCGAGGGCCCAGACGGCCGCCCTTCCCCACGCGCGCGACATGACGGGTCCGCCGCTCAGGCCAGGCGCACCGCGCCCCGCGGCGCGGCCTCGCCGGCCTCGGCGCCGCTTCGTTCCCGGATGAGCTCGGCGACGATGGAGACGGCGATCTCCGCCGGAGTTGCACCGCCGATCGCGAGCCCGATCGGGGCCCGCCAGGGCGCCGTGGCGACGTCGAGCGAGAGCGCCGCCAGCTCGCTCGTCACCCGCGCCACCTTGCGCTGGCTCCCCATCAGCCCGAGGTAGCGCAGCCCCTCGGGCCGGCTCCGGAGCACGGCGGCGGTAGCCGCGAGATCGGTCTCCCAGCAGCGCGACACGACCGCGACGTAGAGCTCGCGATGCCGCCAGCCGGCGAGGAAGTCCCCGGCGTAGTCGCGGCTCACCGCGAGGCAGTGGGTGCCGGGCGGAAAGAGCTCCGGCCGGCGAAAGTCCTCGCGGTCGTCGGCGACGGCCACCTCGAAGTCGCAGAAGGCGGCCTGCCGCGCCAGCGCCTGCCCGACCGGACCGCCGCCGCAGATCGCCAGCAACGGCTTCGCCGTCAGCAGCTCCAGCAGGACCTCGATCATGCCGCCGCACACCATCCCGGTCGGCTGGCCCTTCACCGCCTCCTCGGTCAGGTAATAGCGCTCGACCCGCGAGGCGCCCGCGCTCTCGAGCAGGTCGCAGGCGTCACGGCGGACCATGGCCTCGAAAGCGCCGCCGCCCAGGTTGCCGAACGTCGCGCCGCCGGGGCGCACGAGCATCTTCCAGCCGGCCCGGGCCGGCGTCGAGCCCTGCACGCGGACGATCTGGCACAGCGCCACCCGGGCGCACTCCTCGAGCGCCCGCGGGATCTCGGCCAGGACGTCGGCTACGGACGGCGTCGCCATTCGCAAGAACCCCCTCCTCGAGAGCCGGGGGACTCAGCCCTCCTTGGGGGCCGCGCCCGACCCGGCGGCGACCGCTTTCCCGCCTGCTTTCGAGCCCTCTGCGCTCGCCTTCCCGCCCGCGGGTCTCTCGCCCGCGGCCTTCTCGCCGCCCTTCTTCTCGCCGTCCTTCTTCTCGCCGTCCTTCTTCTCGCCGTCCTTCTTTTCGGCCGCCCGGTCGTCGCGCTCCGCGGCCGGCTTGGCGTCGCCCGAGTCGCCGTCGCCGGCTGGCTTGCGGCCGGCGTAGTCGGTGACGTACCAGCCGCTGCCCTTGAACTGGAACGCGGGTGCCGACACCAGGCGCTGCATCGTGCCTCCGCACTCGCAGTCCTCGGGCGGCGGGTCGTCGCGGCGTTGCAGCCGCTCGAGGCGCCGGCCGCAGTCGGCGCATTGGTACTCGTAGATGGGCATGGCGGCGTCTTCTCGATTCTCGATGGCGGGGCCGACCCGGCGGGCCAGGCTGCCGGGCCCTCCGCGACCCCGAATTCTAGCGCATTCCGACCGCGGCGAGCGGCCGTCGCGGGCCGCCCTCAGGAGACGGCGCCTTCGGAGCGCCGAAGGCCGTGGATGGGCACCGGCGAGTCCGCCAGCTGGTCGCGATCGCTGGCGCGGCGAACCCGGCCGAGGACGAACATCGCGTAGAGGAACTTGGCGTTGTCCTTGCCGGACCGGGGCCCCGCGGCGCACAGCTCGTAGAGCGTCCGGCGGCCGTCGACCATGTTGAGGAGCCGGTAGTCCTCGCGCTCGAGGCCCATCGCGACGGCGTGCTCGACCGTGAAGGCCGGCTCGAGGATCGTGTCGCGGCCGCCGATGCGCGCGATGAGCTGCCGGGCGTCTGACTCCTGCCGGATGCCGTCGAGGATCACCCGGACGAGCGGCAGCCGGATGCCCATCAGGTCGATGGGATCCCACTCGCCGAGCTTGAAGGCGATGCTGCCGTGCCACCAGGAAAAGAGGCTCCAGACGATGGCCTCCGTCTGGCGGAGAATCGCCTCGTGCACTTCGTCCGGCGACATCAGATCGCCCTCGACGAGCAGCACGCCCAGCCGCTCCGTCGTCTGGCCGCGTTCCCGCATGACCCGCCGGAACTGGTCCTGGGACAGCCTGCCGATGCGCCGCAGGTAGACCCCGAGGCTCGTCCCGATGTCCGAGGACCGGGCATGGACGATGCTGCCGTCGCGCACGTAGATCTGCGTCGTCACGTCCTCGTTGACCGCCTCGAGCACCCCGGGCACCCTGAAGTGGGCGACGCGTGCGAGGACCTCGGGCAGCGGAGTCTTGGCGAGATCGCCGCGGTACTCGAAGTGCTTGGCCGTCGTCTGTGAGCGGTAGGACATGGCTGGAGGCTGCGCCATAATTTCGGTTTACTATAGCACACTCTTTGTCAATCCCCAAGCGCACGGGTTGTGAGAAAGTCTCGGGTGTTGAGCACGACCGCCGATCCGATCCGCCCGGAAGAGGCCTGGCGTCGGCTGGAGCCCTTTCTGGCGCCCCTGCCGGGCGAGGTCGTGGCCCGGCGGCGCTCGTGGCGCCGGGTGCTCGCCGCGCCTCTCGACGCCCGGACCGACGTGCCGGCGCACGACGTCGCGGCGATGGACGGCTACGCCGTCGGTCCCGCTCCCCAGCCGACCCTGCCCGTCGCGGCGACGATCGCCGCCGGCGACGCCCCCGGCTTCGAGCTCCATCCGCGCACCGCCGTCCGCATCATGACGGGGGCGCCCGTCCCCGAGGGCGCCGATCGCGTCGTCCCGGTCGAGCTCACCGACGGCGGCACCGAGCGGGTCGTCTTGCGCGACGGCACGCCGAGCGGTGCCCACATCCGGCGCCGCGGCGAGGTCGTGAGGGCGGGGCAGCCCCTCCTCGCCACCGGCACCGTGGTCACCCCCGGCGCCCTCGCCACCCTTGCCACCCACGGGATCCCGATGGTGCTCGTCCATCGCCAGCCCACGGTCGCCGTCGTGACGACGGGCAACGAGGTCGTGCCGCCGGGGGTCGAGCCGCGGTCCGGCCAGCTGCGCGATTCGCACACCGACTTCCTGCTCGCCGCCGGCCGGGGCCTGGGACTCGAGTTCGACTCGCTCGGCATCAGCGCGGACGACCCGGCGGTGCTCGCGGAACGGATCTCGAGCGGCATGCGCTCGGACGTCCTGATCGTGGGCGGCGGGGTGTCGATGGGGGCCTTCGATTGGGTCGCGTCCGTGCTCGAGCGCACCGGCTGCGAGCTGCTGTTCCACAACGTCGCCATGCAGCCGGGCAAGCCGCTGCTGGCGGCCCGGCACGCGGGGGGCCTCGTCTTCGGCCTGCCGGGCAATCCCAACTCCGTGATGGCCACCTTCTCGCTCTTCGTGCGCCCGGCCTTGCGCCGGCTGCTCGGCTACGACGACGGCTTCTGGCGCTGCGCGACCCAAGGCGTGCTCGCGGGCGCGCTCCCGGGAGCCGCGGCCCGCGACCGGTTCCTCCCGGCCCGCCTGGTCGCCGGCGACGGCCCGGCCCGCCTCGCGCCGATCGCCGTTCGCGGATCGCACGACATGAACGCGTTCGCCGCCGCCCAGGCCCTCATCCGGATCCCGGCCGGCTCGGCTCCGAAGGCCGCGGGCGACCCCTGCTCCTGGCAGCTGCTCGAGCCGTGACCTGCGTCCCCGCCGAGGGCACCACGATCGAGGTCAAGGGCTCCGTCAAGGGGACGATCGAGGGCAAGGCCTTCGCCGACGCGCTGTTTGCCTGCTGGCTCGGCCCCAAGCCCCCGAGCCCGGGGCTCAAGGAGGGGCTGCTGGGCGGCTGACGGCCTCCGCGGAGGGGCCACCGCGGAGGCCGTCAGTCGATGTAGCCGAGGGCCCGGAGGTCGTCGAGGATCTCCTCGTCGGCCGCCGAGGCCAGCGCCTCGCCCGCGCCCGTCACGCCCCACGACGCGATCGTGCGCAGCGGCCGCGCCTGGCGGTACTCGGCGCTGTAGAGGTCGAGCCACGGCTTCCCCGCGAAGTCCTCGGCGACGGGCAGGCCCAGCCCGTAGAGGACCGTGGGGGCGACGTCGTGGACGTGGATCCCCTCGAGGCGGGCGTCGCGGTTCACGTCGGGGCCGGCGGCGAAGATGAGGCCGCTGGTGTGCTTGCCGTGGGAGCCGGAGAGGAAGCTGATCTCCTGGATGGCGTCGGGCCACCGCTCGCCCCGGTAGACGAGGTCGCGGCTCGCCCCCGGAATGGCGACCTCGACGACGAACTCGGCTCCCGTGCGCCGTTCGTACCTGCCCGGATCGCGCACCGAGAAGGCCGGCTCGCCGCCCTCGTACGTGACCTGCGCGAGGGTCGCGGCCAGCCGCTCGCGCAGCGCCGCCTTGTCGGCCTCCGCGACGCTCGGCGCGTAGCGAATGCGTTTGATGAGCCGGAACTTGGCGGAGGCGAAGGTGTAGAGCTCGGTGCCGTCCCAGTCGATCTTCCCGCCCGCGCGCTTCTGGAAGCCCAGCCGCGCCAGCACCTGGTCGAAGTCGAGCAGGATCCTCACCTCTTCGCGGTCGAGGGCGTGGAAGCCGTGATCGGAGAGCACCATGACGTTGGTCTCCGGGCCGGCCTCCGCCACCAGCCGGCCGATGGCCGCGTCGGTCGCCGCGTAGGTCGAGGGGACGAGCGAGCCGAGCTCCTCGAGCTCCGCGGGTCCGACCTCGGGAAAGCGCAGGGGCTCCCAGTACTTCCAGTAGCGGTGGCTCGCGATGTCGACGCCGCGGAAGTAGACGAGCACGAGGTCGAAGTCGACGTCGAGGAGCTGGCGGGCGACGAACTGGGTGAGGTGGTCGCGCTCGGCGGTCGAGACGCGGGGGTCGAAGAGGTTCGTCTCGCGCCGCGCCCGGCGCTGCCACTTCGCGAACCGCGCGCCGAGCTCGGGCGGCGAGACCACGTCCTCGAGGTCGGGGTGGACGCGGTCGGAGACGACGACCCCGGCGATGCGCTCCGCCGGCCAGCTCGCCCACCAGCTCACCACCGCCGTCCGCCGCCCGGCGGTGGTGAGCATGTTCCACAGCGCCGGCACCTTGCGGACCTTGGACGACACCGGAACGTCGCCGTCCGGCGTCGGGATCGCAAAGCCGGTGATGCCGTGCACCTCGGGCACGACGCCCGTCGCCACGGTCGTCCAGATCACCGGCGAAGCACCGTACGAGGTCCGCAGCACCCCGGCCACGCCGCGCTCGGCAAGCGCTTTGAGATGCGGCAGCTCGCCCCGCTCCCAGAGCGCGTTGACGACCCCCCAATCCGCCCCGTCGACGCCGATGACGAGCCACACCGGCCCCGCACCGTCGACCTCGGGCCCGCCGCCGCAGCCCGCCGTCCAGACGGCGAGCAGGAGCGCAAGGGCCGCGGCACGGATCGGCTTCACCACTCCCCCGCGTAGGCGGGCGAGTGGCTCCCGGCGAGGCGGCGGACGTAGCCGTAGGCGAGCCCCGCCGCCTGGCGCAGGTGGAGGGCGTCGTGGGCGACCCAGGAGGCGAGGAGGTCGCCGGCCGTGATCTCGCCGAGCGTCGGATGCGCGTGCGCCGCGTCCCAGTCGGGGCGCGCGAGGCCGCGCAGCCAGGCGACGGAGGCGGCGCGCTCCGCGACGAAGGCACCGGCGGTCGCCGCCAGGTCGCGCTCGGCGTAGGCGCGCGACGTCACCCAGCCCGGAGGGTCGATGGGCGGCCACTCGCGGCGCGGGTCGTCGAGCACGAGCTCGAGCCGGCGCCGGAAGTCCTCGCGCTCCTCGTCGAGCAGGTGCGCCGCCACCTCGAGCAGCGACCACTTGCCGGGCGCCGGGCGCCAGGCCGCCTGCTGCGGGTCGACGCCGGCGAAGAGGGCCGCAAAGAGCGGCCCTCCCGCCGCCAGCCGGTCGATCAGCCGCCCGGCGTCCATCCGCGGCCCTCCGTCGCGCGCCCTCTCCCGTGAGGGGCTCGCCGCCGCGGCCTCACTCGGCCCGCGTCAGCTCGAAGCGCATCACCCCGACCTCCTCGCCGCCGCCCCAGGCGCTCCAGTCGGCGACCACGGTGCCGTCGTCCTTCCAGTCGAGGGTGGCCGCGTGGATGTGATGGTCGGCCTCGGCCTCGAGATTGGTTCCGCCGGTGAAGGCGAAGTGGGTCTTGCCCTGGGCCAGCATCTCGCGGTCGAGCTTCATCGTCGGCTGGTTGCCGCCGGCGCAGTAGTGGGTCAGGACGAGGTCGTCGCCGTCCATGTGGAACATGTTGATCATCTCGTGGTCGGTGCCGGCGCCCATCACCTCCATGACCACGGTGCCGCCGGCCGACAGCCGGAACTCGTGAACCGCCTCGAGGGGGCCGCCCTCGCCTTCCGGCTCGCCGGCCACCTGCTCCGCCGTCACGTTCCACGTGCCCGCCATGGACTGCAGCCGGTCGAAGACGTCGGCCGGCGACGCGCCCTCGGCGGCCAGCGCCGGAACGGAAACCACCAGGACCGCCGCCGCGATGGCGGCACTCGCACGAATCCTTCTCATGAGCCCTTCCTCCTTGGATGACGATTGCGTAGGGTGCGGCGCATTCTACCCCCTTCTCCCGCGGGCGCCAGGCTACTCCGGGATGACCAGCCGCTCGCCGGGGTAGATCGTGCTGCGCAGGCTCAGGCCGTTGGCCCGGGCGAGGCGGTCGAGGGAGACCCGGTTCTGGCTGGCGATCCGGCCCAGGGTGTCGCCGCGGCGGACGATGTAGGTGCGGCTGCCCGAGCCCTGCGCGAGCGAGAGCCGCTGGCCGGGTCTCAGGGTGTCGCTGCGCAGGCCGTTGTCGCGCCGGATCCGGTCGACCGAGGTGCCGAAGCGGCGGGCGATGTTCCACAGGCTGTCTCCGCGCTTCACGGTGTAGGAGCTGGGCGTCGTCGCAGGCGCGCTGCCGTCGACCGTGAGCGTCTGCCCCGGCGAGATGCGGTTGGGGTCGCGCAGGCCGTTGAGCCGCATGAGCGTCGCGACCGACGTGCCGTAGCGCCGCGCGATGCCGGAGAGGCTTTCGCCGCGGCGCACGTGATGCACCGTGGTCACGGCCGCGCGCGGCGCCGTGGCCGGCTGCGCGGCGATCGACGCCAGCACCTGCCGGGTCCGGCCGGTCGGCACGAGGAGCTCGTAGGGCATGTCCGGCGTGGCCTTGTTGCGCAGCTCCGGATTCAGCTCGGCGAGCGTCCCCGGCGGCAGCGCCAGCTGCTCGTCGAGGCTCGCGAGAGCGACCCACCGCGTCGTCGTGATCCTCTCGACCTCGATCGGCGGCAGCGGCGCGGGGAGGTCGTGGAACCCGTAGCGTGCCGGATCGCCCAGGATGAGCACCGTGGCGATGAAGCGGGGCACGTAGCGCCGCGTCTCGCGCGGCAGCTGCTCGTAGAGATCCCAGAACTGATCGAAGTAGCCGGCGCTCTGCTGCTCGAGGAGGCGCTGCACCCGCGCCTCGCCGCAGTTGTAGGCGGCGACGGCCGTCAGCCAGTCTCCGAAGAGCTCGTGGAGCTCGCCGAGGTAGGCGAGCGCGGCGCGGGTCGACTTGTCGGGGTCCATCCGCTCGTCGGCCCATTCGGTGCGCTTGAGGCCGTACCGGTAGCCGGTCGACGAGATGAACTGCCACATCCCCAAGGCCCGAGCCCGGGAGAGGGC
>JAOTWP010000014.1 GCA_029862975.1 Acidobacteriota bacterium
CGGATCAGCTGCTCGAGCGGCCACACCCGCGCCCACTCGCCCACGGCGTAGGACAGCGCGGTCCTCTCCATCGCCAGGTAGGAGACGAGGATGTAGTCCATGTTGCTGCGGTGGTTCATCACGAAGACGACCGAGGCGTCGCCCGGGATCTCGCGCAGCGCCTCCTCGTCCACCGAGCCGAGGCGCACGCGGTAGAGCGCCCGTGCGAGGCGCCGGGCGATGCCGTACCCCCAGCGGAAGTAGGCCCAGGCGTTGAACGACGGGACGATCTCTCGGGCGTAGCGCTCGACCTTCTCCTGCGCCACCTCGCGGGGCATTCCCTCGGCCGCGGCAAAGCGGTCGGCGGCCTCCATGACCACGCGGTCGTAGACCAGGCGCTCGATGAGCGCCTGGCGGCGCGTAAACTTGAACGGCTGCAGCCGGATCTGGAGCCGCGGGTTGACCTCCGCGAGCGCCCGCTCGATCCGGCGCCGCAGGAACCAGCGGACGCTCGGCACGAGGAGCCTGCCCAGGGCCGCCCACAGCGCGAGCAGCCCGGCGACGACGGCCAGCCAGAGGGGAATCTCGATCGTGGAGGTCATCCGCGACGAAGGCTAGCAGGTCGTGCCGCCCGCTTTCGCCACGGCGCGGGCGGTGGCGCCGCCGTGCGTTAGAGTGGCTGCGATGCGAAAGTGGATGTGGAGACTGGCGATCCTCCTCGCCGTCGTCGCCCTGGTCTGGGTGCTCCGGCTGACCGTCTTCAAGCCGGATCCCGTCCCGGTCACCGTTGCCGAGGTGGCCCGGGGGCGGGTCGAGTCCACGGTGACCAACTCGCGGGCCGGCACGGTGCGCACGCGCCGGCGGGCCAAGCTCTCCCCGGAGCTCGGCGGCCAGGTGGCGGAGCTGCCCTTCCGCGAGGGAGACCGCGTCGCGGCCGGCGACGTCGTCCTCAGGCTCGACGACCGGGCGCAGCAGGCGAGGCTCGCGCTGGCGCGGAGCGAGGTGGCAACGGCCCGCGCCGAGCGCGAGCGGGCCTGCATCACGGCCGACCGCGCCGGCCGGGAGCTCGAGCGCAGCCGCGTGCTGGCCGCCGACGAGCTCCTGTCGGCGGACTCGCTCGACCAGCTCGACAGCGCCAAGAACGCCGCCGACGCCGCCTGCAACGCGGCGCGCGCCAACGAGGCGCGCGCCCAGGCCGCGGTCCGGGTGTCCCAGACGGAGCTCGACAAGATGACCCTGCGCGCCCCGTTCGCCGGCCTGGTGGCGGAGGTGTCGATCGAGGTCGGCGAGTGGACGACCCCCTCGCCGCCCGCGATCCCGGTGCCGCCCGTCGTCGACATCCTCGACCCGAGCTCGATCTACGTGAGCGCCCCGATGGACGAGGTCGACTCCGCCCGGGTCCGGGCCGGGCAGACCACCCGCGTGACGGTGGACTCCCATCGCGACCGGAGCTTCAGCGGCCGCGTCAGCCGGGTCGCCCCCTACGTGCTCGACCTCGAGGAGCAGAACCGCACCGTCGAGATCGAGGTCGAGCTCGGCGACGGCGCCCCGGTCCGCGAGTTCCTGCCCGGCACCTCGGCCGACGTCGAGGTCATCCTCGAGGTGAAGGAGGACGCGCTGCGGATCCCGACGTCGGCGCTGATGGAGGGCAACCGGGTCCTCATGGTGGCGGACGGCGTGCTGGCCGAGCGGACCTTGACGACCGGGCTCAAGAACTGGGACTTCGTCGAGGTGACGAGCGGCCTGGCCGCGGGCGACAGGATCGTCACGTCGCTCGACCGGGCCGAGGTCAAGGCCGGCGCCGAGGCCGAGGTCGTCGACGCGCCGTGATCGAGCTGGCGGAGGTCTCCCGCACGTTTCTGGTCGGCGACCGCCCGGTGTACGCGCTGCGGGAGATCACGGAGACCTTCGCGGAGGGCGAGCACGTCGCCATCATGGGGGCCTCCGGGTCCGGCAAGTCGACGCTGCTCAACCTCATCGGCTGTCTCGATCGCCCGACGAGCGGTACCTACCGGCTGGACGGCCGCAGCGTCGGCGACCTGTCGCAGTCCGAGCTGACCCAGGTCCGGCGGCACAAGATCGGCTTCGTCTTCCAGTCCTTCCACCTCATCCCGCGGCTGACGGCGGCGGAGAACGTCGAGCTGCCGATGATCTTCGGCGACATCCCGCGCCGCGAGCGGCGCGAGCGGGTGAGCGCCGCGCTCGCCGCGGTCGGCCTCGCCGAGCGCGCCACCCACCTGCCGGACCAGCTCTCCGGCGGCGAGCGCCAGCGCGCGGCGCTCGCCCGCTCCACCGTGATGGGGCCCTCGATCCTGCTCGCCGACGAGCCCACGGGCAACCTCGACAGCGCCTCCGGCCGGGTCGTGCTCGACCTGCTCGACCGCATGCACGGCGACGGCCTCACGGTGATCGTCGTCACCCATGACGCCAAGGTCGCGCAGCGCGCCGAGCGCATCGTCGTGCTCTTCGACGGCAAGGTCGTGGAGCGGGCGGCCGGAGGGCGGATCGCCGACGTGATGGCGGTGCTCGCCGCCGCGGACGAGGGGCCGGAGGAGGGCTGAACGGGTGCGCGTCCGGAAGACCTTCCGCTTCGCCCTGGGCGCCCTGACGCGGCACGGGCTGCGCACGGGACTGAGCCTGCTGGGGGTGACGATCGGCGTCGCCGCCGTCATCGTGCTCACCGCCCTGACCGACGGCGCCCGCAGCTACGTCGTCGAGCAGTTCTCGAGCCTCGGCACCAATCTCGTCGTGGTACTGCCCGGCCGCACGGAGACGACCGGATTCCCCGGCGTGCCGTCGATCCCCAACGACCTGACCATCGCCGACGCCGAGGCGATCGCCCTGCTGCCCGCCGTCAAGCGCGCCGCCCCGGTGGCCATGGGCACCGAGACCGTGTCCTTCGGCGAGCGCAGCCGGCAGGTGGCGATCATCGGCACGACGGCGGACTACGCTCTGGCGCGGCAGGTGGAGATCGCCCGCGGCGAGTTCCTGCCGCGCGGCGACGCCGACCGCGGCGCCCCGGTCTGCGTGCTCGGCCACGTGGCGGCGCGCGAGCTCTTCCCGGGCGAGAACCCGGTCGGCCGGGTGGTGCGCGTCGGCGGCTGGCGCATGCGGGTGCTGGGCGTCCTGTCCAGACAGGGAACGAAGATCGGCCTCAACCTCGACGAGACCATCTACGTGCCCGTGGCGACGGGCATGCAGATGCTCAACCGCTCCTCGCTCTTCCGGATCCTCGTCGAGGCCCAGGCGTACGCCGACCTCGCCACCGCCCGCGAGAGCATCCGCCGGCTGGTCACCGAGCGCCACGGCGAGGAGGACGTCACCGTGATCACCCAGGACGCCGTGCTGTCGACGTTCTCGGCCATCCTCAACACGCTGACGATCGTGCTGGCGGCGATCGCCGCCATCTCGCTGACCGTCGCGGGGATCGGCATCATGAACGTGATGCTCGTCTCGGTCTCCGAGCGGACCCGCGAGATCGGACTGTTGCGCGCCGTCGGCGTCCACCGCTCGCAGGTGATGGCGGTCTTCCTCGCCGAAGCGGCGCTCCTCTCGGCGGCGGGGGCGCTCCTGGGCCTGCTCGCCGGCTACCTGCTGGTCCGCCTGATGGTCGGCCTCTTCCCGGCGCTGCCGGCCGCGCCGCCGCCGTGGGCGGTGGCCGCCGCGTTCGGCATGGCGGTCCTCGTGGGGGTCGTCTTCGGCCTCCTGCCGGCGCGGCGGGCAACGCGGCTCGACCCGGTGGCCGCTCTGGCGGGGAGGTAGGGTCATGTGGGAGCTCATCCGGATCTCGCTGCGCGCGGTCGCTGGCCACAAGCTGCGCTCGGGCCTCTCGATGCTCGGCATCGCGATCGGCATCGCCTCCGTGATCCTCCTGACCTCCATCGGCGAGGGCACGCGACGCTACCTCCTCGAGCAGTTCGCGCAGTTCGGCACGAACATCCTGGCGGTGATCCCGGGCAAGGCCGAGACCATCGGGGTGCCGGGGGCGCTGGGCGGCTCGACGCGCAAGCTGACGATCGACGACGCGGAGGCGTTGAAGCGGGTCCCGGGAGTGGTCGACCTGGCGCCGGTCGTCTTCGGCTCGGGCCGCGTCGAGGCCAACGGTCGGGGCCGCAGCGTGATGATCTACGGCACGACCCCCAACGTCCCCGAGATCTGGAAGTGGAGCCTGCGCACCGGCTCGTTCTGGCCCGAGACCGACCCGCGGCGCGGCGCGCAGCTCGTCGTCATCGGCTCGAAGCTCAAGCGCGAGCTCTTCGACAGTGGCAACGCGCTCGGCGAGTTCCTGAAGATGGGCGGCCGACGGTTCCGCATCATCGGCGTCATGGAGCCAAAGGGCCAGCTCCTCGGCATCGACCTCGACGACGCGGCCTGGGCGCCGCTGGCTTCCGTGATGACGCTGTTCAACGTCGACGAGCTCAACGAGATCGACATCGTCTTCCATCACGCGCGCGAGGCCGAGGCGCTCGAGGAGCGGGTGCGCGCCGTGCTCATCGAGCGCCACGGCGGCCGCGAGGACTTCACGATCACCTCCCAGGACGAGATGCTGAAGGTCTTCGGCAACGTCATGGAGATCGTCACCGGCGCCGTGGGCGCGATCGCCGGCATCTCCCTCGTCGTGGGCGCGATCGGGATCCTGACCATGATGTGGATCGCGGTCGGCGAGCGCACCTCGGAGATCGGCCTCGTGCGGGCCGTCGGCGCCACCCGGCGCCAGGTCCAGTGGGTGTTTCTCACGGAGTCGGCGGTCCTCGCCATGCTCGGCGGCCTGATCGGCATCGGCGCGGGCCTCGGCGTCTGCGCCCTGCTGCGGGCGGCGGTCCCGGGCCTGCCCGTGCACACGCCGATCGTCTTCCTCGTGGTCGCGGTCCTCGTCTCGCTCGTGACCGGCGTGCTCTCGGGAGTGCTGCCCGCACGGCGCGCGGCGAGCCTCGATCCCGTCGAGGCGCTCCGCACCGAGTAGGCGCCGCCGGCCGCCGGGGGGCGCCGGGGGCCGCGACGGGTGACGGATTGCGTCACCTCGACTGGCAATCGACGGCGAGCGCGGGCTGGAGGCCATTGGAAATGCCTTGTCTTCAACATCTTGAGGCCTGGCACGCCGGCTGCAAGGACCCCTGAGGACGTCCATTTTCCCGCGGGAGGGTTCTCCATGGCCGGTCGCAGACATCATCGCCCCATCCACGGTGGCTTCACCCTGGTGGAGCTGCTGATCGTCGTGGCGATCATCGGCATCATCGCCGCGATCCTGATCCCCAACCTGCTGGACTCGCTGCAGAAGGCCAAACAGAAGCGCACCGTGGCCGACATCCGCGACGTGGGCATGGCCTGGTTCTCGTGGCTCACGGACCAGGTGGGCGCCGCGGCGGCGGGCGCGCAGACGTTCAACTTCGACTTCGGCAGCACCCTCAGCGCGGAGCAGCTCATGAGCACGCTCTTCCCGAGCAGCACGTTCTTCTACATCCAGACCGTGCCCGAGCTCGACGGGTGGGGTGGCCTCTACGAGTATCGCCTGGACGTCTCGGCCCTGCAGGGCTACCCGGTGATGGGAATCCGCAGCGGCGGCCGCGACAAGACGACCTCGACCGACACCTATCCGGTCGGACCCTTCGTCGCCACCGACTACGACCAGGACCTCGTCTGGGCCGACGGCTACTTCATCAACTACCCGGCCGGCTCCAGGATCGTCCCTTAAGAGGCTTCTCCTCGACGGTGTCCGCGGGTGGGGCCTCGTTGGGCTCCACGCAGATTGCCACGGCTTTCGCCCGGGCGCGGGTCCCCCTCAGCTCCCACGCCCGGTGGGCCGGATGGGGCCTGCCACGGCTGCTTTCCAAGTAGGGCGGTGAACGTCTTCGGCTCGATCGACCGGAATCGCCCTGCTCGGAGCTTCGCGACGGCCCACCGGGCGTCGAGGGTCGGCGCGGGCAAGCCGCTCACCGCCTTACTCGGAAAACGACCTTGGCATGGCTGCAGCGGTGCACCCGGCGTGGGAGCTGAGCGGGACCCGCGCCCGGGCCGATGACCTCGGCAGGCCTAGCTACCGCTTCTCGAAGCGCTCGCGCAGCTCCACCGGCCGGCGGGCCTTGCGCAGCCTGAGGTTGAGCATCTCGACGAAAACGGAGAACCCCATGGCGAAGTAGATGTAGCCCTTGGGGATGTGATGCCCCACGCCGTCGGCCACGAGGGCCATGCCGATCAGCAGGAGGAAGGAGAGGGCAAGCATCTTGACCGTGGGGTGGCGCTCGACGAACTCTCCGAGCGGCTTGGCGAACCACAGCATGAAGCCGACCGAGACGACGACGGCGATGACCATGATCGGGATCTGCCGGACCATGCCGACGGCGGTGATCACGGAGTCGAGGGAAAAGACGATGTCGAGCAGCATGATCTGGGTGATGACAGCCCCGAAGGCCGCGCGCGGCTTGACCGAGATCTCGTGCTCGGTGCCCTCGAGCTTCTGGTGGATCTCGTGGGTGCTCTTCGCCAGCAGGAAGAGCCCGCCGACGACGAGAATGAGGTCGCGGCCCGCGATCGCGCGCCCGAGGATCGAGAACAGCGGCTCCGTCAGTCCGATGACCCACGCCAGCGAGAACAGCAGCAGGATGCGGGTCAGCATGGCGCCGAGCAGGCCCAGGCTCCGCGCCCGTCCCCGCTCCCCCGCCGGCAGCTTGCCCGCCAGGATCGAGATGAAGATGATGTTGTCGATCCCGAGGACGAGCTCGAGGGCGGTCAGCGTCGCCAGCGCGACCCAGGCAGCGGGGTCGGCGATCCAATCGAACATCACGTGCTCCTGTAGCGCATCCGGGAATCTCGGGCGTCGGAACGGGACTCGTGCAGAGAGCTAGCGCCGGCGGCGACTCCAGGCGGCAAGAGCCTCCAGGCAGGGCGCCGCTCTTCGCGCAGTCCCCTCCGCCGGATCGAACCGGACTGCGCGCGCCGGCCCGAGGGACGCCGTGGTGGCCTCACTCGGCGGCGAACGGCTTCCACTTTGACTCTTCCGGCGGCTTGCCGAGCAGGCTGACGACGACCAGGGTCAGCACGGACGCGATGAAGGCCGGGTAGATGATGTAGTCGTAGGCGGTGTCCTGGTCGATCTGGATGAAGCCCCAGTCGAACGTGGCTCCCGTGCTCACCCAGACGGCGAAGAGGACGGTCGAGAAGATCCCCATCGCGACCGAAGCCGCCCCCGCGGCCGGCGTCGCGCGCTTCCACAAGAAGGCGGCCAGCAGGGCCGGCGTCACCGCCGCCCCCACCATCGTGTAGGCGTAGAGCGCCATCGCGAGAATGCTGGGGAACACGGTGGTGATCAACAACGCCACGCCGGCGAGCACGACGATCATCACCCGCTGGAAGAAGATCACCTGCGCCTCCGAAGCGCCGGGCTTCAGGAAGCGCTGGTAGATGTCCCGGGCCAGGTTCGTCGAGGGCACCATCAGGAAGGTGTTGGCGGTCGAGAAGATGATGGCCGCGCCGCCCACGAGAAGCAGCGCGCCCACGATCCACGGCAGGCCGTGCGCCCCCAGCGTCAGGATCACGGTCTCGCTCGCCCTGCTGCTGATGCCGCCGTCCGCGGCCTGGAAGCTCGGGTCGTTCCAGTAGACGCCGGCGCCGAAGATGGCGACCGAGTCGAGCACCGTCTCGATGAGGATGACGCCGAGGATCATGCCGATGACCGCGCGCCGGGCGGTGGCGCCGTCCCTGGCCGACATGAACTTCTGGTAGATCGAGCTCTCGCCGAGGAGAAGGAGGAACGTCGGCAGGAAGAGGCCGATCGCCGACGCCGCACCGAGACTGCCGAAGACGGAGAAGTGGGTCGCCGGCAGGGTCGTCGTCAGCTGCTCCCAGCCGCCGGCCGCCTCGAGCGCGAAAGGCGCCGCCAGCAGGACGCCCGCGGTGATCATGATGCCGTTGAACAGGTCGAGCGCCACGATCGACCTCATGCCGGCGACGATCGTGTAGGTCACGACCAGAAGCGCGATGATGATCTGGCCCAGGACCGGGTCGATCCCGGTGAGGATGTTGAGCAGCCGCCCGCCGCCGATGAACTGGTAGCCCGCGATCGTCAGGTAGGCGATGATGATGGCGATCGTGCCGAGCACGCGGGACGTGGCGTTGTAGCGGGTCTCGAGGATGTCGGGCACGGTGTACTGGGCGATCTTGCGCACCCGCGGCGCCAGCCAGTACACGATCGCCAGGCCGATCCAGGCGCCGCCGCTCATCCACAGGGCCGAAAAGCCGTTGCGGAACGCCCGGCCGGCGCCGCCGAAGAGGCTGCCCGAGCCGATCCAGGTGCAGACGAGGGTGCCGACGAGAAACGTCGCCGTCACCCCGCGCCCGGCGACCATGAAGTCTTCCTGTGTCTTGACGTCGCGGCCCTTGCGGACGCTGACGACGACGAGAAACGCCAGATAGATGCCAATCGCCCAGATCACGGCTCGCCCTCCCTCGGGAACGTCCTGCGGTAAAGCCCGCGCGAGACTACCAAACGCGAACCCCGGGCGTGAGCGGGCCCGCACACAAAATGGACCTTGACCCCCGGCGGCGGCGCGGATATCCTCCCGCCGCCGCGGGCTCGACGCCCGCCGGACCCTCTCGGGGCGTAGCTCAGCCTGGCAGAGCGCACGGTTCGGGTCCGTGAGGCCGGAGGTTCAAATCCTCTCGCCCCGACCATCGCCACCTTCTACCCGACGACCCGAACGGCCGCTCCCGGGAGCGGCCGTTCCGATCTCCGCCGTGCAGCCCTGGGATAGAATGAGAGGTCGGTTTTTTCGACCTTCGATGACCGCGTCTGCCGCGGCGCGACCTGAGGTGGGGGTGCCATGTCGATCACGACCTTGACGGAGATGTTCCTGGCCGGCCTCGAGCACGACAAGCCGGACTGCTTCCTCTACAAGAAGGACGGCGCCTACGTCCCGCTGTCGACCCGCCAGTTCTACGAGAACGTGCGGCGGATCGCGGCCGCTCTCGTCGGCTTCGGCGTCCGCCGCGGCGACCGGGTGGCGCTGATGGCCGAGAACTGCATCCACTGGCCGGCCGTCGACTACGCCACCCTGGGCGTCGGCGCGGTGCTGGTTCCGATCTACCCGACGCTCACCCCGGACCAGGCGGCCTACATCACCAACGACTGCGGAGCCGAGGTGGTGTTCGTGCAGGGCGGGGAGCGCTACCAGGGGATGCTCGACCAGCGCCCGAACATGCCGAAGGTGCGCCAGTTCGTGGCGATCGACCACGACGCGGCGTCGGACGACACGGTCGCGCTCTCCCACGTGCTCGCGAACGTCGAGCCGATGAGCGAGGCGGCTTTCAAGGAATCGGCGCTGCAATCGAAACCGCAGGACCTCGCGACGTTTATCTACACGAGCGGCACGACCGGCAACCCCAAGGGGGTCATGCTCTCCCACGACAATCTGACGTCCAACCTGCTCTCGGCCGCCCGCGCCATCGAGATCGACTCGCACCAGACCGGGCTCTCGTTCCTCCCCCTGTCGCACTCTTTCGAGCGCATCGTCGATTTCATCTACTTCTTCAAGGGCGCGACGATCGCCTACGCCGAATCGATCCAGACCGTGGCGCAGGACCTGGGCGAGGTGCAGCCGCACTTCTTCGTCGCCGTGCCCAGGGTCTACGAGAAGGTGATCAACAAGGTCCGCGAGAACGTGGCCAACGCGCCAGGTTTGCGCCGCAGGATCTTCGCCTGGGCCGAGCGGGTCGGCCGCGAGGCGCTCCCCTACCGCCTGCGCCGCGAGTCGCCTCCCGGCGCCCTCGGGCTCAAGCTCAAGATCGCCGACGCGCTGGTCTTCTCCAAGATCCGGGAGCGGCTGGGCGGCCGCTTCGAGACCGCAACTTCGGGGGGCGCGCCGCTGGCCCGCGACGTGGCCGAGTTCTTCTGGGGTGCCGGAATCGAGATCTACGAAGGCTACGGCCTCTCCGAGACCTCGCCGGTGCTCACGGTCAACCGGCCCGGGAAGGTGAAGCTCGGCACCGTGGGCGCCGTCATCGACGGCGTCGAGCTCAAGATCGCCGACGACGGCGAGGTCCTGGCCAAGGGTCCCAACATCATGCAGGGCTACCACAACCTGCCCGCCCAGACCGCGGAGACGATCGACGAGGACGGCTGGTTCCACACCGGCGACATCGGCGAGATCGACGACGAGGGCTTCCTCGCGATCACCGATCGCAAGAAGGAGATCATCGTCAACGCCTACGGCAAGAACATCGCGCCGGCGCCGATCGAGAACGAGCTCAAGAGCAGCCGCTTCATCGAGCAGGCCGTCGTCATCGGCGACCGGCGCAAGTTCCTTTCCGCCCTGCTCGTGCCCGACTTCGAGGCCCTGGCGAGCTGGGCCGCGAAGAACGGCCTGCCGGCCGACGATCGCCCGGCGCTGCTCGCGGCCGACGCGACCCGCAAGCTCTTTGCGGAGGAGATCGCCGGCGTCAACGCCAAGCTCGCCAAGTACGAGATGGTGCGCGCCTTCGACCTGATCCCGGAGGAGTTCTCGATCGAGGGCGGCGAGCTCACGCCGACGCAGAAGGTGAAGCGGCGCATCGTCGCCGAGAAGTACGGCGAGGCCATCGACGCGCTCTACGCCAACGCCGGGGACTGAGCCGCGTCTCGGCACGACGGGAAGCGCCGGCACCGAGGGAGAACCGATTTGCCCACCGCTTTGCGTATCGAGGGCCCCGACGACGGCCTCGCGGTCCTCGTCTTCGACGCCCCCGACAGCAAGGTCAACGTCATCGGCGCCGAGCTCGTGGGCGAGCTGGCGGCGGCGATCGACGAGCTCGAGCGGCGCACGGACATCGCGGGCCTCGTCCTCGCGTCCGGCAAGCCGCGCAATTTCATCGCGGGCGCCGACCTCGACGCCATCGAGCGGGTGACGGACCCCGCCGAGGTCCAAGCGGCGGTGACGCTCGTCCAGGGGCTCTACGAGCGCTGGGAGAGCCTGCCCTACCCGACGTTCGCCGCCATCGAGGGCGCGTGCCTGGGCGGCGGCACCGAGTGGGCGCTGGCCTCGCGCTACATCCTCGTCGCCGACCGGCCGGAGCTGAGGATCGGCCTTCCCGAGATCCGCCTCGGCATCCTGCCGGGCTGGGGCGGCTGCACCCGGCTGCCGCGACGGATCGGGCTCGCCGCGGCGCTCGACCTCGTCCTCGCCGGCAAGAGCGTCAACCCCTACAAAGCCTTCAAGATCGGGCTCGCCGACGCGCTCATGCCGCCGGCCTCGTTCCGCCACCACGTCCGCGACTTCGCCCGCCAGGCGATGGCCGGCAAGCCGCCCGTCAAGGGCCGCGCGACGGGCGCCCGGGGCGTCCTCCTCGAAAAGAACCCGCTGGGCCGCAAGATCGTCTTCGACCAGGCCGGCAAGCAGGTGCTCGCGAGCACGGGAGGCAACTACCCGGCCCCGCTGCGGGCCCTCGAGGTCGTGCGCGCCGGACTCGCCGGCGGCCGGGCCGCGGGCCTGGCGGCCGAGGCGCGCGGCCTCTCGGAGCTCGCGGTCTCCCGGGAGAGCAAGAGCCTGGTGCACGTCTATCGCCTGGCGGAGGGCGCCGCCAAGGGCAAGGCGAGCCGCCCGCTGCGGCGCGCGGCCGTCCTCGGCGCGGGCGTCATGGGCGGCGGCATCGCGCAGCTCCTGGCGGCCAAGGCCTCGGTGCCCGTGCGACTCAAGGACCTCGCGCCCGAGCCCCTCGCCCAGGGCATGGCGCACGCCAACGAGCTGTTCCGGCAGCAGGTCCGGAGGCGCTGGATCACCGCGCCGCAGGCGCGCCAGAAGATGAACCTGCTCCGTCCGACGCTCGACTACGGGGGGTTCGCGGCGGTCGATCTCGTGGTCGAGGCCATCGTCGAGCGCCTGGACGTCAAGCAGCAGGTCTTCGCGGAGCTGTCCGGGATCGTGCCGGCCACCGCGATCCTCGCCTCCAACACGTCTTCGCTGTCGATCGCGGCGATCGGCAAGGACGCGAAGCACCCGGAGCGGGTCGTGGGAATGCACTTCTTCAACCCGGTCGACAAGATGCCGCTGGTCGAGGTCGTCGTCGGCCCGCTCACCGCGGAAGACGTCGTGGAGTCGATCGTCGCGCTGTGCCGCGCGCTCGGGAAGACGCCGGTGGTCGTCAAGGACGGCCCCGGCTTCCTCGTCAACCGGCTGCTCATGTTCTCCATGGCCGAGGCGCTGACCCTGCTCGAGGAAGGGGTCTCGATCGCGGCGCTCGACGCGACGATGAAGCGGTGGGGCATGCCGATGGGTCCGGTGACCCTGACGGACGAGGTGGGTCTCGACGTGGCCAGCCACGTGGCGGACATCCTCGGCGCCGCTTTCGGCGACCGGCTCCAGGTTCCGCGGTGGCTCGGCCGGATGGTCGAGGACGGGCGCCTGGGCGCGAAGGTCGGGCGGGGCTTCTACCGCTACGCGGGGGGCCAGCGGCTGGATCCCGACCCCGCGGTCTACGCCCTCCTGGGCCTCTCCCCCGGCGACGAGACCCCCGACCCCCTCGAGGTGAGCTACCGCCTGGTCACGCCGATGCTCAACGAGGCGGCGCGCTGCCTGGCCGAGGGCGTCGTCGCCGACGCCGCCGACCTCGACCTCGCGATGATCATGGGCACGGGCTTCCCGCCCTTCCGGGGCGGCCTGTGCCGCTGGGCGGACGACGAGGGGATCGGCTCGGTGCGGGCGCGGATGGAGGACCTCGCGGACCGGGTCGGTCCGCGGTTCGCGCCCGCGCAGGCCTTCGTCGACGTCGTCGCGGCCGGCGGCTTCTACGCGCGCCATCCGCGCGCGAAGGCGCGCGGCACCGGCGCCTGAGCGAAGCTGGCCTCGATCTTGCTGTGGACAGCGGCACGAAAGGAGCCGCCATGCACCGAAGCCCGAAACCGCACTACCTTCTCGCCGCCCTGCTCTTGGCCCTACCCGTCTCCCTCGCCGCGCAGGAAACGAAGCCGCCGGCGTTCCGGGACGTCGTCGACGTCGACGAGGTCCTCCTCGACGTGCTGGTCACCGATCGGGACGGCAACGTCATCCTGGGGCTACAGCCCGAGGACTTCGCGGTCGAGGACGGCGACCGCTCCGTCGCCGCCGAATCGGCGACGTTCTACAGCAATCGCGCCTTCCTGGAGTCGGCGGCCCTGGCGAACCGGCTCGGTGTGTCTCCGGACGACGTGCCGGTCGACCGCTATTTCATCCTCTTCTTCGACGATCCCCGGTCGCTGTTTCCCGGCCTCATCGCGGAGCAGCTCGACGCCCTGCGCTGGGCGCGGCGCTGGGTCCACCAGGAGCTGCTGCCGAACGACTGGGTGGCCGTCGTCAGCTACAGCTACGAGCTGAAGATCCACCAGGACTTCACGCGCGACAACGAAGCGATCCTCGAGGCCCTCGACAACGTGGCCAAGGGAGGGAAAGATCCCGGCAACTGGCCCTCGCGCATCGACGCCTCCGAGGGTCCGTCGCTGCGGGCCAACCTGCCGCGCGGCGAGGAGCTGCGCAAGAGCAGCCTGAAGATCTACTCGGCGCTCCAGACCCTGGCCGAGGCGTCGCGCTACATCGTCGGCCGCAAGAACGTCCTCATGTTCAGCATGGGCTTCGGCGAGCCCGGCGACTTCAGCTCGCCGGAGAGCACCGTCTCCGTGGGCCGGACGAACTGGGGCACCTACCGCCCGGACGAACGCTACTACCCGCCGATGATGGAGGCTCTCAACGACGCCAACGTGGCCGTCTACACGATCTCCCTGCTCAAGAACCTCCGCAACGAGAACGCCGCCCAGGGAATCCTCGGCAACTCCCTGAGCCTCCTGGCCGACGACACGGGCGGCCGGTACTACTTCAACTTCGTCACCTTCAGAGATCCGCTGCGCAGTGCCGTCCAGGACAACAACGGCTACTACCTGCTGAGCTACCGCGCCGAGCACGCGCCCGGCACCGCGGGGTATCGCCAGGTCACGGTCACGACCCGCAACCCGGACTTCGTCGTCCGCGCCCGCAAGGGCTACCGTTACGGCGGCTGAAAGGGGGGCTAGTCGTCGCCCTCGCCGCGCACCGCGAGCAGGATGACCGTGATGTTGTCCGCGCCGCCGCGTTCGTTGGCGGCGGCGACGAGGCGCGTGCTGCGCTCTTCGACCCCGCCGCCCGCCGACAGGAGGCGCCCGATCTCTTCGTCGGTGAGCATCGTCGTCAAGCCGTCCGAGCACAGCACCAGAAGATCGCCCGGCTGCAGCCGCACCCGGCGCAGATCGACCTCGACGGCCTGCTCGCCGCCCAGGGCTCGGGTGACGACGCTCTTGAAAGGATGATCCCGCGCCTGGGCGACCGACAGGTGGCCGGCCGCGACCTGCTCGTGGACCCAGGAGTGGTCCTCCGTGAGCTGGGTCAGCGTGCTGCCGCGCAGCGCGTAGGCGCGGCTGTCGCCGACGTGCCCGATGATCGCCGCCTCGCCGTCGATCACGATCGCGATCACGGTCGTGCCCATGCCCCGCAGCGCGCCGTCCCGATCGCCGGCCTCGCGAATCCTCTCGTGGGCGTGGGCGAAGGCGCTCTGCAGCCGCTCCGCCACGGCCAGCTCGCCATCGCTTCCGACTTCGCCCGCGGACTGCCGGTACTTCTCCACGATGGCGCCGACGGCAATCTGCGAAGCGACGTCGCCGTTGCCGTGGCCTCCCATGCCGTCCGCCACGACGAAGAGCCCCTGCTCCTCCACCAGGGCATAGGAGTCCTCGTTCCGGCTCCGCACCCGGCCGACGTCGGAGAGTCCGAAGGCTTCCACGGCCGGCATCAGCTCTTGCCGAACATGCCGCCGCGCAGCCCGCGACGCAGCGACTTCAGCCGCTCCTCGATCTTCGGCTCCGCGCCGCCCCAGTCCAGCGCTTTCTGGTAGAACTCCTCCGCCTTGTCCGGCATGCCGCTGGCGGCGAACAGGTTGCCTGCCAGCTCGAGGTAGCGCGGCTCCATGGGCTGCAGATCGCAGGCCTGGATGATGGCGTGGCGGGCGCGCGGCAGCGAGCGCCGATCCTCCTCGAGCAGCTTGGCCAGCTCGTACCACGCCCGATGCCCCCCTTCGTCCTCGCGAGTGGCACGCTCGAGGAACTCGATGGCGAGCTGTCGGTTCCCCTGCTTCGCCTCCTGCCTCGCCCGCAGGATGTAGACCTTGGAGACCTGGGTCTGATCGCTCTCGGGAGCGACGACCATCTGGGCCAGCTCCAGGTCGTGCTGCCGGCGGCGCTCGGAGTCGCTGAGCGTGTTGAAGGCCTCGGTCACCTGCTGGAAATAGAGCTCGGCCTCCACCTTGTCCGCGCCCTGGAAGCGATCCGGATGCCGTTCGCGCGCCAGCGTCAGGAACCGCTGCCGAACCTGGCGGCCGGTCGCGTTCTGCGGCACCCCGAGGATCGCGTAGTAGTTCTTGCTCATTCCTTCGCCATGGTCTTCCGGCCAGCCTTCCGGCGAGTCTTCCGGCGAGACCCTCGTCGTCTATTGAGTCTTGATTCTATACAACCGCAAGGACCGCGCCCGGATCGCCTCCGACACGTTGCGGTCCCGGGACAGCTGCTGCAGGTGGCGTGCCGAGAGACGCGGCAGCAGCCGGATGCCGACGTTGACCGGCGTCCTGGGATTCTGACATAGGGCGAAAACGACGCTGTAGCGCCGGATCCAGTGCTTGGAGCTGGAGATGTGGCTCAGCACGTCGTCGACGACGACGCGGCTCAAGGCGATCCGCTCGACCTCGACCTCGGTGATCGGGCTGAACTTCAGGACCGCCAGCGCGACGTTGGCGTTCTGGTCGCGAATGAGGATCCTCCGCAGGAGCGGGGTGGCGCCGCGCGCCAGCTTCATTCGCACGGCGACGGGCAGGGTCCGGATCTTGATCTCGCTCGATCGCCACAGGCCCTCGAGCTCGGCGTCGGAGGACGTCTGCCTCTCGAGGGCCGAGAACTCCTCGCGGAGCCTGGCCACCTGCTCGTCGTCGGCGTCGTCCTCGTCGAGATCGAGCTCGGCGGTCTCGCCCCCGATCGAGGCTCCCCGCTCCCGGGGGAGGAGGTGCTCGCGGTACTCGGCGATCCTCCGCAGGGTGTAGGAGGAGGCGCGCGGGTTGGCGGCCAGCGCATCGAGAATCGCCGGCTGCTCGACAATGGCGTCCTGGCGGAAGAGGAGAACCTCCTGCTGTTGCTCCTCCAAGCTGCCGGCCATCGAGATCAGCAGGTCCCGCGGCACCTGCCGCAGCCGGAGGATGGACTCCACGATCACCGGGTGGCTCGGGCGCGTCCCGAAGTAGCGCACGACCTCGATCTGCGAGCCCTCGTCGACGACCGTGGCCACGATCCTCGGATCGAGCTCGGCGAGGCTCTTCGTCGCGGCCTCGGCGATCGCCAGGTCGCCATCCTTCGTCAGCTCGACCTGCAACGCCAGGAGCTCGGGGAGGGGCAGGGGCGCCACACCCAGCGCCGCGAGGCGACGCAGCTCCGAGCTCGGACTCTCCAGGACTTTCTCGACGAAGGCGTCTGCGGCTTCGTCCGCGCTCACTCAACGTCCTCGAGGTCGATCGCGATGTCCCGCGCCACCCTTCCCGGACGGTACTCCGGCAACGGATACGGCGCGCCGTTGACCTCGACGGCGACGCCCGACGGATTGCCCAGCGTGAGCTCCACCCGGCGTTCCGCGTCGATCTTCAGGGACTCGCCCTGGACGTGAAGCTCGCTCAGCCGCCGGCGGCCGTCGACCGAGGCCTCCACCCAGCAGTCTTCCGTGAAGTCGAGGGTGACGACCAGCGGCGCCGGCGGCAGCGCGGGCCGGGCGACGGGCGCCGGGGGCTCCGCGACCGGGGCTCGCGGCTCGTCCGCGCCCGGTCGAACCGCCGGCGCGACCTCCGGGGCCCTCGCGGCCTCGCCGGCCGCGGTCTCGCCAGCCGCGCTCTCGCCGGCCCCAGAGGCGCGGCGCTGCGACCGCTCCGCCCAGAACCCCGCGAGGCCGATGACCCCCACGAGCACCAGCAGAGCGGCGGCCAGGAGGATCCCCAGCGTCCACTCGAACGAGCTCCGGGGCGGCGGCGAGGCGGCGGCGCCGCCCGCCTCCGCGCCGTCCTCGCGAACCGCGCTCAGGTAGGAGTTGATCACCTCGTCGGGATCGAGGCCCACGTACTTGGCGTATTCCCTCAGGAAGCCCTTGGCGAAGACCGGCGCCGGGAGCACGTCGAATCGCTCCTGCTCCAGCGCCTCGAGGTAGGTCTTGCTGATCTTCGTGACGTCCGAGATCTCCGCCAACGTCACCTCGCGAGCCTCGCGCTCGCGCCGCAGCCAGAGCCCGAACTCGCCGGGCCCGCGCTCCGCCGAACCCTCCCAGGGGGCCTGCCGGCCCACCTTGCGGTCACCCTCGTTCATCGGATCGATCCCACGGCGGCGCCGGCGCGGGCGCAAGAACCCTCTGGAGAACGTAGAATCCCAGACTCGCCGGACGGCGGGCAACCTCGAGCCGAGTCTGACATGACGATTCCAAGAACTCTCAGGAAGTATATCGAAGCCGGGCGGCTCGACGAGGTCGAGAGCGCCTGGCTCGGGCATCTCGAGACCGACCTGGACGACATCCAGTTCTTCGTCGCCGGCGCCCGCGCCCTCAAAGGCGCCGGCGAGAGCGAGCTGGCGGCCATGCTGCTGGAGCTGCTCGACGAGGAGCTGCGCGCCGCCGAGGCCCGCGAGCATCGTCTGACCCTGCTCCGGGAGGTCGGGCTCCTGATGCTCGAGCCGGCCGAGCTGCACCGGCGGATCCTCGAGATCCTGCGCGCGATCTACCGGGGCCTGCCCAGCCTCGAGGGATTCCTCGAGCAGGTCGGGCTCCACCGCGCGGTCGAGGACATCCCCAAGACCTGGCTGAAGGTCGCGGCCCTGCGGGCCGTCATGCAGTTCGAGAAGGGGTCGATCGTCTGGATGAAGGGCAAGGGGGCGGGGCGGGTCACCGAGGTCAACTTCGAGCTCGAGAGCTTCCGGATCGACTTCGAGCGCAGCCCCGGCCTGCGGGTAGGGTTCGGCGGCGCCGCCAAGCTGCTGCGCGCCCTCCCCTCGACCCACGTGCTGCGCCGCAAGATCGAGGATCCGCAGAGCCTGATCGCCCTCAAGGCCAGCGACCCCGGGGAGCTGCTGCTCCTGACCCTGCGCAGCTACGACGAGCCGCGCAGCGCCTCCGAGATCCGGGACAGCCTGGCCGGCGTCGTGGACGCGGCGGAATGGAGCTCGTTCTGGAGCGCGGCCCGCAAGAACCCGCAGGTGGTCACCGAGGGCCAGGGAGCGCGCCAGCGCTACCGCGCTCTGGCCTCGATGGAGGACGCCGAGGAGGCGGTCCTCGCGGCCTTCGACGCGGCCGAGCCCGGCCTCAAGCTCGAGATCTACCGGCGCAACGCGGATCGCAGCGATGATCTCCGCGCCCACCTCGCCGAGCGGCTCGTCGCCCTCGCCGAGGCCAGCCCGAAGGAAGAGCTCGAGCTCCGTTTCGCCGTCGCGACCGCCCTGCGCGACGCTCCGGAGCTGCCGCCGGACGCCCCCTGGCTGCCCGCCGCCGAGATCTCCGAGGCTCCCGACGCCGCGGCCCTGCTGGCCACTCTCGACGATCGCACCCTGCGCGAGAGCGCCCTTGCGCTGGTGCGCGAGCGCCGCCCCGACTGGGTCGACGTCTACGAACGGCGGCTGGAGCGGGAGGAGGATCCCCGGCTGCTGAGCGCGGTCGCCGACGCGTTGACGGCGGCGGCGCCGGAGCGCCTGACCGCCTTCTACGACCGCGTCCTCGGCCAGCCCCGGAAGTTTCCCGCCGCGTTCGCGTGGATGGCCGAGCGCGCCCAGGGGGATCCGGTTCTGCTCGACCGCAAGCCGCTGCGCTTCGCTCAGGCGCTGCTCGCCACGACCCAGCCCCGCGAGCTCGAGCCCTACCGCGGGCGGTTGCGCAAGGTCCTGGAGGACGGCGGACCGATCGCCCAGCTGCTGCAGCGCATCGCGCCGGACCAGGCCGCCCTCGCGGAGGAGACGCTCAGGCGCTCGAACCTGGAGGAGTACCTGCTCGCCCCCCTGATCGGCGCCCTCCACGTGCGCTTCCCCGAGCGGCGCGAGGCCCGGGAGACCCCGCTCTACGCCACCGAGGAGTCGATCGCAGCGCGCCTGGCCGAGCTCAAAGAGCTGCGCGAGGTCGAGATTCCCGCCAACCGCCGGGCCATCGCGGAGGCCCGCGAGCTCGGCGACCTGCGCGAGAACTTCGAGTACAAGGCCGCGCGTCAACGCCACGAGTACCTCGCCGCCCGCCAGGCGGTCCTGCAGCGCGACCTCCATCGCGCCCAGCCGATGGACCTGAGCCGGCAGGACGCCGACGAGGTCCGGGTGGCGTCCCGGGTCACCGTCCGGTCGGGCGGCGCCGGGACCCGGACGCTGCTGATCCTCGGCCCCTGGGAAAGCGACCCCGATCGCGACGTCGTCTCCTACGACTCCGACCTGGCGCAGCGCCTCCTCGGCCTGCCGGTGGGAGCGACCGTCGACTTCGCAGACTCGACCCTGGAGATCGTGGCGATCGAGCCCTGGCAGGGCGGTTAGGCGGCCCGGATCGCCCGCCCGGATGGCCCGCCGGATCGCCAGCCGGGATCCCTAGCGCCGCCGGCGGTTGGCCCGGACGGCAAGCCCGATCGCCAGGTTGCCCAGGCCCGTGGCGGCGGCGAACCAGGCGAGACCGTCCTGGCCGGGCCACAGCGCGCCCAGTCCCGCCAGCTGGTAGATCCAGCCCGCTCGCCGGAACGGGGGAAACGCCAGCCCGCCCAGCATCAGGAAGGAGTGCCCCAGGACGAGAAGCCACACCCCGGGCAGCGCGTCGAAGTGGCCCCACCAGATCAGCGCCCCGGAAACGGCCGCCGCGACGAAGGACAGGTTGGCCTGCGAGCGCAGGACCCAGGTCGCGAGCGTCGTCCGCTCCACGGCGGCACCGGCCCGCACCACCCACATCTCGAGGCCGCCACCGGCCGCGATCGCCGCGCACCAGCCAATGATCGCCCCCGAAGGCCCGTAGCGCGCCAGGAGCGGGCGGGTAAGGAGGGCGATCGCGGGCAGGAGCACCGCCCACGCCCACCACGACCACGGGGAGCGCGTGAACGGACCCGCGGCGCTCCCGAAGATCTGCCGCACGGCCTCGAGATCGTCGACCGGCTCCCGCTCCGGCCCCCGGAAGATCGGGTCGTACTCAGAGCCCATGGCTCGACTCGGGCGCGAGGAAAAGCCGTTGCGCGGCTGGGGCGGCGGCGCGCATCAGGGCTCGTTGGCCGGCCGGCCGGAAGCCACCGCGGACTCGAAGACCAGGACGACCACCTCGCCGTCGAGCTCGACGACGACCGTGCCGAGCTCGACCAGGGGCGCGAGCTCCGGCCGCTGCCGCGCCCACTCGGCGGCGTCGGCGGCGGCCACCACGATTCTCGCGGCCTCGTCGAGCCGCGCGGGGTCGAGACCGGCCTCGACCCAGCGCCCGCCGTGGCGCGACAGCTGCCGGCCGGCGACGATCCTCGTGTCCGGGGCGGTCACGTAGACGGGCTCGCGAGCCCGCTCGAACCGGGCCAGCCCGTTGGCTAGCACGTACAGCATCGCCGCCAGGGCCAGGACCACCGCGAAGGGGGTGAGCAGCCCCGGGCCGGCGGTCCAGCTCCGCAACCGCCCCTCCACCCGTCCCCAGAGGCCGGTCGCCTCCCCCTCGAGCGCCACCCGGCGCCGCACCAGCTCGCCGAGGTGGGCGGGAGGCGCGGTCTCCGCCAGCCGGCCGAGGGAGCCGCGCACGCGGCCGAGCCCCTCGTAGATCTCCCGGACCTCGTGGCTTTCCGCGAGCCACTCCTCGACCCGTTGGCGCTCGCCGGGCGTCACCTCGCCGTCGAGGAAGCGGGACAAGAGCTCCACGGTGGCTTCGTGATTCACGACGATCCCCTCTCGAGCTCCAGCCGCAGGCGATCGCGACCCCGCGCGATGCGCGAGCGCACGGTGCCGAGGCGCACGCCGGCGACGGTGGCGATCTCCTCGTAGCTGAGCCCGCAGACGTCCCGCAGGACGACGGCCTCGCGGAATGCGAGCGGCAGACGGTTCAGCGCCCGGCCGACCGTCTCCGCCGCTTCCCGCCGCCGCAGCCGGCCCTGCGGGCCCTCGGCGGCGCTCGGCACGCGCTCCAGCCGCCCTTCCTCGACGGCGACGAAGGCCCGCTCGCGGCGCGAGCGCCGGGCGAGGCGGCTTCGACAGCAGTTGATCGCGACCCTGTAGACCCAGGTCTTGAGGCTCGACCGGCCCTGGTAGCCCCGCAGGTGCCTGAAGATGCGCAGGAAGATCTCCTGGCTCAGGTCTTCCGCCAGCGCGTCGTCGCCCGACATCCGGCGGGCGATCTGGAAGACGAGGCCGCTGAACCGCGCGTACACCTCGTCGAAGGCCTCGGGATCGCCGTAGGCGTGGCGGGCGACGAGCTCGCGATCGTGGCGCACGGCCTCCGCCGCCAGGGCCGTCATCGTTTGCGCTCGCCGGTCATCGCCTGGGTCGTCCTTCCCCGCGGGGCTCTCACCGCGGGGGTCCTCCCTGTTCTCTTTGGACACCGCGACCTCGCTTCGCGTTCCCGCCGCCCGCGTCGGGGCGCCCGGCGCCGTCGTTTCACGAGGCGCCTCACGGCGCCAGCGGCGCGGGCCTCTCGGCGCTGCCGTAGTAGCTCAGGATGCCCTGGACCACCGCCTGCGCCACCTGCTGGCGAAACCGCCTCGTCTGGATCAGGCCGCGGTCCTCCGCGTTGTTGAGGTTGCAGACTTCGAGCATCAGCTGCGCCGGCACTTCACTGTAGCGCAGCACCGCCGGGACCCAGGCCTGGCGGCGACTCCGGACCACCCGGTTGCGCACCGGCTTGTCCGGATGGACCTCGAGGCCGGCGACGGTGAAGGCGTCGATGAACTCCTGCGCGAGCTGGCGCGACAGCCCCTCGCTGCGCTCGAGCTCGGAGCGGGCGAAGCTGACGCTCGGCTGCTCCCGTACCTCGCGCCGCTGCGCGTAGACGGCGCCGCTCTTGCCGTAGCTGCCGCCACGGTAGAGGGCGCCGGGAACGTAGGCCATCGCCCCGCGCAACGACGGGTGCAGCGAGTCCGCGTGGACGGAGACGAACACCACCTTTCCGGAATCGCCGCTCTTCGCCACCGCCCGCCGGAAGAGGCTGTTGGTCAGGTACCAGCGCAGGTTCACGCCGGTGCTCGAGTCCTCGATCGGGTAGACCGGGGTGGTCAAGACCCGGTGCTCGCGGTTGTACGGAAGCCGGTCCAGGTCCGGCGGCGACGATCCGTTGCCGTCGTCGGTCGTCATGTGCACCCCCGCCGCGGTGGTCTCCTCGAGCAGCTCCCGGATCCGCAGGACGATGTCGTAGACGTGGACGCTCTCCCAGACGCCCTGGAAGGACGCGCCCACGTCCCGCCCGCCGTGCCCGGCGTCGAGGATGACGGTGACGCCCTGCAGGCGGCGCGCCTCCACCGGGTTGCTGTAGCGACCGCTGGCGAGCAGGCTCTCCTCGTACTGGCGGCGGGCCGGGTGTCCGGCGGGCAGGTACTCGGGAAGGAGCACGGCCAGCGGGATCTTCACCTCGTACCCGACCGGGATGTCGGTCACGTCGCCGATCCCGCTGCGCGCGGCGATCTCCGCGGCGAGCGCGTTCACGTCCTCGGCGAACACGAGCCCGGCAAAGCGCGCGGCGACGCTCGAATAGAGCGCCTCGCCGGGCTTCAGGCGGTAGACCGCGTACTCGCCTTCGGCGTCCTCGCCGTAGCGCAGCGCATAGGCGGAGCCCTCCGGCAGGACCTGCCGCAGCGCGGGGCGCAGCAGGCGGGCCGGGATCAGCACGACCTGGCCGGGCTCGAGGTGCTCGTCCGCCAGGCCGTTCGCCTCCCGCAGCGCCTGGTAGTTGCCACCCCGCCCCGTGAACCACTCGGCGACCCGCCACAGACTCTCGTTCTTCTCGGACCGATGCGCGACGACGTGATGCTGCCACCCCTCGGCCACCCCCCGGTCGGCGGCGAACAGGGCCAGCGTCACTTCGAGCTGGCGTTCCGGGCGCAGGTAGGCGAACGGGATCCGGTACTCGACGCCGCGCAGCAGCCGCCGGCCGTCATTGGCCTCCTGGACGGCCGCGGCGACGCTCGTCGTCCCGCAGTACTTGTCGACGTAGGCGAGCCAGCCCTCACCGCGCTCGGGCGCGGCCACCAGGTACATGTCCAGCTTGTCGTCGAGCACCGCCGCCGCGCCGTCCGCCAGCCGGACGCTCGTGGCCATCGCCGCCAGGCGGGTGGCGCCGCACAGGAGGGCGCCGCACAGGAGACAGACGGCCGGGAACGCGGCAGAGCGCCCCCTTCGCGACCGCGGCAAGGCGCTCCTACGACCAGAGATTTCCCTTATCCGATCGGCAGTTAGCGGCATCGTCCCGACCCGGATTCTAGCAGTCGACGGGCTCCCCGGCGGAAGGATACCGGATCGCGGCGGCCGCGGGACGACGTAGGATGACGGGGGTGAGCGAGGACTGGCCAGGCAGTGGTCTTCTCGGCGACGTGCGGGACGTGGTGCGCGGGGCGCCCTGCCATCTCGTCGGCGGCGCCGTGCGCGACCGTCTGCTCGGGCGGGCGGCTCGCGATCTCGACCTCGTGGTGGCCGGCGACCCGGGCCTCGTGGCGCGCCTCGCCGAGCGCCTGCCGGCGCGGCGCATCGAGCTGGGGGGAGACCGCTTCGCCGCCGTACGCCTGGTCGGCCGCCGGGCGGACGGCCGCAGCTTCGTCATCGACGTCTGGGACCGGGGCGCCGCGACCCTGGGCGACGAGCTGGCCCGCCGCGACTTCACGATCAACGCCATCGCCGTCGACCTGGCCGACGGCGTCTGGCACGACCCGCTCGGCGGGCGCCGCGACCTCGAGACGCGGACCCTGCGGGCCTGCAGCGACGCGGCCTTCCGCGACGACCCGCTGCGCGTGCTCCGGCTGGCGCGGCTGGCGGCCGAGCTGCCGGGCTTCGCCGTCGAGCGCCAGACCCTCGCGCTGGCCCGGGAGGCGGCCTCTGGTCTCCCCGGCCTCGCGGCCGAGCGACGGCGCGAGGAGTTCGTCCGCACCCTGGCGGCGCCCGACCCGGCGGCGGCGCTCGTGATCTGGGTCGAGACGGGCTTCTATCCGCGCGTCATGGCCGGCAGGGTCGAGCCCCGCGCCGCGCTCGCGGCCGCGGCCACCGCCCTCGATCGCAGCGCTGCCGGCCAGCGCGAGCTCTCGCCCGCAGACGAGGTGGACGCCTTCGCCCTGCACGCGGCCGTCGCGCTGACGGCCGCGGAGGGCGATCTTGCCACGCTCGCCGCGGCCGGCTACGTCAGCCGCGCGGAGGCCCGGCGGACCGCCCTGGTGCTGCCCCACCGGTCGCTTCCGACGGCCTCGCGAGACCAGCGCTGGCTGCTTCACCGCGCCGCGGCGCTCTGGCCGGCGGCCATTCTCCACGCGGCGGCCTGGGACCCGGCGCCGGCTCGCGCCGACGTCCGGGCGCGGCTGCGCCGCTGCGTGGAGCTCGCGCACCACCGGGCCGACGCCATCTTCGATCCCGAGCCCCTCCTGCGAGGCGACGAGATCCGGCGCCTGCTGGACCTCGCGGCCGGACCGGAGATCGGCCGCCTGGCGAAGCGGCTCCGCCGGCTGCAGGTCGAAGGCGCGCTGCTCGACCGGCGGCAGGCGGTCGCGTGGCTGCTCAGCGAGCGCCGCTCATCAAGCGCTGATTCAGCTCCTTGATGCGGTCGCTGAGCTTGTCGATCTTCTCCTGGGAGTCCCGCTCCACCCGCTGGACCTCGTTGCGCGCCTTGTCGAGCTCGGACGCCTGCTCGACGTTGGCGTGCTTGAGCTCCTGGAGCTGACGGTCACGCTCCTGGAGCCGGGCCTGGAGCTCCGCCGTCCGCGCCTCCATCTCCGTGAGGCGGATCTTGTGCCGCTCTTCCTGCTCCTCGTAGAGCTTGCGGAACTGCTGGAGCTCCAGGATCTGAGAGAAATCGGCCGTCGAGCTCATGTCTTCTCCTTGCTCCTCGATCGCGGGGAACAT
This sequence comes from Acidobacteriota bacterium, assembly GCA_029862975.1. Taxonomy (GTDB): domain Bacteria; phylum Acidobacteriota; class Thermoanaerobaculia; order Multivoradales; family JAHEKO01; genus CALZKB01. The sequence continues at coordinate 25,028 of JAOTWP010000014.1, forward strand.
CTTGCGCAGCTTGAGCGACAGGTCCTCGGGATCGGGCGACTGCCGCATGGCCTCGGCGTAGGTGATCGTCCCGTGCGCCAGGAGCGCGATCAGGGACTGGTTCATGGACTGCATGCGGTAGTAGGAGACCGAGCTCTCCACCTCTTCCTGCAGCGCCGCCGTGTCGCCCTTGACGATGAGCTCCGAGATCCGGGGCGTCGAGCGCATGATCTCGAGGGCCGGCACCAGCCCCGAGCCGTCGCGCCGCTCGACGAGCTTCATCGACACCACTCCCTTGAGGACCTGCTCCAGCTGTACCCGGAGCTGCTTCTGCTGGCTGGCAGGCGCGCTGTCCAGGATGCGATCGATGCTCTGGGTGGCGCTGTTCGTGTGCAGGGTCGAGAACACCAGGTGCCCGGTCTCGGCGGCCGTGATCACCGTCGAGACGGTCTCCTGGTCGCGCATCTCGCCGACCATGATGACGTCCGGATCCTGGCGCACGGCGTTGCGCAGCGCCTCCGCGAAGCTCGGCGTGTCCGTGCCCACCTCGCGCTGGGAGATCGAGGCGACGTCGTCGAGGAAGAGGAACTCGATGGGGTCTTCGATCGTGATCACGTGCGCCGAGCGCCGGCGGGCGATCCGGTTGATCAGGGCGGCCAGGGTGGTCGACTTGCCGCTGCCCGTCGGCCCCGTGATCAGCACCAGGCCCATCGGCAGGTCGCAGAGCTCCATCAGCACGTCCGGCAGCCCCAGCTCGGAGAGCTCCTGGACCTCGATCGGGATGCGGCGGAAGGTGGCGGTCACCGTTCCGCGCTGCATGAAGACGCTGCCGCGGAAACGCGCCAGGCCGCGCACCCCGTGGCCGATGTCGACCGCCAGCCGCTCCGCCAGCTTGGTCTTTTGCGCCGGGCTCAAGATCGACTCCACCATGGCCTGGATCTGGTCGGGCGTCAGGGCGTCGGAATCGATCGGCATGAGCCGGCCGTGCACCCGCAGGAGCGGCGGCCGCATCGGCTTCAGATGGAGGTCCGAAGCCCCCCGGTCCGCCATGAGGCGGAGCAGCTGGTCCAGTTGCATGACCTACGGATACTAGCGCAGGTGAGATCCGCGCGTGCCGTGGAGCGCGCCACATGGAGCGCACGGGAGGGGCGAATCGACCGCTCAGTAGCGCCGCATGAGACCGACGACGACCCCCTGCACCCGGAGGTCGCGGGCCGCCACCCAGATGGGCTGCACGTGGGCGGCCGACGGCTGCAGCCGGACGCGGTCTCCCTCCGGGAAGTAGCGCTTCAGGGTCGCCTCGTCGCCCACGAGAGCCACCACCATGTCTCCCACCGCGGCCTCCGAGCGCTGCCTGACGACGACGAAGTCGCCGTCGTGGATCCCCTCGTCGATCATCGAGTCGCCGGCGACTCGCAGCACGTAGTGCTGATCGACGGGCCCGCCGAGCAGCTGGCGCGGCACCGGCACCCGCTCGTCGCCGGCCACCGCCTCGATGGGGCGGCCCGCCGCGATCCGGCCGAAGAACGGCAGGTCCGGCTCTTCGGCGGCTTCCAGGAAGCGCGTCGCCCGCAGGGAAAGCTCGAGACCCCGCTTCTGGTGGTCGTGCCGGCGCACGTAGCCCTTGCGCTCGAGCAGCTTGAGGTGCTTGTGGGCCGTGCCGTAGGACGAGAAGCCGAACCGGTCGCAGATCTCGCGATGGGTCGGAGACACGCCCTCGCGGCGCTTGAACGCCGCGAGAAACTCCAGGATCTCCTTCTGGCGTCGGGTCAGGAAGTTCTCCATGCCCGCACCTTAGGTGAAAACGAGCCGTAAGACAAGAGCCGCTGCCGGCGTGACCGGCCCGCGAGCAGCCGCGAGGCGATGCCGGCGGCCGGCCGCGGGCGCGGCCCTGCCGGTCACTACCTTGACTTGGGCTGACGGCTTCCGTACCTTGTGGCCTCCAGAGCCCGCCGGGAGGACCGTAGAGATGACAGACGCCCAGACTGCCACCATCGGCGCTTCGACCTTCGTCAAGGGGAGGATCGAGGGCACGGACGATCTCGTGATCCGCGGCCGCGTGGAAGGCACCGTGAAGCTGCCCGAGAACCGCGTCCTCGTCGCCCCGGGGAGCCGCGTCAAGGCCGACATCACGGCCCGCTCGATCCAGGTCGAGGGCCGCGTCGAGGGCCGGCTCACCGGCGGCTCGGACGTCACGGTGCGCAGCGGCGGCCAGGTCCAGGGCGACATCCTCGCGCCGCGAGTCACGCTCGACAACGGCGCGCGCTTCTCGGGCAACGTCGACATGGAGCAGCTGCCCTCCAAGTCGAGGCCGGCCAAGGCCTGAGGCTCGATGCACCGGCCGATGCCGCCCGCGGTCGGGCTCGACGAGCCGCACTCGACGCTCGGCCTCAAGGAGCTGCTCAGGGGCCTGCCGTCGGATCGCCGGCACTCGGTGCTCGATCTCGGACCGGCCAGCAGCGGCAACGTCCAGTTCTTCTCCAGCCACTCGTGCCGGCTCTACATCGCGGACCTCTTCCACACCATGCGCCAGCGCGGCGGCCCGCCGCCGGAGCAGGCCATCCCGTTCGGGCGCGAGATCGAGGCCACCCTTCCCGCCGGCTCGTTCGACCTCATCCTGTGCTGGGATCTTCTCAACTACCTCTCGAGGGACCAGATGCAGATCCTGGGCCGCCACCTGGCGAGCCGGAGTCACCCCGGGAGCAGGCTCTTCGCCCTGATCGCGCCCCACGGCGAGATCCCGGAGCGGCCGCAGCGGTTCGAGATCCTGTCGCCGGACTCCGTCCGCTACTCGAGCCGGTCGACGGCGCACCGGCCCGCTCCCGGCTACCGCGAGCCGGAGCTCAACCGCTGGATGGCACCGTTCGCCGTCGAGAGCTCGTTCCTGCTGCGGCACGGAATCCAGGAGTACATCCTGGTGCACAAGCCGGCCGCCGCCTCGTGAGCCGGCCTCCGGCGCGCAGCTCATGATCCATCGGCATCTCGACTTTCCTTTCGTCAGGCATCGGCTGGCCAACGGCCTGGAGGTCGTCCTGCAGCCCGATTCGCGCCTGCCGCTGGTGACGGTCGACCTCTGGTACCACGTGGGCTCGAAGAACGAGCGGCCGGGAAAGACAGGCTTCGCCCATCTCTTCGAGCACATGCTCTTCCAGGGCAGCGCCAACGTCGACACCAACGGTCACTTCACCCACTTGCAGAAGATCGGAGGGGTGGCCAACGGCTCCACCTCGCACGACCGCACGAACTACTACGAGACGGTCCCCGCCCACCACCTGGAGCTGGCCCTGTGGCTGGAGGCGGACCGGATGGGCTTCCTGCTGCCCGCGATGACCTCCGCGAAGCTCGAGAACCAGCGCGAGGTGGTCATGAACGAGCGCCGCCAGCGCGTCGACAACCAGCCCTACGGCCGGGCGTTCGAGACCCTCAACGAGCTGCTCTTCCCCGCCGGCCATCCCTATCACTGGCCGGTCATCGGCACCATGGAGGACATCGCCGCGGCGACGCTCGCCGACGTCACGGCCTTCTTCGAGGCCCACTACCGGCCGAACAACGCCGTGCTCACGCTGGTCGGCGACTTCCATCCCGACTCCGCGCTGGCCCTCGTCGAGAAGTACTTCGCGGACATCCCAGGCGGCGATCCGCCGCCCCCCGTCGCGACGCCGGCGGCGAGCCACGCCGGCGAGCGCCGCGCCGTGCTCGAGGACGCGGTTCGGCTGCCGAGAGTCTACGCCGCCTACCGCGTCCCGCCGTTCGGCACCTCCGCCTGGACGGCGGCCGACGTGCTCGCCACGGCGCTGGCGAGCGGCAAGTCGAGCCCCATGTACCGCGACCTGGTCTACGGGCGCCAGATCGCCCAGAACGTGTCGGTGGCCGCGCTCCCCACCGAGCTCGAGGGCAGCCTCGTCGTGGCCGCCACGGGCCACCCGGAGACGGATCCCGACGAGCTGCTCGGCGCCCTGGACGAGCACCTCGAGCGAGCCCGGCGTGAAGCTCTCGCCGCGCGCGATCTCGAGCGCTGCCGCAACGGCTTGCTCACCGCCTACGTGGAGCAGCTCCAGCGCTTCGACCTGCGAGCCGACATCCTCGCCCAGGCGACGACGCTGCTGGGAGAGCCCGGCCGCTACGCGGACCGGCTGCTCGAGTACTCGCGGGTCTCTCCCGAGGACATCCGCGCCTTCGCCGCCGCGACGCTGGCGCCCGAGGACAGGGCCGTCGTCACCGTCGTTCCGAGGGCGGATCCCGGGCGGCGCCGGACGTGAGCTTCGACCGCTCGCTCCCGCCGCCGCCCGCGGCCGTCCGCCCGTTCCGGTTCGGCCGCTGGGAGAGCCCGCGCCTCGAGGGCGGGCCGCGGATCATGGTCCTGCGCGAGCCCGGGGTGCCGCTCGTCCACCTCGAGATCGTCCTCGGGATCGGCGCCGACCGCGACCCGGTCGACCGCCGGGGCCTGACGGCGCTCGGCGCCGGACTGCTCGACGAAGGCACCGCCGGCCTCGACGCCCTCGCGATCGCCGGCACGGTCGAGCAGCTCGGGGCGTCCCTCGAGACGGCGGCGGACTGGGACGGGGTCTACGTCGCGATCTCCTCGCTCTCCGAGCACCTGCCTGCCCTCTTGGAGCTGGGCGCCGAGATCGCCCTGCGCCCCAGCCTCCCCGCCGGCGAGCTCGAGCGCCTGCGGCGCCTGCGGCTCGCCGAGCTGGCCCATCGCGCCAGCCAGCCGGACTTCGTCGCCGGCGTGCACGCCGTCGGCCTGGTCTACGGCCCGGATCACCCGTATGGCGCCAGCCTGCTCGGCACCGCCGAGGGGGTGGCGGCGATCGACGCCGGGGAGGTGCGAGCCTGGCACGCGGCGCGGGCGCGCCCCGAGCTGACGACCCTCGTGGCCGTCGGGGACACCAGTGCAGAGGAGATCGTCGCCCTGGCTCGCGAGCATTTCGCCGGGTGGCCCGGCGGGGCCGCGGCCCTGCCGCCACGCCCGCCCGAGCCGCCGGCGGCGCCCTCTCGGCGGGTCCTCGTCGTCGATCGCCCGGGGGCCGACCAGACCGAGCTGCGCATCGCCCGCATCGGGCCGGCGCGCGGCGCTCCCGAGTACCTCGCCGCGCGGCTGGCGAACCTGCTGCTCGGAGGCAAGTTCACGAGCCGCTTGAACCTCAACCTGCGCGAGCGCCTCGGCATCACCTACGGCGTCCACAGCACGCTGGGCGGGCGGCGCGGACGCGGGCCGTTCAGCGTCAGCTGCGCCCTCGACACCGAGGCGGCCGGCCGCGGCGTCGGCGAGATCCTCGCCGAGATGGACCGCATGGCGAGCGCGCCGCCCCCCGCCGAGGAGCTCGAGGACGGCAAGAGCTACCTCACGGGGACGTTCCCCTATCGGCTGCAGAGCCTCGACGGCCTCGCCGACCACCTCGCGACGGTCGCGATCTACGATCGACCCGACGACTACTTCGACAGCCTGCCGGGGAGGATCGCGAGCCTCACCGCGGAGGACGTCGCGCGCAGCGCCGCGGACCTGCTGCGCACCGACGATCTGGCGATCGTGGCCGTCGGACCCGCGGCGCGGCTGGCCCGGCAGCTCGAGCCCTTCGGAGCCCTCGAGGTCCGCTCCGATCCGGCCTCTCCGAGCTCCTGATCGGGCTCCGCGGAGACCTTCGAGAGCCGGCAATCCTTGGTATAGTCTGCGCCCTGCGAACCGACGGGAGGAAGACGCCGCATGCGAGTGGACAGCTCCGAAAAGATCCGCAACCTGGCGATCGCCGGCCACAGCGGAACCGGCAAGACCACTCTTGCCAGCGCGCTTCTCTACACCTCGGGCGTGGTCAATCGGCTCACCCGGACCGAGGACGGCGGCACGACCACCGACTTCGACCAGGAGGAGATCAACCGCGGCATCTCCATCGGCGCGGCGCCCTGCGCGGTGCCGTGGCGCCAGCACAAGCTCAACTTCATCGACTGCCCCGGCTACGCCATGTTCTTCTCCGACACCCAGGCCGCCATCCGCACCACCGACGGCGTGGTGCTCTGCGTCGACGGCGCCGCGGGCGTCGAGGTCGTCACCGAGAAGGTCTGGAACCACGCCGCGACGATCGAGCAGCCGGTCCTGATCGTCCTCACCAAGATGGACCGCGAGCGCGCCACCCTGGAGGGCGCGATGGCCAGCCTGAGCGCGCGGTTCGGCCGCGAGGTGCTGCCCATCCAGCTGCCGATCGGCGCCGAGCACGACCTCGAGGGGATCGTCGACCTCGTCAGCGGCCGTGCGTACCGGTACTCGAAGGACGGCGACGGCAAGGCGGCGCCGAGCGACGTCCCCGACGACATGAAGGACGACGTCGAGACGTGGCGCAGCCAGCTGATCGAGATGGTCGCGGAGTCGAGCGAGGAGCTCCTCGAGAAGTTCTTCGAGGAGGGAGAGCTGTCGAGCGAGGACCTGACGAGCGGACTGAGGCGCGCCGTGCGCCGGCGCCGCCTCTTCCCCGTCGTCATCACGTCGCTGGCCCACGGGATCGGCAACTCGGCCCTGCTCGACGTCCTCGTCGATCTCATGCCCAACCCGCTGGAGCGTCAGATCTTCCCGGCCACGAACGTGGGAGGCGAGCCGGTCGAGGTCGCGCCCGATCCCGACGGGCCCCTGTCCGCCCTCGTCTTCAAGACGATCAGCGACCCCTTCGCCGGGAAGATCACGCTGCTGAGGGTCGTCAGCGGAACTCTCGCCGGCGACGCCGTCGTCTGGAACACCCGCGCCGAGCAGCCCGAGAAGGTCAACGGCGTGAACGTGATGCAGGGCAAGTCCGGCACCGCGATCCCGCGGCTCGTGACCGGCGACATCGGCGGCGTCGCGAAGCTCAAGCTCGCCGAGTCCGGAGACACCCTCTGCGACAAGAAGCGCCCGGTCCATCTCGGCTGGATCGACGTTCCCGAGCCGGCGATCAGCTTCGCCGTGGAGCCGAAGTCCAAGGGCGACGAGGAGAAGATCGGCGAGGCGATGCACAAGCTGCAAGAGGAGGATCTCTCGCTCAAGGCCGGGCGCGATCCCGAGACCGGCGAGTTCCTCCTCTCCGGCCAGGGCCAGCTGCACGTCGAGATCACGGTCGCGAAGCTCCACAACCGATTCAACGTCGACGTGATCCTGCATCCGCCACGCGTCCCCTACCGCGAGACGGTCCGCAGGAAGGCCGACGGCCACGGCCGCCACAAGAAGCAGAGCGGCGGCCGCGGCCAGTTCGCCGACTGCAAGATCACGGTCGAGCCCCTGAAGCAGGGCGAGGACTTCGACTTCGTCGACGAGATCTTCGGCGGCGCCATTCCGCAGAACTACCGGCCGGCCGTCGAGAAGGGGATCCAGGAGGCCCGCCGGCGGGGCTTCCTCGCGGGCTACCCGGTGGTCGACTTCCGGGTCCGTCTGACCGACGGCCAGTACCACGACGTCGACTCGTCCGAGATGGCCTTCAAGATCGCCGGCTCCCTGGCGTTCAAGGACGCCATGGCGAAAGCGGCGCCGACGATCCTCGAGCCCATGATGAAGATCGAGGTGACGGTGACGGAGGACGTCATGGGCGACATCATGAGCGACCTCTCGCAGCGCCGCGGGCGGCCCCAGGGCGTCGAGTCGCGCCCCGGCGGGCAGCTGATCACGGCCATCGTGCCGATGGCCGAGATGCTCTCCTACGCCCCCGCGCTCAACTCCATGACCCAGGGCAAGGGCACGTTCCACATGGAGTTCGCGAGCTACGAGGAGATGCCCGCCAACGTCGCCCAGAAGGTGATCGAAGAGTCCAAGAAGGCCGCGGCCGCAGACTGAGGCGGTCCGGTCGGGCCGACGACGACCGCGGGAGCTATCGCAGCTCGCGCCCCGTGCGCGCCTCTTCGAGCGCCCCGACCGAGTCCTCGGCGCTCGCCCACACGGCGGCCAGCCGTCCGTAGGTCTCGCGCGCCAGCTCGTACTCGCCGCTCGCCGTCGCCGCGCGCGCCAGGCCGAGCAGGCTCGCGGTGCGCAGCGGCGTGCGCTCCAGCTGACGACGGAACGCGTCCCCCGCCTCGCCGGACCGGCCCAGATCCAAGAGCACCTCGCCCAGCAGCTCGGCCGCCGGTTTCGCGACTACGGGCGGGCCGAACTCGTAGGGCAGCGCGGCCTCCGCCGCCACGGCCGCGGTCAGCGTGTCCAGGGCGGCCGCCGAGTCCGTGGCCAGCAGGGCGAGTCCCTCGAGCTCCAGGGCCAGGATCGCGGCCGCGTCCTTCTCGTCCTCGGCGTCGATCCGGCGCAGGCCGTCGATCGCCGCCGCGACCGCCTCGCGACTCCCCAGGTGGTAGGCCGCCAGGCCGTCGGCGAAGACGGTGTTGGCGAAGACGGTGCCGGCGAAGACGGTGTCGGCGAGCTCTGCGGCCCGCTCCCAGGCCTCCGTGTCGACGAGGTAGCGCGCCCGCATCGCGGCGAAATGCCAGCGCTCTCCCGCGTCGCTCGCGGCGCTCAGCCCGGCGCGGCACGCCGCCAGCACCCGCCCGGCCTCCTGCCATCGCCCCTGCTGCAGGTATCCGTACTCGAGCCAGAAGGGGTAATGGCCGCAGAGCCGCGGCGGCCGGCCGCGCGCCGCGAGGCTTTCGTTCTGCACCCGGCTGGCGATCGTGTTCGCGTCGACGACCTCCTGCCACAGCCCCAGGGCCACGAAGATGTGGGAGGTCATGTGCTGCGCGTGAGCCGCCGCCGGCGCGATGGCGGCGTAGCGGCGGGCCATCGGCAGGCCCAGCGGGGCGTGAATGGGGTCGTCGAACGAGTGGATCAGATAGTGCGCCGCGCCGGGGTGCTCGTCGTTGCGCTCCCAGACCTCCGCGGCCACCGCCGCGGCCCGCATGTAGGTGGCGAAGTCGCGCCCCTCGTGGGCGGTGCCGAGAATGGAGAGGGCGTAGAACGCGGCCGCTTCGTCGTCCTCGGGCCAGGCCTCGTGGAGGCGCCGCATGGCCTCCCGGTAGCGGTCGTCGCGCTCCTCCTTGGTGGTGCCGTCGCCGGCGGCGCCGAAGAGCGTCTCCACCGCCGCCAGGTACCCCGCCTCGCGCTCGCTGCCGGCCCGCGACCGGCGCTCTTCGGGACCCGCCCCCAACGCCGCCAGCACCGCTCGGCCCGCCTCGGTGTCCTGCTCCATCCAGATGGGATGGTTGTGGGTCATCGCCTCGCCCCACCAGGCCATCGCGAACCCCGGGTCGATCTCTCGCGCCCGCTGGAAGGCCTCCCGGGCGTCCTCGTACTCGAAGTTGTGCAGGTAGAGCACCCCCGCGACGAAGTCGTCCTGCGCCTCGGCGGCGCCGGAGCTCGGGAACTCGATCTTGCCCAGCAGCTGGGCCGGGAGAATCCCCGGCGCCGCGACCGCGCACAGGACGAGCGCCGCCCGAGCGGCGCGCAGGCCGGGGGTGGCCGTGGGGGGCATCCGCGGCTCCTGGATCGAGTCCCGCGGCTACCCGTCTTCGCCGCGCTCGACGAGCTCGAGGATCGCCATCTCGGCGCCGTCGCCGCGGCGCGGGCCGAGCTTGATGATCCGGGTGTAGCCACCCGGGCGCGTGGCGAAGCGGGGCGAGATCGTGTCGAAGACCCGCTTGACGTCGGAGCGGTCGGGCAGCCAGCGGCGCACCATGCGGCGGGCGTGGACGGTGTCCTTCTTGCCTTGGGTGATGACCTTCTCGGCCACCGGCCGCAGGGCCTTGGCCTTGGGCAAGGTGGTCCGGATCCGCTCGTGCTTGACCAGCGAGGCCAGCTGGTTGCGGAACAGGGCCGTGCGGTGGGCCGACGTCCGGCCGAGCTTGCTCTGGCTGTTGTTGTGGCGCATGGTCGCTTCTCCTACGCGGACGCGCTTCCCGCCGCGTCGGGCACGTCCATCCCGAGGCGCAGGCCGAAGCCGTCGAGCACCTCCAGCACCTCGTCGAGCGAGCGCTGCCCGAAGTTCTTGGTCTCGAGCATCTCCTTCTCGCTCCGGCGCACGAGATCCCGCAGCGTGTTGATCTTGGCGTTCTTGAGGCAGTTGGTCGAGCGCGCCGAGAGATCGAGCTCGTCGATGGTCTTGGCCAGCAGTCCCTCGATGCCCGTCGGCTCCGCCGCGGCGGTCAGCGGCTCGGCCGCGGCCGCCTCCTCGGCCTCGATGAAGATCGTGAGGTGGTCCCGGAGCAGGGTCGAGGCCAGGGACGCCGCTTCCTCCGGGCTGATCGTGCCGTTGGTCCAGATCTCGAGCACGAGGCGCTCGTAGTCCGTGGCCCGGCCCACGCGCGCCGCCTCCACCGTGTAGTTGACCCGGCGCACCGGCGAGTGGGACGAGTCGAGCGGAATCCACCCGATCCCCATGCTCTCGTCGAAGTTCTGCTCGGCGCTGACGTAGCCGCGGCCGTTGCGCACCTGGGCCTGGAGCTTGAGGTGACCTTCCTCGTTGATGGTCGCGATGAACGCCTCGGGATCGCAGATCTCCACCTGGGAGTCACCGAGCAGCTGGCTCGCCTTGACGTCGCCGGGACCCTCGATGTCGAGGCTGAGCATCTTCGCCTCTTCGGAGTGCAGACGGATGGGAATCTGCTTGAGGTTGAGCGTGAGGTCCGTCATGTCCTGCACGGCGCCCGGGATCGACGAGAACTCGTGCAGCACGCCCTCGATCTGGACCGCCGTGATGGCCGCCCCCTCGATCGACGACAGCAGGCAGCGCCGCAGCGCGTTGCCCACGGTCGTCGCGAAACCGCGCTCGAACGGCTGAGCCGAGAAGCGCCCGTAGGTAGCGGACAGAGTGTCGTGATCGACTTCCACGCGCTGGGGACGCTGAAAACCCTTCCAAAGCATTGATGACTCCTTCTCGAATACCGAGCTCGCTCAGCCCGGGAGACCCGCCGGAGGGCGCGTCAACGACTGTAGAGCTCCACGATGAGCTGCTCCTCGACCGGCAGCTTCACGTCTTCTCGGGTGGGCAGGGCGTTGACCCTGCCGGTGAAATTGTCGGCGTCGAGGTCCAGCCACTGGGGGATTCCGCGGCCGCGCGCCGACTCCACGCTGGCGCGGATGAAGTCGTTCTTGCGGCTCTTCTCGCGCACGACGATCTCCTGCCCCATCCGCAGCTGGTACGACGGGATCGTCGTCTTGCGGCCGTCGACGTGGATGTGGCCGTGGCGGACGAGCTGCCGCGCCTGGGAGCGCGACGAAGCAAAACCGAGGTTGAAGACCACGCTGTCGAGACGCCGCTCGAGGGTCGTGAGCAGGGTGTCGCCCGTGACGCCACGACCGCTCGCGGCCTTCTTGAAATAGGTCCGGAACTGCTTCTCGAGCACTCCGTAGATCCGCTTGACCTTCTGCTTCTCGCGAAGCTGCGGCCCGTAGCCCTGGGGCCGCCTGCCGCGGCGCTGGCCGTGCTGGCCCGGCGGGTAGGCGCGGCGCTCGATGGCGCACTTCTCCTTGAAGCAGCGATCTCCCTTGAGGAAGAGCTTCATCCTCTCGCGGCGGCAAAGCCGGCATACGGGTCCTGTGTAGCGTGCCATCTCGTGATTCTCCTTGACGTCCCGACCGGGACCTACACGCGCCGGCGCTTGGGCGGCCGGCAGCCGTTGTGGGGGATCGGCGTGACGTCTCGAATCGACTTCACGTGCATGCCGCTCGCCGCGAGAGCGCGGACCGCGGACTCCCGGCCTCCCCCCGGACCCGTGATCTTGACGTCGACCGTGCGCATCCCGAGATCGCGCGCCGTCTGGGCGGCGTTCTGGGCGGCAACCTGGGCCGCGAAGGGAGTCCCCTTGCGCGAGCCCTTGAAACCGATCTTGCCCGCCGAAGACCACGCGACGACGTTGCCTTCGGGGTCGGCGATCGCGATCAACGTATTGTTGAACGTCGCCTTGATGTGCGCCACGCCGTGAGGCACGAGACGCTTTTCCTTCTTGCGACGATCCTTCTTACCTGTTTTTTGTTTGGCCATCACCGCCTCTTACTTGGAAACCTTCTTCTTGCCGGCCACGGCAGTGCGGCGCGGACCCTTGCGGCCGCGCGCATTCGTATGGGTGCGTTGCCCCCGGACCGGCAGCCCACGGCGATGACGCACGCCCCGGTAGCTGCCGATCTCCATCAGCCGCTTGATGTTCTCTGCCACGATCTTGCGCAGATCGCCCTCCACGGCGCCATCCTCCTGGATGACCTCCCGGATCTTGCGAGCCTCGTCCTCGGTGAGGTCCTTGACCTTCCGGACCTCGTCCACCCGCGCCTTGGCCAGGATGGACTTCGACCGCTTGCGGCCGATGCCGTAGATGTAGGTCAATCCGATCCAGATCTGCTTGGAAGGAGGCAGGTCGACTCCTGCAATACGTGCCATCGTTCAGCTACCCCTGACGCTGCTTGTGCTTCGGGTTTTCGCAAAGCACCCGCACCACACCGTGGCGGCGGATGATCTTGCACTTCGGACACATTCTCTTTACGGAGGCTCTCACCTTCATCACGGCTCTCCTAGCTCTTCAACCGGTAGACGATGCGTCCGCGATTGAGATCGTACGGCGAGAGCTCGACCCTGACCGTGTCGCCGGGCAGGATCCGAATGAAGAACTTGCGCATCTTCCCCGACACGTGGGCCAGGACCCGGTGCCCGTTCTCGAGCTCCACGGTAAACATGGCGTTCGGCAGCTGCTCGACCACCGTCGCTTCGACTTCAATGGCATCTTCTTTCGGCAAACCAACTCCCTCGCTTCACTCAGGCCGCAACCGCGAACTCCGGACGTCCGAGGACGCGCGGCCCTTCTTCCGTCACCGCCACCGAGAACTCGAAGTGGGCGGAGAGTGACCCGTCTGCTGTGCGGGCGGTCCAGCCGTCGGCGTCCATGCTGACACCTGGCCTCCCGGCGTTCACCATCGGCTCGATGGCCAGCACGAGGCCCGGCTGCAGCCGCGGACCACGGCCCGGCCGGCCGAAGTTCGGAACCTGCGGATCCTCGTGCAATGCCGAGCCTATCCCATGCCCGACGAATTCGCGCACCACCGCGAAACCGGCCTCCTCCACCTCGACCTCCACCGCGTGCCCGATGTCGGAGAGACGGCCGCCCGGCCTCACCTGCTCGACGGCCCGGTGGAGGGACCGGCGGGTGACCTCCAGCAGCCTTCGAGCCTCCGCATCGATCTCGCCGACGGCGAAGGTGCGCGCCGCGTCGCCGTAGTAGCCCTTGTGCAGGACCCCGCAGTCCACGCCCACGATGTCGCCCTCGCGCAGGGGCAGGTTGCTGGGGATGCCGTGCACGATCACGTCGTTGATCGAGGTGCACAGGGTCGCCGGGTAGCCGCGATAGTCGAGAAACGCCGGAACGGCGCCCGCGCCCCGGATGAGGTCCTCGGCGAGCGCATCGAGCTCGCGCGTCGTGACGCCGGGCGCGACGCGCTGCGCGACCGCGTCGAGAACCGCGTGGACGATCGCGTTGGCCTCGTCCATGAGGTCGATCTCGCCTCGCGCCTTGAGGACCATCAGACGCCGGCCTCCACGGTGGCCAGGATCGTCGCCGCCACGGACTCCACCGGCTGGTTGCCGTCGACCGGCCGCAGCAAGCCGCGCCCCCGGTAGAGACCGATCAACGGCCTGGTGCTCTCTTCGTAGACCGCCAGGCGGTTGCCGATGACCTCTTCCGTGTCGTCCTCGCGCCGCCGATCGAGCGCCCGGCGCACCAGCTCCTTCTCGGGGACCCTCACCTGGAGGACGAGGTCGAGGGCGACGCCGGCCTCCTCCAGAATCGAGTCCAAGGTGTCCGCCTGGGCGATGGTGCGCGGATAGCCGTCGAGCAGGAAGCCCGCCGCGGCGTCCGCCTGCCCGAGGCGCGCCCGGACGACGTCGCCCATCGTGGCGTCGTCCACGAGCTCGCCGGCCTTGAGGATGCTCTCGACCCGCGAGCCGAGCGGGGTGCCGGCGGCGACCGCCTGCCGCAACATGTCGCCGGTCGAGACCGCGGGCACGCCGAGGGCCGCCGCGAGCAGCTCGGCCTGCGTCCCCTTGCCGCTGCCGGGAGCGCCCAGGAAGACGATCCGCCTAGCCTCGACGGCCACGAATCCTCCCGCGCTTGAGCAGGCCGTCGTAGTTGCGCATCACGAGCTGGCTCTCGATCTGCTGCACGAGATCCATCGCCACTCCGACGACGATCAGAAGCGACGTCCCGCCGAAGTAGAAGTTGATGCCCATGCCCTGGGTGAACCAGCTCGGCAGGCTCCCCTCGAGAGACTGCCCGATGAACGGCAGCCCACCGACCTGAACGCCGCTGAGCAGGAACTCGGGAAGCACGGACACCGCCGCGAGGTAGAGCGCCCCCACCAGGGTGAGCCGGGTGAGGATGCGGTCGATGTACTCCGAGGTCCGGCGCCCCGAGCGGATGCCGGGGATGAACCCGCCGTACTTGCGCATGTTCTCCGCCGTGTCGGCCGGATTGAAGATGATCGAAACGTAGAAGTAGCTGAAGAAGACGATCGCCACGACGTAGAGCAGGTAGTGCAGCGGCTGGCCGAATCCGAGAAAGAACGAGAGCCGCTGCAGCCATTCCTGGTTGGGGAAGACGGCGCTGATCGTGCCCGGGATCATCACCACGGAGCTGGCGAAGATCACCGGGATGACGCCGCCGGTGTTGACGCGCAGGGGCAGGTAGGTGTTCTGCCCGCCGTAGATCTTGCGCCCCACCACCCGCTTCGCGTACTGCACCGGGATCCGCCTCTGGCCGCGCTCCATGAAGACGATGAAGCCGGTCACGAGGACCATCACGACGATCAGCACGAGCACCGAGATCACGTTCAGGGTCCCGTTCTGGATGCTCTGGAAGGTCGTCAGGATCGCGCCCGGGAGTCCGACGACGATCCCCGCGAAGATGATCAGGGAGATGCCGTTGCCGACCCCGCGCTCGCTGATCTGCTCGCCGAGCCACATGACGAAGGCCGTTCCCGTCGTGAGCGTCAAGACCGTCATCAGCCGGAAGCCCCACCCCGGGCTGGGCACGAGCGGTGCGCCGCCGGGCGTCGTGAAGTTCTCGAGCGAGACCGCGATGCCGCCGGACTGCAGGATCGAGATCAGCATCGTGCCGTAGCGGGTGTACTGCGTGATCTTGCGGCGGCCCAGCTCGCCCTCTTTCGAGAGCTTCTCGAGATAGGGCCACACGACGGTCAAGAGCTGCAGGATGATCGACGCCGTGATGTAGGGCATGATGCCCAGCGCGAAGAGTGCCACCCGGGCCAGGCTGCCACCGGTGAAGGTATTGACGAAGCCGAGGATGGTGCCCTTCTGGGCCTCCATGAACTCCAGCAGCGCCGCGGGATCCGTGCCGGGGGTCGGGATGATGCACCCGATGCGGAATACGGCCAGCAACGCGAAGGTGAAGAACACCCTCTTGCGCAGGTCCGGAATCGCAAAGATATTGCGGAAGCTGTCGATCACCGATCCAGAACCTCGCAGCTACCGCCGGCCGCCTCGATCTTGGCGCGCGCCGACCTGCTGAACTTGTGGGCGGAAACGTCGAGCGCCTTGGCGATCTCACCGTCGCCGAGGATCTTGACGGGGCGGTTGGCTCGCGCCAGCCCGCGCTCGACCAGCGCCTGAGGCGTGACCTCGCCGTCGAACTCGGCGAGCCTCTCGAGGTTCACCACCGAGTACTCGACGCGGAAGATGTTGGTGAATCCGCGTTTCGGGACTCGGCGGACGAGCGGCATCTGGCCTCCCTCGAAGCCGAACCGCTGGCTGAACCCGGAGCGCGAGCGCTGCCCCTTGTGGCCCCTGCCGGCCGTCTTGCCCAGGCCCGAGCCCGGGCCGCGGCCGACCCTCTTCCGCCGGTTCTTGCTCCCGGGAGCGGGAGAGAGATCGTGCAGCTTCATGACGTCTCCTCGACGATCTCCACGAGATGGGAGATCTTGGCGACCATCCCCCGGACCGCCGGGGTGTCCTCGCGTTCGACCTCGTGCCGGATCCGACGCAGCCCCAGGCTGCGCAGGACCTCGCGCTGTCTGCGCGGCCGGCCGACGCCGCTGCGAACCTGCCGAACTCTAATCATCTTCGTGCTCCCCGCCGTCGGCCGCGGTCTCCTCGACCGCCCCTGCCAGGCCCCGGACGCGACGCACCTCGCTCTCGCGCCGCAGTCGCAACAGCCCTTCCATGGTGGCCTTCACGACGTTCTGCGGGTTCTTGGAGCCTAGCGACTTCGTCAGGATGTCCTGGATGCCGGCGCTCTCGACGACCGCGCGCACGGCGCCGCCGGCGATCACTCCCGTTCCTTCCGAGGCGGGCTTGAGCAGGACCCGGCTGGCCCCGAAGACGCCCACGACCTCGTGCGGGATCGACGAGCCGCTGCGCGGGATCTCCACCAACCCCTTCTTGGCCACCTCGACGCCCTTGCGAATCGCGCTCGGGACCTCCTTGGCCTTGCCCGAGCCGTAGCCCACGCGGCCGTCGCCGTCGCCGATGACCACCAGGGCCGTGAAGGAGAAGTTCTTGCCGCCCTTCACGACCTTCGTGACCCGGTTGATGTTGATCACCTGCTCGAAGAACTCTGGTTCGCTTCTTCTGAATTCTCTTCCCACGCCGCGATTCCTCCGTCTACCCGGCTCTAGAACTCCAGGCCCTTGGCCCGAGCGCCTTCCGCCAGTTCCTTGACTCTGCCGTGGTAGATGTAGCCACCGCGGTCGAAGACCACCTTGCTCACTCCGCTCGTCTTGGCCCGTTCCGCGATCGTCTCGCCGACGAGCCGGGCCGCGGATCCCGTCGACCCGCTGCCCTCCGCCCTGGCGGCGATCTCCGCCTCGCGGGAGCTCGCCTGGGCGAGCGTGTGGCCCAGGTCGTCGTTGATCAGCTGGGCGTAGACGTAACGCGTGCTCTTGTACACCGAGAGCCGCGGCCGGTCCGCCGTGCCCCACACCTTGCGGCGGATCCGCAGGTGGGCGCGCAACCGGCGCGTTCGCTTCGTCTTTGCAATGTCCATGATTCCCGTCCTTCGAGCTCGTGGCGTCAGGAGCCGGCGCCGGCCTTGCCGACCTTGCGGCGGACGACCTCGTCCACGTACTTGATTCCCTTCCCCTTGTAGGGCTCGGGCTTGCGCAGACCGCGGATCTCCGCGGCCACCTGGCCGACGAGCTGGCGGTCGGCGCCGGAGATCTTGATCCGGTTCGCCTTGGCGTCGACCTCGAAGTCGATGCCCTCGGGCACCGGATAGACCACGGGGTGGGAGTAGCCCAGCGCCATGTGGATCTCCCGCTCCCGGGCCTCCGCCTTGTAGCCGACGCCGCGGATCTCGAGCTCCTTGCTCCAGCCGTCGGCGACGCCCGTGACCGCGTTGGCGAGCAGGGCGCGCATCAGGCCGTGGCGGGCCCGGTGGCCCCGACTCTCGCCGGTGCGGCTCACCCTGACGGCGCCTTCGTCCACCGCCACCGACACCTCGGGCAGCAGGGCCTGGGAGACCTTCCCCTTCGGCCCCTCGGCCAGGAAGATCCCGTCCTCCACGGCGACCTGGACGCCCCCGGGGATCGGGATGGGCTCTTTTCCGATTCGCGACATCTCGTAACCTCCTACCAGACCTCGCAGAGGACTTCGCCGCCGACCCGCCGCTCGCGCGCCTCGCTGTCGGAGAGCAGCCCCTGCGGGGTCGAGACGATCCCGACGCCCAGTCCGTTGAGGACCGGCCGCAGCTCGTCGCTTCGCATGTACACCCGGCGGCCGGGCTTGCTGACTCGCTCGATGTGACGGATCACCGGCTCGCCCTCGGAGTACTTGAGGAAGATGCGCAGCAGCCGCCGCGGCTCCCGCTCGACGACCTCGACTGCTTCCAGGTAGCCCTCGCGCTTCAGCAGCTGGCAGACCTCGGTCTTGAGCTTGGAGATCGGCACGTCGAGCCGGTCGTGCTTGGCGAGGTACGCGTTGCGGATGCGCGCCAGCAGGTCGGCGATGGGATCGGTCATGCTCATGTCACTCGCTCCGCTCTCAGGCCTCGGAGCGCGGCCGCCTGAAGGGCATGCCGAGCTCGCGAAGCAGGTAGAAGGCCTTCTCGTCGTTGCCGGCCGTCGTGACCACGGTCACGTTGAGTCCCTTCGAGACGTTCACCTTGTTGTAGTCGACGTCCGGGAAGATCAGGTGGTCCCTGATCCCGAGCGTGTAGTTGCCGCGACCGTCGAAGCTGCCGGCCGGAACGCCGCGGAAGTCGCGCACCCGCGGCAGGGCCACGGAGATCAACCGGTCCAGGAACTCCCACATGCGGTGGCCGCGAAGCGTCACGCGACAACCGATCGGCTGCCCCTCGCGGACCTTGAACGCCGCGACGGACTTGCGCGCCCGCGTCATCACCGGGCGCTGGCCGGCCAGCTGGGCGAGCTCGTCCATCGCCTCGTCCAGGATCTTCACGTTCTGCGTCGCCTCGCCGATGCCCATGTTGAGGACGATCTTCTCGATTCGCGGCACCGCCGAGACGTTGGCGATGCCGAACTCCTTGCCGAGCTTCTCCACGACGTCGTCCCGGTAGATCTTCTTGAGACGCGGCACGTAGCCACGGGTCGTCTGCTGGGGCTGCTGCGGCTGCTTCGCTTGCTTGGCCATTTCGTTCTCCGCTCGTCCCGCCGGCTCAGGAGAGCCGCGCGCCCGAGACCTTGGCCACGCGCCCGGAGGAGCCGTCTCCCCGCCGCTCGAGGCCCACGCGCGTCGGCTTGCCCGACTCGGGACAGATCAGCATCAGGTTCGAGAGCTGGATCGGCGCTTCCTTCTCGAGCACTCCGCCTTGCACGTTCTTCTGCGGGTTCGGACGGGTATGGCGCTTCATCATGTTGACGCGCTCCACGATCGCGGTCCGCGTGCCCGGCAGCACGCGCAGGACCTTGCCGCGGGCCCCTTTGTCCTTCCCGCGAATGACGAGCACTTCGTCGTTCTTCTTGATCTTGACCTTGTTCATCCTCTGCTCCTCACACCGTGCCCCGGCGGCTCCTCGAGCCGGCTACAGGACCTCCGGCGCCAGCGAGATGATCTTCATGAACCGCTTCTCGCGCAGCTCGCGCGCCACCGGACCGAAGACGCGGGTGCCGACCGGCTCGCCGGCGTCGTTGATGATGACGGCGGAGTTGGTGTCGAAGCGAATGTAGCTTCCGTCGCGGCGCCGCTGGGCGCTCCGGGTGCGCACGATCACCGCTCTCACCACCTCGCCCTTCTTGATGGTGCCCTCCGGCGTCGCTTCCTTGACGGAGGCGGTGATCACGTCTCCGACGCCGCCGTAGCGGCCCGCGGAGCCGCCGCGCAGATGGATGCACGCGATCTTGCGGGCTCCGGAGTTGTCGGCGACGTCGAGCTTGGTTCCCATCTGGATCATCGCCTCAACCCTCCGCCCGCTGCAGGATCTGGCGCACGCGCCACCGCTTCTGCTTGGACAGCGGCCGGCTCGCCGCGATCAGGACGCGATCGCCTTCGCGGCACTCGTTGCCGGCATCGTGGGCGTAGAACTTGGACGTGCGCTTCATCGACCGGCGGTAGAGCGGGTGCGTTCGCGTCTGCTCGACGGCGACGACGACGGTCTTGTCCATCTTGTCGCTGACGACCTTGCCCACGAGCGTCTGGTGGTGGGTCCGCGCTTCTTGCTGGTGCTCGGTCATGTCCTCAAGCCCCTTCGCCTGCGGCCTTTTGATGGGCCACCGTCAGTACTCTCGCCAGGTCGCGGCGCGCGGCGCGCAGCTTCGCGGGGTTGTCGAGCTGCCCCGTCACCTTCTGCAGGCGGAGGGCGAACAGCTGCTCGGCCAGCTCCTCCTCCTTCTGCCGGAGGTCTCCGATCGTCAGTTCTCTCAGCTCTTGTGCCTTCATCGCGAACCTCACTCCGCCAGGCGCTCGTGACGCGAAACGAAGCGCGTCTTGATGCCGAACTTGTGGCGCGCCTTGTCGATCGCCTCTCGCGCGAGCACGGCGGACACGCCTTCGAGCTCGAACATCACGCGGCCCGGCCTGACGACGGCGACCCACTCCTCCGGGTTGCCCTTGCCCTTGCCCATGCGGGTCTCGAGCGGCTTCTTCGTGATCGGCTTGTCGGGGAAGATCCGGATCCAGATCTTGCCGCCGCGCTTGACCCCGCGGGCGATCGCGATACGAGCCGCCTCGATCTGGCGGGCCGTGACCCAGCCGGTCTCCAGCGCCTGCAGCCCGTAATCGCCGAAGGCGACGTAGTCGCCGCCCTTCGCCCGGCCGGCGCGACGGCCGCGCTGACGCTTGCGGTACTTGACTTTCTTCGGCATCAACATGGTGTCGACTCCCCCGCCCTACGCGATCGCGGTGCGCGTCTTCTCGCGCAGCAGATCGCCCTTGTAGATCCAGACCTTCACGCCGATGACCCCGTAGGTCGTGTTCGCCTCGGTGAAACCGTAGTCGATGTCGGCCTTCAGCGTGTGCAGCGGCAGCCGGCCGTCCTGGTACCACTCCGTGCGGGCGATCTCGTGCCCTCCGAGGCGTCCCGCGATCATGATCTTGGCGCCCTTGGCCCCGAAGCGGAACGCGGACTCCATCGCCTTGCGCATGGCGCGACGGAACGCGATCCTGCGCGTCAGCTGGTGGGAGACGTTCTCCGCCACGAGCTGCGCGTCGAGCTCGGGCCGGCTGATCTCCTGGATGTTGATGTGCACCTCGCGGCCCATCTGCTTCTGGAGGTCGTCGCGGAGCTTGTCGACCTCGGCGCCCTTGCGGCCGATGATGATCCCCGGCTTCGACGTGTAGATCGTCACCCGCAGCTT
This sequence comes from Acidobacteriota bacterium, assembly GCA_029862975.1. GTDB lineage: Bacteria > Acidobacteriota > Thermoanaerobaculia > Multivoradales > JAHEKO01 > CALZKB01. Next base: position 45,690 of record JAOTWP010000014.1, read on the forward strand.
GTCGGCGGCGCGCTCGATGTCGATCTCGCTGACCCCGGCGTGCGCCAGCCGCTCCTTGAGCCCGCGGCGCAGCTCCACGTCCTCCTTGAGCAGCCTCGCGTAGTCGCGCTCCGCGTACCAGCGCGAATGCCAGGTCTTGTTGTAGACCAACCGAAACCCGTAGGGATGTGTCTTTTGACCCACTCTGATCTCCTTAGTTTTCTGCCTTACGGGTGTCGAGCTTGATCGTGACGTGACTCTGCCGCTTCAAGATCCGGAAGGCGCGGCCCATCGGCTGCGGCCGCAGTCGCTTGAGCACCGGTCCGCCGTCGACGAAGATCTCCTTGACGTACAGGCGGTCGATGTCCACTTGCTCTTCGCGGTTCTCGGCGTTGGCGATGGCCGACTTGAGCAGCTTGGAGAGCGGCCGCGCGGCGCCCTTGTTGCTGAAAGCCAGGATGTTGGCGGCTTCCTGCACGTCGCGGCCGCGAATCAGGTCGGCCACGAGCCTGACCTTCTGCGGCGAGCCCTGGAGGTAACGAAGCTTGGCGGTGACTTCCATGTCCGAATTCCTTCCGACGCCTAGCGGGCGCGGGCTCCCCGCTCCTTGCCGCGGCCGGCATGGCCCCGGAACGTCCTGGTCATCGCGAACTCGCCGAGCTTGTGACCGACCATGTTCTCCGACACGTACACGGGGATGAACCGCATGCCGTTGTGAACGGCGATGGTGTGGCTGACCATCTCCGGGATGATCGTGGACCGGCGGGACCACGTCTTGATCACCCGTTTCTGTCCGCTGTCGTTCATCGCTTCCACCTTGTCCTGCAGGTGATGATCGATGAAGAAACCCTTCTTGAGTGAGCGCGCCATCTCGACCTACTTCCGGTTGCGACGCCGGACGATCATGCCGTCCGTGCGCTTGTTGTTTCTCGTCTTGTAGCCCTTCGTGGGGACGCCCCAGGGAGTGCAGGGGTGCCTTCCGCCCGAGCTCTTGCCTTCCCCACCGCCCATGGGATGGTCGACCGGATTCATCGTCACGCCGCGGTTGTGCGGGCGCCGGCCGAGCCAGCGGGTGCGGCCCGCCTTGCCGTCCGAGCGGTTGGAGTGGTCCGAGTTGCCGAGGCGGCCGATCGTGGCGTAGCAGTTGACGTGCACCCTGCGCTGCTCGCCCGAAGGGAGCTTGACCTGGCAGTAGTCGCCCTCCTTGGCCATGAGCTGCCCGCCGGCGCCCGCGCTGCGCACCATCTGCCCACCCCCGCCGATCTTGAGCTCGATGTTGTGGATCACCGTGCCCAGGGGGATCTGCGCCAGCGGGAGGGAGTTGCCGACGTTCACGGGCGAAGCCGGGCCCGAGACCACCTCCGCGCCGACCTCGAGGCCCGCGGGCCAGAGGATGTAGCGCTTCTCGCCGTCGGCGTAGTGCAGGAGGCAGATCCGCGCCGACCGGTTCGGGTCGTACTCCACCGTCGCTACCTTCGCGGGCACGCCGTGCTTGTCCCGCCGGAAGTCGACGACCCGGTAGCGGCGCTTGTGGCCGCCGCCGCGGAAGCGAATCGTCACGCGGCCGCGGTTGTTGCGCCCGCTCACCCGCTTCTTGCCCTCGGTGAGCTTCTTGTGCGGCTTCGCCGCCGTCAGCTCGGCGTAGTCCGCGATCTCCTGAGTGCGGCTCCCCGGGCTCGTCGGCTTCAGCTTTCGGATACCCATCGATCTAGACCCCCTCGAAGAACTCGATGGCCTTCTCACCGGCGGCGAGCCGCACGTAGGCCTTCTTCCAGTCCGGGCGGCGGCCCGCGTAGCGGCCCTGCCGCCTGACCTTGCCGTGCACCAGGCTGACCCGCACCTCGGCCACCTTGACCTTGAACTGCGCCTCGACCGCGCGCTTGACGTCGATCTTGTTCGCCCGCCGGTCGACCTCGAAGGCCACGATGTTGTTCTCGTCGCGCAGCTCGGTCGACTTCTCGGTGATGAGCGGCCGGCGAATGACTTCCTGGATCCTCATTTGGAAAGGACCTCCACCAGACGTCCCAGCGCCTGCTCGCTGACGACGAGCCGCGGCCGGTCGACGACGTCGTAGACGTTGACCCCCATGGCGTCGACGGCCTTCAGCCGCGGGTTGTTGCGGGCAGCGAGCGCCAGGCGGTCGTTGCCGTAGTCGTCGACGAGGAGAGTCTTGCCGGCGACGCCCAGGGCCAGGAGGACCTTCTCGAACGCTCCCGTCTTGACGCTCTCGAGCTCGAGCTTGTCGACCACGAGGAGCCCTTCTTCCTTGAGGCGCCGCGAGAGCACGGACTTCAGGGCATTGCGCTTCTCGCGCGGGGTCAGCTTGTCGGCGTAGCTCCTGGGCTGCGGGCCGTGGACGGTGCCGCCCGAGCGCCATAGCGGGGACTTGGCGCTGCCCGCGCGGGCCCGCCCGGTGCCCTTCTGCCGGTAGGGCTTGCGGTTCGAGCCCACGACCTCGCCGCGCGGCTTGGTCTTGGCCGTGCCGGAGCGCCGCGCGTTGAGATAGGACTGCACCGCGGTGTGCACCAGGTGCTCCTTGAAGGGGTAGCCGAAGACCGCGTCCGGAACTTCGAGCTCCTTGACGACCTTGTTGTCGAGGCTCTTCACCGTGAGTTTCATCGTCTCAGCCCCGCTTCGCCCGGCGAATGGACACGTACCCCTGCTTGGGGCCGGGCACCGCGCCGCGCAAGAAGAGAAGGTTGCGCTTCTCGTCGATCTTCACGACCCGGAGGTTCTTGACGGTGGTGCGCTTGCCGCCGGTCTGGCCCGGCATCTTGGTGCCCGGGAACACCCGCGAGGGGTCGGAGGAGTGACCGATGGAGCCCGGCGCCCGGTGGAACATCGAGCCGTGGGTCGCTTTGCCGCCGGCGTGGCCGTGACGCCGGATCACTCCTTGAAAGCCCTTGCCCTTGCTCGTCGCGACGACGTCGACGTAGTCGTCGACGGCGAAGAGCGAGCACTTGACCTCGTCGCCCGCCTTCCACGCCGCCTCGGACTCGACCCGGAACTCGTTGAGGCGTTTCAGCGGCTGGACCCCAGCGGCCTTGAAGTGGCCGCTGGCCGGCTGATTGACGTGCTTGGGAGGGCGCTCCTCGACCAGCCCGAGCTGGACGGCGTCGTAGCCTTCCCTGCCGGCCGTCTTGCGCTGCACCACCAAGCACGGACCGGCCACGATGACGGTGACGGGGACGGCCGTGCCGTCCTCCGTGAAGATCTGGGTCATCCCGACCTTCTTGCCTAGCAAGCCTTCCATTTCCAACGGACCTCTACTTTCCGAAAGCCTTGATCTCGACGTCGACTCCGGCGGGGAGCTCGAGCTTCATCAAGGCGTCCACGGTCTGGGTCGTAGGCTCGAAGATGTCCAGTAGCCGCTTGTGCGTACGGATCTCGAACTGCTCCCGCGACTTCTTGTCGACATGGGGCCCACGGTTCACCGTGTACCGGGCGATGTGGGTCGGCAGTGGAATGGGGCCGACGACGCGCGCCCCGGTTCGCCGCGCCGTGTCCACGATCTCGTTCGTGGACGTGTCGAGCACGCGGTAGTCGTACGCCTTGAGGCGAATGCGGATCTTCTCGTTGACCATGACCGGTTTTCTTTCTCTACGTCGAGCCTGGGTTGGGCGCGGGCGCTAGTCCTTGATCTCGGTGACGGTGCCGGCGCCGACGGTGCGGCCGCCCTCGCGGATGGCGAAGCGCACGCCCTTCTCCATCGCGATCGGCGCGATCAGCTCCACGTCCAGGTTCACGTTGTCGCCGGGC
>JAOTWP010000259.1 GCA_029862975.1 Acidobacteriota bacterium
ACTGGCAAGCCCCGACTGGCAAGCCCGACTGGCAAGCCCCGACTGGCAAGCCCCAACTGGCAAGCCCCGACTGGCGAGACCCGACCGTCAGGCTAAGATCCGGGCGTCGCCGGAGGTGAGCCCTGGATCCGATCCCCAGACCCCCGATCGCCCCACCGACAGCCCCGCCCAGCGGACTGCGGCTCGACGGGGCGAGCGTGCGCGAGTTCCTGCGCTCGGCCTACGGCCTCGAGGCCGCGATCCGCCCCCTGCCGGGCGAGAACCACAACGTCCTCGTCGAGCACCCGGGCGGCCGCGCCGTGCTCAAGATCGCGACCCAGGGGCAGGAGCCGGGCGCGCTCGCCCTCGAGCACGAGGCGATCGAGCACCTCGCCCGTGGCGAGCTCGGGCTCGGCCTGCCGCGCACCGTGCCGGCCCGCGACGGAGCGGTCGTCACCGCGTATCCGGCCGCCGCGGACGTCCGCCTGCCGGCCCGGTTGAGCGCCTTCGTGACGGGCACGCCGTGGTCGGAGCTGGCGGCGCCGGACGCGGCCCTGCAGGTCGAGCTCGGCCGCACCCTCGCCCGGCTGGCGGCGGCGCTCGCGGGCTTCGCCCCCGCGGCCGGCCGCCGCAACCATCGCTGGGACCTCACCCGGGTCGACGACCTGCGGCCCGCGATCGCGCTCGTCGCCGACCTCTCGCGCCGGCGGCTGCTGGCCGACGCCTTCCACCGCTGGCGCGCCCTCGCGCTGCCGCGCCTCGGCGAGCTCCCCGCCTCGTTCATCCACGGCGACGCGAACGACGAGAACGTCCTCGTCGCGAACGGGCACGTCGTCGGGCTGCTCGACTTCGGCGACGCCCTCGAGAATCCCACGGTCTGCGAGCTGGCCGTCGCCATGACCTACGCCTGCCTGCGCCAGCCCGACCCGCTCGCCGTCGGGGCGCGAATCGTCGCGGGCTATCAGGAGCTCCGGGTGCTGGGCGACGGCGAGCGCCGGGCTCTGCTGCCGCTCGTCTGCGGGCGGCTCGCCGCCTCTCTCGCCACCGCGGCCGAGCGCCGCCATACCGGCGCCGGCACCCGCAACCACTTTCTCACCGAAGAGCCCGCCTGGGAGCTGCTGGCCCGGCTGCTGGCCGTCGATCCCGCCAACGCCGAGGCCGCCCTCACCGGCGCCGCGGCGCCGCCGGCCGCGGCGAGCGGTGCCGGGTCGCTCCTCGCCCGCCGCCGGCGCCGGCTCGGACCGTCGCTCAGCCTCGCCTACGACGAGCCTCTCGAGATCGTCCGCGGAGCCGGCCAGTACCTCTACGACCGCCGCGGGCGGCCGTACCTCGACCTCGTCAACAACGTCTGCCACGTCGGCCACTGCCACCCGCGGGTCGTCGCCGCGGGCCAGCGCCAGATGGCGATCCTCAACACCAACACCCGCTACCTCTACCGCGAGCTCACGGACTACGCGGAGCGCCTGACGGCGACCCTGCCGGAGCCCCTGCGGGTGTGCTACTTCGTCAACTCCGGCAGCGAGGCCAACGAGCTGGCCGTGCGGCTGGCCCGCGCCCACACCGGGCGGCGCGGCATGCTGGTGGTGGAGGGGGCCTATCACGGCCACACCAGCACGTTGATCGAGCTGAGCCCCTACAAGTTCCTGGGCCGCGGCGGCAGCGGGCGCGCCGCGCCCTGGGTGGGCGTCGTCCCCATGCCGGACGGCTACCGCGGTCCGCACAAGGGGCAGGGGCCGGCCGCCGGGCGCGCCTACGGCGACGCCGTGGGCGCCGCGCTGGCAAGGGCCACGGAGCCGGTGGCCGGGCTCCTCGTCGAGCCGCTCCTCGGCTGCGGCGGCCAGATCGTGCCGCCTGCGGGGTATCTCGAGAGGGCCTACGCCCACGTGCGGGCGGCCGGCGGCGTCTGCATCGCCGACGAGGTGCAGGTCGGCTTCGGGCGGCCCGGCAGCCATTTCTGGGCGTTCGAGACCCAGTCCGTGGTCCCCGACGTCGTCGTCATGGGCAAGCCGATCGGCAACGGCCACCCGCTGGCGGCGGTCGTCACCAGCCCCGAGATCGCCGCGTCGTTCGCCAACGGCATGGAGTTCTTCAGCACCTTCGGCGGCAACCCGGTCTCCTGCGCCATCGGCCTGGCGGTGCTCGACGTCATCGCCGAGGAGGGCTTGCAGGAGCGGGCGCGCGCACTCGGCGGCCGCTTCCTGGACGGCCTGCGCGAGCTTGCGCGGCGCCACGAGCTCGTCGGCGACGTCCGCGGCCTCGGTCTCTTCCTCGGCGTCGAGCTGGTCGCGGATCGCCGCACCCTGGCGCCGGCGGCGGCGGCCGCCGCCGCGCTCGTCGAGCGGATGAAACGGCGCGGCATCCTGCTCTCGACCGACGGCCCGCTGCACAACGTCCTCAAGATCAAGCCGCCGTTGGTCCTCACGCGGGCCGACGTCGACCACGCGCTCCTGGCGCTCGACGACGAGCTCGCCCACACCGGCCCATGACGGACGGGGCCGCGACGACGCGCCAGAGCGACTACGGCAGCCTGCAGCGCGTCGTCCTGGCGCATGCCCGCGCCGCCTTCGCGAGCCAGGCCGCCATCGACGCCCAGTGGCGCCAGCTCGACTACGCCGCGCCTCCCGCCTTCGACCGCGCCGTGGCCGAGTACGACGCCTTCGAGGCGCTCTTCACGGCGCGCGGCGTCCTCGTGGAGCACCTGCCCGCGGCGCCCGACCTCGGCCTCGACTCGCTCTACGTGCGCGACGCCTCCGTCGTCTGCGACCGTGGCGTCGTGCTGTGCCGCATGGGCAAGCAGGCACGCGCCGCCGAGCCGCGGGCGCAGGGCCGGCTCTTCGCGGCTCTCGGCCTGCCGCTCGCCGGCCGCATCACGGCTCCGGGCACCCTCGAGGGGGGCGACGTGGTCTGGCTCGACTCGCGGACCGTCGCCGTCGGTCACGGCTACCGCACCAACGGCGCCGGGATCAAGCAGCTGCGGGCTCTGCTGGGCGACGCGATCGACGAGCTGATCGTCGTCCCGCTGCCGCACCACCGCGGCCCGCGCGACGTGTTCCACCTCATGTCCATCGTGAGCCCGCTGGCCCGCGACCTCGCCCTCGTTTACTCG